>CAYRFL010000004.1:0-72047 GCA_964423515.1 uncultured archaeon
GAAATTCCTCAAGGTACAATTCCGTGGCTTCCTTCAGGTTTTGAAGAGCTTCGTCGATGGTTTCTCCCCGGCTGACTGTCCCGGCATCGGGGCATTCGGCAACGTATATTTCCTCTTCCCTGTGAAGGATCGCCGTGAGTATCGTCATTCGATTCCTCCGCCTATAATATCGAATACATTGTGCTAAATTATTTCATTCCGCATGCCTGAACATACTCTCCATCCTCCCCCCTCCAAACACTACGTCCTCCGTCCTCTCCCTTCTTGATCCGCGCTCTTTACCTGCCCAAGCGGGAGGGAATGGGTGTGGCGGAGTCGGTCGGGGAAGGGTGTTTTGAGTGAGGGATGGCCTACCTGGACGGTATGACTGGTTTTGGTCATATAGAAAACTATATATATAATAATTACGTTAATTACGTTAATGAAAGAAATGAAATTTCCCCGGAAATACATGATAGAGAAACGGAAGACGACCATAACCGTCAGGCTGGGGACAAAGTATCGCCTGGACGGGTACAAGGAAAAATCAGAATCCTACGATGATACCATAACCAGGCTTCTCAGCGAACTTGAAAAGCTCCGGAAAGAGAAAGAAGAACAGCAGACCTTTATCAGGGACAATATAGGAGAGCTACCAAACCGCATCGAGTTCCTTGAACTGAAACGCTCCAGGGGAGCTCTGAACCTGACGGATATGACAGTCTACTATACGTACAATAGACCGCCCGATATTCCGCCACCCGATGGGTACGTAATGAGCATTGAGGTAGAGGAAATAAGACCTGAAGAAACACCTGAAAAGCCTTCAACAGGAGAAATTCACCCAATGGAGGCGATGGAAATTTACCTTCTAATCGTCTCGGCAATAATCGGAAGGCATTTCGATAAAACGTATTATCCTCCTTCCAGGTTCAATAGCATAGACCGGCATTACTGGGATTTGATATTCCAGAAGTATGGTATTCCTTGGTCCTCATACCACGAGGACATCGAAGACCGGATCGACAGGTTCGAGAACGAAATGAACGAGATGGAGGAGATAAATGGATGAAGTTCCGGATATCGAGATGAGCATCATCGAATCCGCTTTTAGATCCCTGCGGGCCGAGAGCGAGAATTACCTTATTACGGTCAGCTTAAGGGAATCCACAGAAGGTTCAATATCATTTCATATCCGATTAAGTATGAAGAATCCTGTTACGGCCATGTCATACCCGCAGATGTCTCTGTCGCTGGAAAGGCATGATCCGGGAAAGGGACATGAGGGAATTCATTTCCAGATGAAGATTCACAAGATAGAAAACAGGTTCAATATCGGGTCGATGTGGATAAGGATCGAGGCGGATTCCGACGAAGAATTGATGAACATATCGCGCGGATTCGTGTGCTCGCTGTATAGGTTTTTATCCGGTAATGTTGAGACAACAGATCTCGTAGACCGAATATTCATTCGGGATATCGTCGATGAATGGATGATAAACACTCGGGACTTCACTGGCGCCATAGCCCGAAGTATAAGAAAACACGGGTTGGAGATCAAGGATGGCGATGGAAAACGATCATACATCCGCATGGAAAATGAGCTCGACGATTTCCTGTCAACAAGAAGAGAATTGGTCCCTATTTTCAAGGCCGAGTAGAGGTTGGATACCACGAAGGGTATAAAAATATCATCGATCCTTTTCCTCCCGTACCTCCTCCAGAAATTCGGATAGGCTTCTATCGGACTGGCCGCTCTTCCTCAGTTCCATCAATTCCTCCCGGGCCATCTGCGCAAGGTGCTTTCGGATTAGCAGTCGAAGTGCATCGTTGATTGCTTCCGGCAGGTTCCTGTAATGACCCTTTTCCACTTAAGTTGCCAGTTGGTTCCTTATATTCGGTGCGAGGTGGAAGGATTTGAGTTCTGTTGCCATGCCATCCCCGATACATATGTATTACAGCGCATTTTGGATAGCTTACGAATGTTTTCGGAACAGATGGGATGATCCGGGGAACGGAAATGCAATTGTCCATCATCTGAGGTCGTACTCAAACAGCGTCTGTCCATCGGGCTCCACGGTGGTCCATCCGGCTCCTCCTCGATGGCCCCCAGCACTGTCTCATGGCCCTTTTTCTCTTCGATAAGTTCAAGCAAGAATGGACGGCCGCTCGATACGCGTTTTGATCCTGTGGTTCAACGAATTCAAACGTATATAGGTGATAATGCTTCTTATGTCCTCATCCCGGGAAAGCAGTTCGGGAAGAACGTCCTTTCTTTCTTCGATCGATTCTTTCAGTTCATCGTAGGTGTCGAGTGAACTCTGACGAATTGCATCATTGGAGGTCTGCCCGATCTTCTTTAACTCGATCAATTCCATGATCAGGGGTCTGTATTTTCCCAGGGATTGTTCTGATGTCAAAAGTTGAATATTAGGTTGATATACGCCTGTATCGAGGTAATACAAACAGGTCATCAAAGGTCTTAGAGTATGCAATATCTTCTTTGGGTCCCTCCAACTCTTATTATACATGTGCTTCGTCCATCCGAACGTGTGACGAATGAACCGCTGATCGATGAATTTCGAGCTTTTGTTACGCAGGTCCTCGAGAGAAATACCATAATGATCAGGCGGTTCAGAAAGAATGTCATTGGAATGAATCCAATCCAGAATGTTCATGTTCGATTTTCCCAGTAGGCGCAGGAACTTCGCAACTTCATGGATTTGCCATTCGTGTTTTAAATCATCGATATAACACTCACCTTCTATCGTCAACTTTCTTTCGAGATGGGGATTGAATATATCGTCCGGTCGGACATGGATGTAGGCTCCCCGGATATCTACATCGCTGTTGTTTTCAGATGAAAAGCCGTAGTTATCACTGCCGCTTATGCACAGGAAGAACGGTTCGGCCCCGATTTCATGCAATTGGTTGCTGATCTCGATAATCACTTCTGGATCAATTTCCATCGATTTCACTCCATTCCGATTTATTCTAGAACCGATTATTTTCAGTTTTATTAGTTATATGTTAGGGGCAGAATTTCGCATAACGCTCCGATTCTGTTGTGAACCGTCCTGCACGGTTGGTTTCGGGATAAGGGGGGGAACAGCGGTGATCCAAGTCCATGCTTTCAGTAGCACGGCCCCTTCTGCAATAGAGACCTCGTAGAAAACTCGAAACCTAACCTCTTTACTTTAAGAGTGGTAAATGAATACTATTACCAAGAACACTGCATTTATCTCGCGGACCATGACGAAAAGATAATATGATACCCTACGTTCCATCCATGTGGGTATTGGCCGCCAAACTGCGGTAGTGCAATGTTATCCGTATATCCATTAAACAGAATGAAGGGCACGGCGAATCCCATCCCGGCCTCCCCGATGGTTCTTCTGTAGGCAATCCCATTTTTCCCCGGATGGTCTGCCCTTAAAATGGGCTTTCTGTCCCCGATGCCCTTGCCGCCAGTGATATGATGCCGGTATATGGGGGTCTATGCCGGTTTGGTGCATATCGGAATCACATTGGATCTAGCAGCAAGGGATTGGATCCTCTCTTCTCACCTCACCATCGAAGGGGCGTACCCCTTCTCGTTTGCCGTGCCCAATGACCAGAATGGATTCATAGTTTAAAAAGATTTCCAAAGAATATTTTATCCGAAACACTAATCATTACAGATTGGCCGAAAAAAGTCTCCAATTCATGTGGGATTATGTGTGTCGATACCACAGGGACAGTGCCGTAAAAACCGGATCCATCAGGTTCTCAATGGACTGTGTAAAGGGATTGTTGGCTCATCTGCCGGTCATATCGCCGAACATTCCGTCCCCTTCACCGTCAACAGTTTCGATGAATCCCTCCTCTCCGAAAACCTCCTCTTCCTCCTTCTCTCCCTCCACCTCCGTCTCATCCACGTCATCCCCATCATCCTCGGTAGGCCCGAATGTCTCTTTCCCTCTTGCAAAGGGAACGGAAGGGTTTCTGTCCACCAGGATGGAGAGAACGGCGCACGCAAGTCCCAGCACCGAGGCGAAGAGGGTCATGTACCACCCCGAACCTGGTCCCCAGGACAGGTCCGATTCCACGTTCAGTACCACCTGTCCGTCGAAATAGCTTCTGTGATATGTCCCCCGCGAACTGCCCGACAATCCGCCGTCGTATCCGGTGCTGTTCCACAGATCGTCGTACACCTCTGTGCGCGTGGTATAGAACTTCGACTGTTCGTCTTCGACCTCGTAGGGAAGGGTGATATTTGCCAGTTCCATGTGAGAGAACAGCCCCGGGAATATTGTGGCATCCAGATCGCTGTCGATGTCATCCGGCATCCGTACCGAGAAGAGGATGATGGAAGCGGAGGATGCAAGGAGGCTCAGTATGGACACGGCTATAAGAGCCATGAGGAGCGGTTTTCGGTGTTTTTCTATGAAGATGTAAACGCACAGGACCGCAGCGGTCAGGCAGGACAGAACCATCCCCGTGATGATGAACGCCCTTGTCATGGACAATGTGTCCTTTACGTGAGGCATGTCGTCATACTTCCCCATGGACTCAGTGGTCCGGGGCTCCCGGAAAATCTGCGGGCTGGAGGAGGCGCTGTGATTTCTAGTCTCATCCTCCAGGTACATCACCTCGCTGGTCTCCATACTGCCGCTGGCTGCCACGAATCTTCCGGTACGCAGGTCTCCGGAGGCGTTGTGTCGCATTGTGTACCAAGGAAAGAACAGACCGCCCAGTAGAAATAGAAGGACGAGGAGCGATCCGACAAGGAGGTAATGCCATCTGATCATTATAGACCTCCGGGGCCATTGCATCCGGGCGCCAAGGGTTCCGAATTCCCGACTTTCGGTTATTATAATAGAGCCACTCCTACTTAAATGATAGCGAGAAGAGCCCGTACCCAGCTTCCTAACGCTGCAGTTCCTCTCTTAGTATCTCGAAGAACCGACTACTGGCCCTCCGTTCGTACCATGGATAATGCCCGCAGTACGGAATGGAGACGATCCGGAGGTCACCCATTATACGTGACAGGGGTTCCACCACGCCTTCCATGGGATGGGGATCATAATCTCCGTGTATCACCACAACGGGACATTCGATCCGCTTTCCCTCTGCCAGAAGCCCCCCGAACCGCCTCATCTCGCTCGCCTCGCTCCAGACGCTCCGGTAAATGTCGGCTCGGTACTCCACGTCTCCGGTATCCAAGGGAATGGGATCGTATGAATCCGCGGCAAACATCATGTTACCGATCTCTTCGAGTATCTCGTCCCCGGAACCATCGGGCGCCCCCTCCATGGTCCGAAAGAGATCCACCGCCTCATCCCGCGCATCCGTTCCGAGGCGATATAGGCGGGTCTTCATTATACTCGAAGCATATCTCTCCTCGAAGGGCCCGCATCCTATGAGTATTATCCTGTTCACCAGGGAGGGATATCTGGCTCCGGCAAGGAATGAAAGGAACGCACCCCATGAATGACCGATGAGCGTGACCGGAACGACGCAGTACCTGCTCAGCAAACCGTGTAGTTCCTGCACCTGTCCACCCACCGAGCCGGCCCTCTGGAGCGGTTCCAGAACGCCCGTCATACGGCTCAACTCCCTTGCCACCGGTGCCATACCACCGGCCGCTCCTGGTCCCCCGTGCACCACCGCTATGCGGTATGGCGCCTTTCCGTATTTCCTTGGATTTTTCATTTTATCTAACTCGCCTGGAGTGTTCGTATCCGCAAATTTGCTTTCTTACGGGGCGCACGCCTTCCGCCCGTAAATCACTATCGTGTCGGCCGACGGGATCGGCCCGGTCTTTCCACCGCCCCGGGACCCGACGTTCATGTGCGGCATTTCACCTAATATTATATATAATTGAAAGATGCTAATTGCACCGAACCGGTGTTTGGATGTGTTTCGATGTCCTTTCTGAAGATGCGCATTTGCTGGGAACGTCTTTCTATCTTTTCTGTCGCACTCCTCCTGATCCTGTCCGTTGCGGGTGCATTCGGGCGGGATGAGAGCGGAACCATCGAAAGACCCGGCCGTCCACCTGTTGTCCACGTTGGCGTGGACAGGGAGTTCTCGAGCATTCAGGCAGCCATATGTGACTCCGGGGATGGGACGCTTATAATAGTCCACGAGGGTAATTATGGGGAGAACCTGCTGATCGACCGCGGAGTAAGCATAGTGGCTGCGAAGAATGAGAGCGTCACGCTGTCCCCACCTCCCATCACCCGGGGCACGATGCGCGGGGCCCGCGTTCTCATCGCATCCCCTACCCCCACGGTGACCGAGGGTCTTACCATCGATGATCCCGGGAGGACCTGGGACGATTATGCCATCAAGGTCCAGAACGGGAACGGTCACATCATAAGGAACTGCGTGCTTCAGAACTGCCAGCAGGGCGTCTGGGTACACTCAAGGACGGACGATGCCGATCTGGAAGTGGAGAACATCGAGATATCGAACAATCAGTTCAGGAACGTCCCGGGTCACGGTGTCTACCTGCAGCAGGCCGGCGGCTGCGCGATACGTGACAATACCTTCGACGATTGCGAGGATGGGATATTCGTGGCCCAGGAATCGGCGGGGAACGTAATAACCAAGAACAGCCTGACGGGGTGCAGCTACGGCATTGTTCTGGAGCAGAACCCGTCGAACACGGAGATCACGGATAACGATTTCCGGAAATGCGACTATGGGATCTATGTAAGGGATGGGAGCCATACCATCGTGGGCAACCGTTTCGAGGACATCGCCGTGAGTGCCGTTTGCGGGTCTCTGAGAAGCGACGTCAGCGGCAATACCATGGTGAACGTCGAGTGCGGGATATCCGGTGAAGTTCTCGCTTCGCTCAGCCTGGACGGGAACAGCATTGGCAGTTACGGTGCATCATCCGTCAGTCTCACGGCAACCGGGGGCGCGGACATAGCTATCTCCGATAATATCATCGAGCACAGGGGCTATAATGCTTCTATTCTCCTTCAGGGCGGAGGCATCGTCACCGTTTCCGGGGGCAGCATCGATACCCGGACCTCGGGGTTGTTCGTGAAGGGGGCAGGAGAGGCGATCATCACCGGTCTTTCCGTTTCCGGGGATCCGGACAGCTCGTCCAACGTCACCCGTTTTGAGGAGGTGGATAAGCTGACCATCACGGACTCCTCATTGGGTGGGCATGACAGCGTATCTCTTGTAGATAGGTGCAGCGACGTGATATTTGCCGGCAATACGATGATCGGGGGTGGCGGCAGGGGAATAATTATGATGGATACCGACGAGATCATCATGCACGATTGCAGCCTGAAGGGTAATTACACCACCGGCATTACCATGGACCACTGCACTGGCGGAGTGCTCTATGGTATGGAGGTCGCGGGGGCGGCAGCGGGATTCGATTTTCGGGGACGCGATGAGGCTCATTTTATCCATCAGATCAATACCAGCTGCACCATCGAAGGCCGCCCTGTCTATTACCATGCCTCCCCCAGAGGGAAGACCTTTACCCATTCGGAAGCGGGTCTCATTATCCTTGCTGGTGCTGCTGACTGTTCCATTGTGGACTGCGATCTTTCCGGAGCTGACGGCATCCTCCTGGCCTCCTCCTCGGATTGCACTGTGTTGAACTGCAATCTTACCGATACCGGTATGGGGTTGAGAATGATCAAGAGCGATGGTATCGAGATCACATCAACGGTGGTGAGCGGGGGAGGGATCATGGGGAGCGCACTCTATGCTTCGTCCTCGTCGTTAACGGCCACCGATTCGAGCTTTTTGGACGGCGGCCCGGCGGTATCCGTGGAGGGAACGGGTTCCTCCGAGATGGACCTTCGCAATTGTACGTACGGCCCCGTGGAGGTGGAGCGCTCCGGCGGGGCGCTCATAAGGGATTATCACCGCCTGGGTCTGAAGATAAGATTCTCGGACAATGCCACGCCAGTGGAGGGAGCCGACGTGCTGGTGAGATCCGGCCCCCACATAGTTTATTCCACCCGGGAGTACGGGGGGGACGACGACAGGACGGATGCGGACGGCGAGATTCCCCCCGTGTGGGTTCAATCCGGGGAATACGATCACGATAATCTGGGGGACGATGAACATGAGGTGGAGGTAAGCGCCTATTTCCTGGGCGCCCGGGAGTGGAACACCACGCTTCATCAGCGTATTGAAAGGGACCGCCTCCTATACCTCGTAACATCCGATATCCGCGCCCCTCCCGCCGCCAACATCACGAATGCAGAACCGGTTGAGAATGGAGATTCCCTCAATATAAGCTGGTCCCTGTCCTCAACGGACGCCGGGGATGTCTCATACTTCAAGCTCGTCGAATGCTCCAATGACGGTTGGGAGATAATAATTCCTTACATTCACGCCGAGAACCGGTCGGTGGAGCTGAACGGCAGCGAGTTCGGCCTGGTGAACAACGAGACGTATTGTTTCTGCCTGATATCCGTGGACGAGGTGGCCCTGGAATCGGAACCCGGTAACATGGTGTGTGCAAGGCACAGGGATCACGCTCCTCCCTCGCCCCCGGGCCCGCTGCGACTGCTTGGGGTGGATTCGGGGAATGTTACCCTGGAATGGACGGCCAGCAGCTCGAACGATACCTCGGGATATCGATTGTACCTGAGGGGGGAGAACGACGGTGCATTCGGTCTTTTCGGGGAGTTCGGCGCCTCCCAGCTTTTTGGGACAGTATCCGGGCTGGAATTCGATTCGAACTACACGTTCCGTCTTTGTGCCGTGGACGAGGCCGGGAATCCGTCCGCCCCCACCGGGGAGTTGCTGGCCAGGACCATTCTCCCCAACGGGACCCTCAGCATCATTGTGAAGGACGCCAGGACGGGTCTTGGTCTCGCCGAGGCGCATATCGCCGTGCGAAAGGGAGCGATGGTTCCCTTCGACAGTACAATGGATGCGTGGCCCCTCCTTCTCGATCTCATACCCGGGGATTACGAGGTCGATCTGACGGCGTCGGGATATGTGTCGAACTACACCGTGGTGCATGTCGGGCCCATGAACATCTCTCGCGTGGAGATCGAGCTATTGCCCCGGAGCACAGTTGGCGACGATGATGATGACAACGGTGGCGGAGGCGAGATGGGGGACGACCCGGGAAGCGAGGACGATATGGGAAAGATGTGGAAATGGGCCTTCATCCTCCTGGCTGCAATGTTCCTGACGATACTGTTCCTGGTCATCTTTGTGACCTCTATAAAGAGGCACAGGGCCAGAAGGAGAAGGGAGACCAGGGAGAGCACTCCCGTACCGCTGATGCTCGCCCCCTTCCCTACCCAACTCCAGCTACCGGGACCGCCAGTCCCGCCCCCTGGATTCCTGCCACCACACCCCCCACCCCCTCCTCCAGGTGTTTCCGGCCCGGCGACCGGGTCGTATACCATTGCACCGGGGGTGCCCCCTTACCTGGAGGTCCTCGCATTGCCCCCATATACCGGGGTTGACGACCAGGAAGCCGGGCAGTACCGCGTCATTGACGATGGGCACCAGCCGCCAAAGGTGGACAGGCAAAAGCTGGAAGAGCTCTTCGATTTCGATGGAGAGGCCCCGCTCAAGGGACCGGATGGAATGGTGATTGAGCCCAAGGAGCCTGTGAAACCCCCAATGATAATAGGACCCGAAGGCGTTCGAAAGGGGCCGAAGATAGTGGACACGGGCGATCAGACAGCAGGAACGGTTGTAGCCCCCGATATCGACCTTGAAGGGGAACCGAAGAAGGCCTCCGTTAGCCTGCGGGAGAGTGCCATAATGGACAAATTGAAGGAACTGACCGAGAAGATCGAGCGCAGCAGGGACGCCCCCCTCCCGGCGGCATCCTCTCCTCCCGGCGATGCTCCCCCGCCACCTTCCGCCACGGTAGTGGAGCCGCCCCGCATCGTTCCTCCTCCGGCCCCCCCTCCAACGGCTCCTCCGCAGGGCCCCCCCGTTCCTTCCCCGGAAGCGAAAACGGTGGATGATCCGACCGTGCCAACGGCAGAAAGCCAGCTCACAGGCGTGCTCAGGGACGTGGGGATCGAGCTGACCACGTGTCCGAACTGTCATAGCCAGTACATGCGCGCATTGAAGGAATGCCCTTACTGCAAATGATCGGGATATGAGAGTCCTGGTAGCGATGATCCGGACAAGCATCTCCTTATTCTCATTCGATACGGGAACCGCTGGCCAGCATCCTGTCCCATTGTATCCGATTGTGGGAAAGAAGGCATAAAAGGGAAAAAGCCTGAATGCCTTCCCCTGTTCATTCTCACTTCATGAAATGGATCTGGAAGGTGAACGGATGAGCAGCGATGAAATCAGAAAGAATCTCGGAATATCGAATAGTCCGAAAAAGGCACGCATCATGATTCTCACGGGAGTGGTGTTCTTTCTCCTGCTGGTGGTACTGAGCGCGTCCATAAGGCGTGTGCCGGCGGGAAACGTCGGCGTGTATACCAACGGCATGTCAATAGGAACGCAGAAGGATAGCGGATGGGTGTTCAAGAATCCCCTGTCCACCATGACAATCGTCAGGTACAATACACAATCCGTAAAGGAAACTGTGATAGTAACTTCTGTTGAAGAGGACGGTTCCGGGTACAACGTACCAATGGACTTTCAGGTGGTTTATAATCTTGAAAAAGAAAAAGTAGGGGATTTAATCGTTGAAAACCCGGATTTCATAGAAACAAAGATCATTCAGAGACTTAGATCTCGTGTTCGCCAGATAATCGCAGAAAACAGATATTCGGGAATACAGATCAATACAAATAAATCCACTATCCAGAAACAAGTGGATGCCGACCTGAAAGATTATCTAAAAGATTATTATATTGAAGTGCAAGAGGTGTCCTTGAGGAATATTGAGCTTCCGTTCAATGTACAGCAGGCCTCACAGCTTATGCAGCAGTCGGAGATAGAGATCAAAACCGCTCGTAACAACTACCTTGCGGAGCTGGAAGTGGTCAAGAAAAAGATAGCCAACGCCAATGCGGATTACAACGTGACCGTCATCACCGCGAACGCCACAGCCCAGAGGATGATACTGGAGGCGGAGGGACGCGCCGAGTCCATAAGGCTCATCCAGGAGCAGTTCGGTCTCGAGAACATGACCGAGAGTGCCCGAACCTATCTCCAGTACCTCTTCATGTCGGCGCTCACCGACCCCGATACAAACGTCCAGTTCTTCATCGTCCCCGTGGGCGAGGACGGAATGCCTATGATACTGGATATGAGTTCATACGAGAACAACACGACGTAACGTATGACGACGTAACGGACGAGAAAGGGACGTGGCGTTCCGGCCGGCAGCGGCAGAGTCTGGGAAGACGCAGGGAATTACACGGGTCCGTGATTGAGAACTGCAGGTCGCTCGGAAGGAGATAGATGAGGTGATGAAGTGCCTAAAAATCCTCCTGCCGAGCAGGCCGAGCCGGATTTTCTTATTTGATCCGCTTTTTCTTATAGAGGCTCGGCCAGCGGAGGCAGGATTAAAAGAAAAAGGTGGAGAGGGGGAGATTCGAACTCCCATAAACGCGATCTGCAGTCGCGCACATAGCCGCTCTGTCACCTCTCCACTGGCACATTATTAAACAGGAGCCGTATCACTGAACGATATATTTCTATTTTATTGTAATTTTCCTCGGATGGTTCGTGCTGATGTCAGGTTCGGATTCATTGCCACATTCCCTTGAAGATGGCAATACCTGTACCGTCTTCTTGGACAAGTCGTGACATGTTCCGTGAATGTGAATAATCCGCGTCCGCAATAGTATGATTATTTATAAATAAACACAAGGAGATGTTCAAATGGAGAAATGTTCGGACGCGCTCGTGGACGCCGTTTGAAGTAGGAGGGACGATAACGCATGACGGACGGTAAAAATGATGAGGACCATGCCGACAGTAATAAAAAGAACGGGGACGAGGCATTGAATGGAGCGAGGGAGAACGAGGACCACGATATCGAAAATGAAGACACCATCCCCCCGTCATCAGCCCTGGTGCTTCCACGGGTAATGAAGGACGCCGAGACGACGATCCGGGGATCGGTAGGGGACGTACGTGAAACCGCGGTCATGACCGACCCTGCGGGCATCATCGATTACGTGGAGAAACAGGAGGATTGGACGAAGGAGGCCCTGGCCGCAAGGGACTTCCTTCAGGTGGAGGATGTCCACGATCCGGAGAAACCCTTCTTTACCCCGGATGTGGTGAGGGGATTCCTCGACGAGCCTGCCCACCTGGAGAACTTCGATACGTATCTCACCATGGAGCTCCTGGTGGCCGTTTCCAACCGGCTTGAGACGGAAGACAATCTCGTGCGGTTCGGCAGCGAGAGGACAATGGTGGTCGGAGACATACACGGAAACCGAAGGGCGCTCCAGTGGGCGCTCGATATGTTCCGGGAGCGGGAAGATCTCGAGAGAGCGGTCTTTTTAGGGGATTACGTGGACAGGGGCCCCGATTCGCTCTATGTTCTCAACAGGCTATTCCTGGAGAAGCTGGCCGACCCGGATGGTATAATACTCCTTCGTGGCAATCACGAGACGCTGCCCGTCAACTATCATTACGGCTTCCGCGACGAGGTGAACGAACGATTTCTGTACAGGCACAGTGACAAGGTCTACCGGTGGTACAACGAGATATTCTCCCTTATGCCCCTTGCAGCGCTTCTCGGAAGTGGGGCCGCAGCCATGCACGGAGGCATTCCACGTGGCGTATCGAGCCTCGCGGAATTCGACGACATACCGGCCAACACCGATCTGACCCTCGAAGACAGGCTCTTCGAGGTGCTCTGGAACGATCCGGTGGATGAGGATCTGGACTATGTTCCCTCCAAACGGGGAGAGCGTGCACGCAGCTTCGGCCGGAAGGTCTTCGACGCCTTTTTAAGGGCCAGCGGCATATCGGGCATGGTGGTTTCCCACGGTCATATCCAGGATGGCTACCAGTACTATTTCGATGACCGGCTGCTGAGAATATTCTCCTGTCCCGACTACATGGGGATGGGAAATGCCGGGACCGTTGCGGTGGTGAGTGAGCGGGGAGAATTGAATGTTGTGGAGATGTTCGGCAGCGGATGAGACAGTATCGGACGGTGTTCCATGGAAGTGAGCGGACCGAAGATGAGCTTGTTGTATCGCTGTCTACCGTTGATGGTCATTCTGTCGTTGCTGGCCTTTTCCTTTTACTGTACTCTCAATCACGTGGCAGGCGATGAGGGATCTGACGGTTCAAGGGAAGCCGATACCACGGATGACGTGAAGGATGCGGGATCCGCGGGGTTGGATCGACATCCTCCCGGAACCTGGGCCGTCGCCCATTACGATACCGCGTTCAAAAATCGCTGGGGTGCAAATCTCTCCGTTCGCGCCTACTATCCTGCTGTGGGATACAATGCCACGTTCCCGCTGGTGTGTTTCTGCGAGGGGTATATGGGATTTATCGAGATCATCGGGGAGGACAAGTCCTGGTATTACTGGCTGGGAGAGAACATATCGTCCATGGGATACGTGGTGATCATGTTCGATTTTCAGGGGCAGGGAAGTTCGGAAATCGGGCCCTTACTTCCCGAGCGATACCACGAAAGCGATATCGAGCTCTGGCCGGACCTGTGGCCCTGGATAGACGATATCAACGATACCATTACATGGGCGGAGGATCAGCACGGTACCAATACCTCATCGCCCATCCATGGCCGGGTGGATACGAACAGGACCTCGGTGGTGGGCCATTCCACCGGCGGAGCTCAGGGTCTGGTGGCCTCCATGCTCGACCCCCGGATAATCGCATACCTGGGCTACGCTCCCTACGATAACAATTCGCAGTACTGGCCCCCGTATCCCACCGACTTCCTTTCGGAGCGGTCCATTCCGGTAATGATCGCAACGGGCAGCGAGGATCTGATCGTGCCCCCGCAGGTCAACGGAAGGATAATATTCGAGGAGGCCAGCAAGCCCAAGGAATACATAGTGATGGAGGGAAAGGGCCACGAACCGGCCCTGTGGGGACGGGGGACGGCCAAGTGGTACGCCGAGATGTGGCTGAACCTTTTCGTCAAGGGGGACGTGGCCTACTTCGATGAGCTCCGAGTGGCCAAGACCGGCGGCATGAAGATACAGTCTGCCTTCCCCTCGAATCTGTTGCCCGAGATCGAACGGGACTTTAATCTCCCGTACGACGAAGGCAAGCTCGGCGCTTCCTTCATCGTTGAGGTTCGTTTGTCGAATTCGGGCTATGCGTCGCTATCAAACCTTTCGGTGGAACTGGCGGTCCTTGAAGGGCCCGGCAATTCCACTGGCATGAACGAGAGCTTCCGTCTCGGGAACCTGACCGGCGTTCAGGGAGGGAACTCTTCATCTCTTCGGGTGAATCTAACCATGGACCTTGGGGATCCCGGCGAATACGTAATGGAGATGTACGTCCGGGCCGGAAACGCGGGGGATGAACGGGTGAAGTTCACCTACGCCGTGATTCGTCCTCCCCGGGTGAGAGAGACCGACTATACGTGGCTCGTAATGGCTGCGGTGCTGACCGGATCCTTCATTCTGCTTTCCATTGTACTCATGGCTGTTCGCAGGAGGATGGATCGGCGGCGCAGGACAGATCGAAAGGAGGCCATTATCGTTGAGGTGATGGACGAGGGCAGCTCCGGCGATGAGGCCTTAGTGAGTGCTGCTGATGATGAATAGAACAGTGGGTGAATGGATGGAAAAATCGGATCGATGATGATAGCGGGAGTTGACGGATGTGAAGATAGTACTGGCGTCGGGATCGCCCGGAAGGTATGAAGTGCTGGTAAGGGCCGGATTCGAGGTGACGGTGGTGGTGCCGGACGTGGACGAGAGGAGCATAGATGTCGAGGGGACGGAGGAGCTGGTTCTGGCCCTGGCAGCGATGAAGGGGGAGGCCGCCATTTCAAGGGCAGGTATTTCGGAGGTAGGCAATCCCCTCGTTGCAGCGGACACGGTGGGGCTGATGGAGACCGATGACGGGGTGCGGCTCCTTCTGAAACCTCTGGACCGGGAGGATGCAAGGGGGATGCTCTCGCAGCTGAGGGGCGGTTGGCACGAGTTCGTAACGGGTTATATCGTACGGTACGACGGCCGCTCCGTAAGCGGTACTAGTACGACCCGGGTGCTGATGCGGGCGTTCTCCGATGAGGAGCTCGAATGGTACCTGGACACGGGCGAGTGGAGGGGCAAGGCCGGGGCCTACGCCATACAGGGGGCCGGGGGCGTGCTGGTGGAGAGGGTGGACGGGGATTACTTCAACGTGATGGGGTTGCCGCTCTCGAAGGTCTGGGAGGCGCTGGCTGAGCTGGGGTTGCGGTTATAGGGCAGAAAATGTTGAGTATCTATGGCCAATCGTTAGATGTGTTCTCTTGGGTAGGAGGGCTCGGTAGCCGGGGGGTGGTAGGGGGCGGTATAGGCGCATATCCGTAGGCACACTTGCCGAGGATTCAGGTGTGCCCGTAGGGTACACCGGAGCGTAGTGGGAACGAGCCCGATACCATATTATTAAAAAGAGACACCGTAATCAGAAGAAGGGAGGGCTCTGCCCTCCCATGGTCGGCGTTTGTCCGCAGGGTCACGCTCCTGCGGACGCTCGTTTCACTACGCAGACCCTTCGGCTCTGCTGCGCCTTCGCCAGGTATGGCTACAGGCGCAGTTGCATTTTCAATGCAACGAAGCGTCAGCGGGCGCCGACCTTTTATATTCATCTTTATTTTATAGGGCTCTAGCGAGGGCCTGCGTTTGCTGTCGCTCGCAGGCCCTCTGTTTCTCACCAAGTCCCTCCTCATGCCGCCCTTCTTCCCTCAATGGAACACAATATTCACCGCTCGTATCGCCCAATTACACCCTCATTTTCGTCACTCACGGGGATCCGATCCATGATAACACGGGGAATAGTTCGAATTTCGTCCTAGTTGGGTTCGAATATCGTACCAAAACCTATATTTAATAACCTTTCACATTTTGGAGCTAGTATTTCCCATCGTGGCGATATATATTTAACAACATATATGGAAGGTGAGTTCTTGACGATACGAATACCCCAGAGTTACATTCCCGTGTTGCTGATATCCCTTTTGATGCTCTCCGGTCCCGCGGCGATCCTTGCCAATGCGGGCATCCCCGGTACCGATTCGGACTTCGACGGCCTCTCGGACGATTACGAGAAGGCCATCGGCAGCGACCCGGACAATCCGGACACCGACGCGGACGGCATAAACGATGCCGACGATCCCACGCCCAAGGGTGGAATGCTCAACACGGAAGAGGTCTGGGATACCTGGGATATCGAAGGGTACATCGACAGACCCACCATCATGGCAGGGGAGACATTCAACGTCTCGTTCAATGCCTCGCGGTTGATGCCCGACGGTACCATCGTGGTGCCCGACAGTTTGGAGGCGACCCTCTATATCTACGATACCAGGAGCTATTACACTCTCATGAGGGTGGAGAAGCGACAGATCACCCTTCGAGACGGCAGCTACTCTTTCTCGCACAGGGCGGAGGAACCGGCGAAATACTACTTCTGCATCGGCATCAACGCCTCGCAGATAACCCTTGGAAAGCATGCCACGTCCTACGAGATCGTGCGCCTCGAGAGGGAGATGAAGCTCGGATACGTCCAGGGTGCGGCATATCCGCCGCTGTACACCACGGTCCGAAGTATCTATCCCACGCTCCTGCCCGGCCACGGTGCGAGGTATTTCATCGAGCGCTACGCCTATGCCCCCACGAACGGCTCCCATGATTTCCTTGCGGTTTTTTCCCGGAGATTCGACCCCAGGCCGGTGCTGGAACACCTCTACGAGCCCCGGGCGGGTCCGGTCCACGTCCACCTCTTCCGAAACCATCTGGTCAACCGGACCTCCATCAGTGTACCGGCCGAGGGAAGGAATTACAACATCACCCTGAACGCTGAGGGAAGGTACAATCTGGCGGTCACAGCATATGACGAGGACATTGCGTGGGATTACTCGTACTCCAAGAAATTTCCCTATTCGAACGCCTATGTACGAATAATCAACTCCACGGTGAGCTGGGTTGACCTGAACGTATCCGGCCCGGAAGTATACGACAACGTCTCCATCGGTCTTCACAAGTATTCCATAACCACCACCATGAACGAATCGGCATTCTGGGAATGGTATTCCCACGGAGGTCTCCGCAGCATCGCCACGGAGCACCCGGAACACGCCACGCCCTACCGGACTGACGTGTGGCTTTCGCTATTCTATTACGTCCAAGACGGATGGAGCCTTAGGGCCCATACGTATTTCGACAGGAAGCTGCCCCTCCAGGGTGACGCGTACACATCCTGGGACCTGGACCTCCCCGGAAGATATATTACAGCAGCCCATTACAGCCCGCAGAAGCCCCATCATCCGCAGGGCGTCTTCACCCTCTATGTGCCACACGGCTACAGCTTATCCGACCATTACGAAGACCTTCATCATTTTCACTGCTCTACCGACGTTTACCTGTCGGCCTTTCGCTCCTCGAACGTGTATTTCACCGATGACGGTGTCAACGTAAGTGTTACCGGGACGAAGGGCGGCGATGCCATGAGCGGATGGAACGTGGCGATGTACATGGACGGCCAGCACCGGGGGACTGTGACCTTTGACGGATACGACGAATCGGTAAATCTCGGCCACCCGCAGAAGGGAACGCACCGGTTCCTGGCGCTCACGATATTCTCGGCCACCACGCTGAACATCGTGGAATCCCTGGGGTTGAACAACTTCCCGTACAACTGGGTGGGAAGGACGACGTTCCAGGTGAAGGATTTCCTGCTGTACGCGAAGGCGCCGGGTTCAATGGTACTGGGGCATCCGGCCAACATGTCCGTTCTCGTATACGGCCCCGGGATGGTCCCTGTGGAGAATGCCAGTATAAAGGTGGATATGGACGGTTATCACGTTTCCCGCAGGACCGTCACCACGGGTCGCACCGGTGCCGACGGCACGGCCAGGTTATCCATCGAGCATCCCGGTGGCAACTACTACGATCTTATAGTCACCGCTTCAAGGGGGGAAAAGAGCGAAAGCGTGAGCTCGTACGCATGGGATCGGAGCGAGAGTCGGAGCGGTTATATCCACACGAACAAGCCGGTCTATCTCCCGGGAGATACGATCCATGCCCAGTTCTCCGCCATGGACGTGGACAACGAGGTGCCACTCGGAGGGGAGGTGGAGGCCCGCCTGCGATACAACGGGAACGGGAAGGATATAATGAGGTTCACCCTGGAGCTTGACGAATACGGCGCGGCCTCCACCGAGTTCCCCGTATCCAAGGACGCCCCCTGGGGCACTTACGACATATCGCTATACAAGGACGGTCGGCAGCTGCTCTCCCGCAACGTCGGGGTCAGGTATTACGAGACCCCGGACACGCGCATCGTCTTCGATCCCGACCTGAGCCTTCGCACGGGAGAGATAAATATACCGGTGAAGGTGGAGTACATGTTCGGCGCCCCCGTCTACCAGGGCGAGGTGAGCTTCGAGCTGAAGGGCTACGAGAACCGGTACGAGTATCACTACTGGGACTGGTGGTACGGCGATTACGATTTTGATTGCGACGGTATCTGGGGCGGCTGGTGGTACGACCCCGCTCCCGTATTCGAGGACACTGTGAACGTAACGGTGGAGAACGGCTGGGCCAACCTGACACTCACGGTCCCGGAGGGGTTGGAAAGGCTGGCGGTGGAGGCTGCCTTCTCCGACGAGTTCGATCACTCTTGCGAGGGCGATATCACGTATTATTTGGGGGAAGCTCCAGACCCGGACCTGATGACTGGGATAGAGATAACCCCCGAAAAGGAGCCCTTCACCGCGGAGGACTCACCCACCTTCCAGCTTCACACCTATGCCTACAGGGAGAGGGAGGCCGAGGATGGTGGACTGGAGGAGGAGATACTGCGGGATATCAGCACGGAGCTGGCGATCAACGTAACGAGCTATGACGCCAGCGGAGTTCGCCAGGACGAGGCGCTCCTGAACCTGACCACGGACATACATGGTACGGTGGAACTGGACCTGGTCCGTATGAGCGTCGATACCTTCAACCTCTCTGCGGAAGGACGTTACTACTTCAAGCTCGAGGTCACCACAGCCTCGGAGGCGGTTCCCCCGGCCACGGTCGAGCACGAGTTCTTCGTTCACAGCGCCGTGTTCAGGGTCGGATCGGAGCCTGCCACGTTCTCACCAGACACCAACGGGACCATTTCCCTTACGGCGAGGTCGCTGGTGCCGACGGTGGACCGGTCATACAACTACACCCTCACCGTCTTCAAGCGGGAGAGGTACACCGGCTACTACTATCACGATTACTACTACGTCAGCGACGGCGCGCCCGTGTTCGCCACGTCCGGAAGCGCGGAGGGCACGGTCAATGTGACGTGGAAGCTGCCCGAGTATATCGACAGCGGCAGATACGTGGTCAGGGTGACATTCGAGAACGGGGCCTACTCGGAGACGATCGATCACCCCGTGGAGGTGGTGGACAGGGCTCCGCTGTCAATAGACCTTGCTCCGTCAGCGAACGAATACGCACCGGGAGAGGAGATTGTCATCGACGTGGCCCTGTCCGAGCCGTTCCGCGGACGGATGTATCTCTGGTCCTCCACCGGATGCGACATGCTCACGGACAGCGTCTCCATTGACGGGGATTCCGCAAGGTTCACCATCTCCACCAGGGACTGGCATCATGATATCGAGGTAACCGTTTTCCTCCTGGACGAACGTGCCAGGATGGTTGCCTCGTCGGTGCGTATAGGATACGGCATTGGCCCGCTGTCGGTGACCATGGAGATGAACAGGAGCGGATATGAACCGGGGGACCCCGCCCGCCTGACCTCAACCGTGCTAACGAGCCAGGGTGTCCCGGTGGAGGGTGCCCAGCTCTCCCTGTCCATGGTGGATGCGTCGGTCTTCGAGCTGTTCGACGATCAGTCCGCAGCTCCTTTTTACGATTCTCTGGTGACACCCTGGGAGTTCGAGTGGAGCTACCGCTTTGCCATGAACTGGTACAGCGATACCTGGTACCCGGAAGAGCTGCCCGTGGAGACGGTGAGCTACTGGCCGGACCAGGTTCCATGGTCATATGATTATGATGATGATATGGAATATGACGGGGACGCCGACGGAATGTCCAACGGCGCGGGCCAGGGAGGCGGAATGGAAAACGAAGCGCCAAAGGACGCCTCTCTTGACGACGCACTTCAATCTGAACTGGACAACACCGATGTCAGGGAATGGTTCACCGACACGGCCCTTTGGCTACCCTCCGTCATAACCGATGCACAGGGAAAGGCTGTGATCAATCTCACGCTTCCCGATAACATCTGCAAGTGGAGGATAAGGGGCACGGCCCGGACCAGAGGCCTTATCGGCGGAGAGGCGCTGACGTGCTTCAACGTGTCCAAGGACTTCTTCATCGAGCCCAAACTTCCGTACAAGGTCACACAGGACGACGAGGTGGAGGTGACAGTGCTCCTCTACAATTTCAATGACCGTAAGATCGACACGGAGATGGGCATATCGGCGGGCGAATGGCTGAAGGTCTTCGGCGAGAACCAGGTACGGATAGAAATACCGAAGAACACGGTTGTCGAGCACAGCTACAGGCTGAAGGTGATGGGGGCAATGACGCAGAACCTCACGTTCATAGCCAGCGATTTCGGTGGGAACACGGATGCTGTCAAGAAGGAGATATTCGTAAAGCCCAACGGGGCCCTTCTGGCCACCCACCTCACGGGAGCCGTGGAAGGGGGAGCCGCAACGGAGACTTTCACGTTCTGCCCCGAGCTTCTCAATGGCACCCAGAAGGCGGTTCTCCGGCTGGCCGCGGGATACGAGGGCCTGCTGCGCATGGGCTACGATATGCTCTCCGGTTATCCCTACGACTGCACCGAGCAGATAACGTCCCGGATGATACCGGCGGCCATATACCGGGAATATCTCAAGGAAAAGGGACGGCTCGATCATCACACGGACTGGTGGCTTACGAGGAGAATATACCGCGAGCTCCAGTCCCTCCTGGTAAAGCAGCATCCCGACGGTGGATGGGGATGGTGGCAGGGCGATGAATCGTCCCTGTGGATGAGCGGATGGGTCCTTCTGGGGCTGGACATCGTGAAGGACGGAGGCATCTTCGTGAACCAGCAGGTGATCAATGACCTGCAAGACTACCTCATGAATGGCGTGGGGCCTGATGGATACTGGTTGCCGGGCGATGGCGACGATATGAAGAAGGAGGACCTCACCGCCTTCCTGTATTATGCCATGATACGCTCGGGTGCGGTTCCCCAGCAGGTGCAGATGGCCCTGGAGCAGGCCCAGATGGACGGCTCGCTCACCTCTCTTGGGCTCGCCATGTACGGTCTTGCTACCCTCGAAGGAGGGAATCCGGCCGGAGCCATCATCGATGCGCTGAAGCTGGAAAAGAAAGGATCGCATTTCGAGAGCGAGGAGGCGCTGGGCGGCAGCGTGGAGACAACGGGCTGGTCCCTCCTTCTTTTCGCCAGTGGCGGCGGTGATACAGCCATCATAAGGGAGTTGCTGGAGTGGCTCAATTCCCGCCGGCTCTCCACCGGGGACTGGGGGACCACCACAGCCACCGTATCCACCATGCTCGGCATCCTCGAGGTGCTCCGGGGGGCCGATCCGGTGAACATGGACGTGACGGTGAAGGTGAACGGCGAGGTGGTGGCCAGGGAGCACGTGGACGAGGGGAATCGAAGGGATTTCCACAACCGGCTGGACGCCCTGGACATCACCCGTTACATGATCGTCGGCAGGGAGAACAACATCACGGTGGAGAAAAGGGGCCAGGGCGAACTGTTCTATGAACTGACCGTCATCGAGTATCTCCGCAAGGCGGTAACGGTGAACTTCCCAATGGAGATATCGGCAAGGAGGGGCGAACCCTTTCCGCTCAGCATCGTGGCCGACCCGGTGAACAGCCCCAACGTCCGGGTGAAGGATCTCGACATACGCGTGGGAACTTCGGGTTCCCTAATCTATCTGAACTCATCTAGGACACGGGGGGCGGACCCCGACTCGCCCGCAACCTTCGACTTCATTTACCTGGCCGCGGGTGAAGGAGTGTTCAACATTTCACCCATCGTGGTGAGGTACAAGTTGTCGGCGGGCCAGCGCGACAGCGGTCTCGTCACGAAGTACTACGGCCCGGTGACGGTGAACGTGGAGGGGGGGCAGCCGGCCAGGAGGTCGGATGCTGCCAGGCCGGAGCGCTCGGTGGATATAGAGAAGAAGGTGGGGGGATTCTCCCTGAAGGCCGGGGAAGAGTTGACCGTGACCCTGGCCGTCAAGGCGAGGGAAGGCGACCTCAAGGACCTCGTGATAAGAGACTATCTTTCGGATGCCTTCGAGCCATCGTCGCGTTCGCGAACGGATGGGGGATGCGTGGAGTTCACCATCGACAGTTCGGACGTATACAGGGAGTTCACATACACAGTAGTTTGCAGAGATGATCATACCGGAGATGCCGGGACGGCCGTGGTGATGGAGGACGGGAATGTCCTCTCCGTTGCCAGCTCGGGAACGGTCACGGTAAGCTCTCGAGATTACTTTTTGGGCCGCGACTATTCTGCCCTGGCGACCGAGGTCAATTCACCTCTGGACGTCCGGCTTTCCGCATGGTCGGAGGAGTCTCTCTCGTACGTTGCGGTGGAGGACCCGCTTCCGCCCGGTTTCGAGCCGGATGAGACCTCCCTCAAGGCCGTGGTGGAGGGCAGCAACGGCAATATCCTGTCGTATGAGGTATCGGAGGACCGCGTGACCTTCTTTTTGAGGAACCTCGAACGCAGTGAGATCGAATACAGGGTATTTCCGACGCTGCCGGGCAGATTGGTGGCCGAGCCCGCCCTCATGTTCCCCATGTACTCTCCGGACGACACGGCCCAGTCATCTTCCCATAAACTGGATGTTCATCCAAGGGGAACGGAATGGCGCTCCAAGTTCGTACCCCCGTCCGATGACGATAACATCACCGAGCCGGATGTTGGCGAAGAGAACGAAACCGGTAACGATACTGTTATCGACGAGGGGCCGGAGGACATCATCGACGAGATAGTCGTGAATCCCCCGGACGGCCCCGGTGACGGCACTCCGCCCGAGGAAACAGATCCCGATACCGGAAAGGATCTTCCGCCAGGAGACGGAAAACCCCCCTCTGGAGAGGATTGGGAGGAACCCGGCGAGGATGCGGCACGGGAGGCGGTAGTAGCGGCCATGGCCGTGATAATTCTCCTGGTGTTCGTGATAGGCATAGCGCTCCTGAAGAGGAGGGGCGGAAAGAGGGTCGATGGTGGTCCGAAGGAACCGCCCGAGGTGGCGGAACAGGGAGGGGGGAAAGCTGAGAACGGGGAACCGGAGACGGAGTCGGAGAAAAGTAAACTCGATGAACCCACGGATGAGGAAGACGTGCCCGAGAAAGCCGAGGCGAAGGGAGACGTGACCGATCAGGTCGAGGCGGAGGAGGTCGCCCCGTCCGCTGATGAGGAGGGGCCGAAAACCACATCGGATTGATAG
Source organism: uncultured archaeon (assembly GCA_964423515.1). Lineage (GTDB taxonomy): Archaea > Thermoplasmatota > Penumbrarchaeia > JASLWR01 > JASLWR01 > CAYRFL01. Next base: position 23,534 of record CAYRFL010000004.1, read on the forward strand.
GCAGCCATCCCGATGGTGACGAGGACCTGCGGAGCGTATCGGGTCTGGGAACTGAAAGCAATGGGCTGCCGAAAGGCTTTTTCCCTGACACGTCAATATCTGCACGAGTGAGCAAATGTACCGCTATCGCACCGCCATGATCACGACAGTCCTGCTGATTCTCGCGCTTCCGGTATTGCTGGCGGATATCGATACGGAGAAATGTTCCATTGACATCTCAATATGGGAGGAGGCCACGCCTGTGGGGCAGGAGGGTGATAATCCAGGGGCATCTTCCCGGGGAAACGGCTGGCTTGTGCGGACTGTGGACTGGACGGGCATCGTTGGACAGACTCCCTCCCTGGCCATCGGCCCCGGGAACGCCCCCCATCTCTGCTATTACGATTACACCCGGCAGGACCTCAGGTACGCCAGATGGAACGGCAGCGGCTGGGACCTGATGACGGTGGATGCCGAGGGTCATGTGGGCAGATATCCTTCTCTCGCATTGGACTCGTCCGGTATCCCTCACGTGAGCTATTTTGACATATCGAGAAAGAAGCTGAAGTATGCCACGCAGGTAGGCGAGGACTGGCATATCGAGGTGGTCAACGACACCACCGACGAGGGCAGCTATTCCTCCCTTGCCCTGGATGGCGACGACCTGCCGCATATCAGCTATTTCGACCTGGAGCACGAATCCCTGCGTTACGCGACCTTTGACGGCTCCCTGTGGTACACGGAGACGGTGGATGGCGAGGGAGGGGATGGAGGGTACACGTCCATGGCACTGGATTCTGCCGGCCTCCCCCGCATAGCCTACTGCATATCTGGATCGACAGGGCTGCGCTATGCCGTCCACAACGGCACGGATTGGTCCGTCGAAACCCTGGATGTTGAGGGGGATTCGGAGAGTTCTCTATCTCTCGTTGTTGACGATGACGACGTGCCTCACATAGCCTATCTTCGCAGTGACGGATCGCTCGTATATGCCGTCCTCTATGCCTCATGGGCCAACGATACGGTGGACGAGGCGGGCATCCCGGGCCATGCTTCCATGGATATGGATCCCTCGGGGGGGCTGCATATATCCTACTTCGCCGGAACGGAGGAGGACCTCCGCTATGCGGTGAGGGCCGGTGGGGCATGGCATACGGAACTGGTGGAATCCCAGGGGAGGATCGGCGAACACTGTTCGCTTGCCCTGGACTCAGGGGGCATACCCCATATCGGCTACTACGATGACGATAACAAGGACCTGCGCCTGGCCCTCCGGGACAACTCGACTCCGATATTTCACCGCGACCAAACGGAGGATTTCCCCACCACGGGGGACCCCTTTGTGTTCATCGTGAACGTCAGCGACGATAACGGCGTTGCCGATGTCAAACTGAGATACACGTACGATTTCGAGGATTATTACAGGGTATCAATGATCCGAGGCCATGACGGGCTCTGGAGAAAGACCATGGAGATACCTTCCGATGCCCGCGTTCTAAATTATTCCTACATCGTATACGACGAGGCAAACAACATGCTTTCGACCAATGCCTTCGAGCTGGACGTGCTGGACGACGACCGCCCTGTGGCAAGGACCGGGGACGACATCGAGGTTCCCCAGCATGAGACGGTGCTCCTGGAGGGCAACGGCAGCACCGACAACGTGGGAGTGACCGGATACGCCTGGAACTTCAGTTACCGGGGCGAGGAGCAGGTACTGGACGGCATGAGGGCCGAATTCACCTTCGATACCGCGGGGTTGTTCAACGTGACCCTGACGGTGAGCGACGATGCGGGTAACAGCCATATTGACAGTATCCTGGTAACCGTCCTGGACATCACTCGGCCGGTAATGGATATCCGCGAGAACATTATGGTTAACATGAGCGAGACTGCCATTCTGAGCGCCGCGTTATGCCGGGACAACGTTGGTATCGACAATTACACCTGGACGTTCTCCTACGACGGCTCGGTGGTGAGGTTGTACGGTGAAAGCATGGCATTCACCTTCGATATCGTCGGCCGTTACAACGTGACGTTGAACGCCACCGACGCTGCCGGCAACGGCAACGAGACCATGATCAATCTGACGGTGGTGGACAACGTTCCCCCGGTTGCCGACGCCGGCATCGACCTTTTCAAGGACCAGGGACATACGGTCATATTCTCCGGCGCGAACTGCGTCGACAATGTGGGTATAGACAACTACACCTGGGTATTCGATTACGGTGATGAAAGCATAAAGCTGTACGGGCCGAATCCCCGTTTCACCTTTGAGCGGCCGGGAAATTACACGGTGATACTGGAGGTCATGGATGCAGGGGGGAATCGCGACGGGGACGAGATGCTCGTATATATCAAGGGAAGGGCTCCGGTGGACGACGATGATGATACGGGGGATGTCGAACCCGATGACGACGGCGTCCCCGGTGAGGAGGTGGAGAAGGGGGGCATCAGCATGGGAACGACGGTAATGGTCGCGGTGATATCCATCGTTGTATTGTTTTCACTGGGACTGGGTGTCTTCCTTATGGCCCGAAAGATAAAAAGGGCCGCCAGGAACAGGGACCGGCGTGTGGAATACGATAAGGAATACACTCAACTGTACGGAAAGGGCTGCGGGGAAGGCGTATACGGGGATGGAGGATATGATTTTTCTATTGGTGGAGGGGGTTATGTGGAGGGAATGGGAGTGGAGTATGGTGATGGCATTGGTGTTGGTGTTGAGTATGGGTCGCAACCTGGTGGGGGAAATGGATCGAGCACCGATTCGGAAGGTGGATCGAGCAGTGATGTGGAAGGTGGATCGAGAACTGATGCAGAAGGTGGGGTGAGCGGTGATGCGCTAAATGTAGCTGGTATTGGCCTACCTCCGCCACCTCCATGAGATAGGCATATCTATTCGTTTTGGGCCTTTTCTCTATTTTTCTCTATCTTCCTGCTCAGAGACATGTCCCTTTCGTATCTCAGTATATTCAGGGCAGCGAGGGTCGAGAATGCTGTGGCGAGCCCCATTCCCACCGAGAGCATGCCCGCAATGCAGCAGCCAAGGGCCGGTCGGGTCCTGCCCCTTATAAGCGCCAGGATGCCCGCAGCCCCTATCGCTGTCGTGACCGTGAAGAAGAGAATAAAGCCCATGCAGTAGGACGAGAGGCGGGAGGATGAGTATTCTCCCGTTCTGATGGTCCCGTTGCCTCCCACAAGGTCGACGGCGACGCTGTAGGTCCTGTCCGACTCGCCAAATGCATTGTAGGTGGAGAGCCGATGCACCGAATCGGAATAGCCCGAGCGGTTCACGCGGACGATGGTATCGCCCGCCGGCAGCCCGGAAGCGTTGAAGCGGCCTGCCGCATCGGTGGTGAGCTCCTTCGATACGTCTCCCGCGGTTATGTACACCGAAGCATTGATCACCGGATCACCCTTGTCATCCGTCACCAGACCCTCCACGGCCACGTCCGCCCCGAGACCCGACAGCTTTCCCCTTAACAGGATCAGAAAGACCAGAAAAAGTATGGAGAAGAAGAGCGAGCAGGCCATGGATATCTTTGCCATGCGCATTCTTCTTGCGGCGGACGAACGCAGAGTGGCGGGGTCGGGTAGCGACATCGGCATTATTCTCCTTTTAGGGCGGGGAGAGCGATAGTAGCTCCGTGATGGAGTGAATGAAGAACGTGGGGGAGGTCCGCTCGTAGTTGTGGAAGTGCTCACGGATCAGATGAGCCGTATGGGTTCCCGCGTTCTTTCCGGCCAGCACGTCCAGGTCCGAATCCCCCACCATTATGGCACTTTCGGGAGCGACACCCATTTTCTCCAGTACGTGCAGAATACCGTAGGGGTTCGGCTTGGAATACTCGTCGTTGTACTGGGTGGTGAAGATCTCCTCGAAATGGTGAAGGAGGCCGGTCATCTCCAGTTCCAGCCGGGCGACGCTACCGGGCGTGTTGCTCACCAGGGCGATCTTGCCCGGCAGTTCGGCAAGGGTGCCGACATCGGGATATGCGTGGAGAAAGCCGCTGTGAAGGAGCTTTTCCCTTTCCCTGTAGTCCTCCTCCTCGAGGCGGTCCCAGTATCGGCGCGGATCGTCGATGCCAAGCCCCCGGAGGTACTCGACGGATTCGGGGTCGGGGAGCTTCAGGGCGGTGTACAGGTCGTCGTCGGGGGGCAGGAAAACGCCGAACTCCTCATAGACGGCCCGCTGAACCCTGCGGAACCACGTGATGTCCTTGATGTCGATGAGGGTGCCGTCCAGGTCGAATACGTAGGCGTCGAACATGGCTGTGAGAATGTGAGGAAATTATTTGAAGCTTACCGAGAAAGACACATCTGATCAGGTATGGGGAGGGAAATATAAAATCCATTCAAGCTTCGTTTTCCATACATCATACGTCGGATCGGGATAATCAAACGCAAAAATCCTGTTTCATATGAACAGATTGATCGTCCCCTCGTCCGCCTCGCCGAGATAGGTTGCCACTCCCGCGTACTCAAGGCCGCCCATGAGCTCGCTCTTCTGGATCCCCATCACGTCCATTGACATAGTGCATGCGATGAACTTCACCCCCATGTCCCTTGCGCTCTTCATCAGTTCCTCCAGGGATTCGACGTTCTTCTTGCGCATGGTCCCCTTCATCATCCTCGTGCCCATCCCGCCCATGTGCATCTTGGACAGCTTTGCCTTTCGGGGACCCCTGGGCATCATGGCCCCGAACATCCGGTCCATGAATTTTTTCCTGACCTTGACCTTCCGGGACCTGCGCAAAAGGTTCAACCCCCAGAACGTGAAGAAGACTGTAACGTCGTTGCCCATAGCCGCCGCGCCGTTGGCGATGATCATGGATGCCATGGCCTTGTCCAGGTCGCCGCTGAAGAGGATTATGGTGTTCTTCGTCATGTTATCGCCCGTACTATTTTACTCTGATGACGGCCCTGTAGAAGTCATTCACCTCGGAGACCTTCACGAGCTTGTGCCCCGTCTTCCTGCACCACGCCTTGATATCCGGCGGGAAGCCCGCATCCGAGGCCTCCACCTTGATGATATCTCCGCTCTCTGCCTTCCTCGCGGTCTTGAAGACCTCCATGATCGGCCTGGGACATTGCATCCCCTTTGCATCCACTTTATGTTCCTTCATGTCTGTCACCTTGATATGATCTGTTTCGAATGACGAAACGTGCCCTGGCTTGCGGGTGGATATTCTATCCCCTGTTGTCTCCCGTACATTCCGCCTTCAGGTACGCCTTTTCGATGCACCGCAGTATCCCGCAGATGTTCCTGTCCCTGATGTAGTAGATATGCCTGGTCCCCACCTTGTTGTATCCGAGTATCCCGTGATTTCTCATGGCTATGAGGTGCTGGGAAGCGATAGCCTGTCCGATGCCCAGCCTCTCCTGCAGCTCCGAGACCGTCATGTCGTCGTCCTCGAGCATGGCGAGCATCCTCAGGCGAACGTGATGCGACAGGGCCCTGAACTTCTCAGAGACGTTTTCCAGGAACGGCTCTTCGACATTTCGTATTATCTCCGACATCATAATATGTATGGGCAATAAAGTATATGAATATTACTATATAGCTATATTGCTATGTAACTTATAACTAATTGATGTTTTGCGTTTTAGCCTCTACGAAGGATGATAAGAGCTATTGAATCATAGAATCCGACACGACCGTGCCCCCAAAGGTAAAGCGGGCTCGATAGCGGGGGAGGGGAATGGGGTGGAGTAAGCGCATGTCCGTAGGAAACCGCAGGTTTCTGAGGATTCAGGTGCATTTCTAAAGCACCGGAGTCTGCCAAGTAACGCCTTGGCAGTCCAGGTGTACCCGTAGGAAACAGAATGTTTCCGAGGGCTCAGGTGTGCCGTTAGGTACACCGGAGTGCAACGGGAGCCCGAAGGGTGCAACGAGGCGAAGCGGGAACGATCCCGCTACAAATAAATGATATACACATTAAAAAGTGGCCGCCGGCCACATGGTCGGCATCCGCCGACCATTGTTTTTCCTATCTGTTTTGAAGGACTCTAGCGAGGGTGGTCAATGCCTGTCGGCCGCCCGTAGGTTCATTAACCGAGGGATCAGGTGTGACCGAAGGTTACACCGGAGTGGAACAGGAACCGCCCTCGATACGCTCCACATCATGGATTGTGTTGGATATCTCGAAAACGTAAATCCAGTAATTAAGATGGATGGAATAGGCAGCGCTCGACCTCCGGGCTTGGATGGTCTCGATATCTAAAAATCGAAGAATTCCTTTTTGGAGAGGCATTTTTGAAAGCATTTCCTGGCATTATCGTTGAAGAAGAGATAGCTGGGGATCATGGAGTAGACGATGATTATCGTGATACCGGTGAAGCTTATCCCGTCCGGATGCAGCAGCAGCAGGTCCACCACGAAGTAAGTTATGGGCAGAAGGACCGTGAACCATCGGGTCCATCGCTTCGCCCTCCAGAGCCTCCACCCGATGATGATGAACAGGAGCGATACGATGGCCAGCGTCACATAAAGGGAGATGGTGACGTTCTTTATCTTGAACAGCTCCGCCTCGGAAAAGCTCCTCCCGTCCATGGTGCTGACCAGGATGAGGAAGTATATACCGTTGATGAGGAGAAGGATACCGAAAAGAACGTGAAGAAATCCGATGAGCTTGATCTTGAACGGAATGTCCCTTGTCATGCTGAAAAAATTGGGTTTTATACATATATATAGTTATGCGGTCCAATCGGAATTATTCAAGCACACTAATCCGGCAGGTGAAGGTGATGCGAGCTGTCCGCGGAATGATGCGTGGTGTCCATATAGACCGTCCCGTCGTCGGGTATGGACGCGGCCAGGAGCTCCGAAAGGAATTCCGCGTTGTCCCTCTTTGCGAGCATCTGGTTCAGAAAGAGCCCCGAATTCCCGAAGATGTATGCCGTCCCCTTATCTCTCTTTACCCGGTAACCCAGGGCCACCGGGCCGTCGAGGTCCCAGGTATCCCATTCTCCGTTGTCGTTCAGATCCACGTAGGAGAAGCCGTCGATGGACTGTCCGTCCAGCGTGACGGGAGAGGTGGCCAGCACCCGCTCTATGCTGTCATCGTCCACGGCATCCGCAGGGTCCACGGCCCCCGGCTCCGGCTCCTCCAGTGCACCTCCCCCTTCCGATACGTTGAGACCCATGGCGCCGTTCATCATCACCTCCATCTCCTCCCCGAAGAAATCGGTTTTCGATATTATGAAATCGTAGTTATGCTGATATTCCTTGTCGATCAGCTCGTGGTGATAATATCTCACGCGGAACGCCTTGGTGAAGGGCTCTGCCAGATCCGCCCTGTCGGATGCGAAGACCAATGTGCCGCCTTCCTTTACGTATTCGATGAGGGAATCCCGCTCCACGGGGCTTACGGCAGAATCCAGTCCGATGACCAGGAGGACCGTGGAGGACGGATCGAGAATGTTCCTGGCGTTCGTGGTGTTCGAGAGCTCCCTGAACTTGTAGGGCAGATCGTACTTGACATCCTTCTGAAGTTGTGAGAGGTTCTTCCACCCCTCGGTATCGTTCTTCTCATCATCGTCCGTGCAGCCCATGGATGCGGTGATTATCAATATGACGGCGCATGCGGCAAGACAGGCATTCAGCATTCTTCCCCGTATGACCTTCCGTGTCGGCATAACAGGACCTCACTGACCATTCGCTCCGAACACCGGGAGAATCCGAGTCTCGACGTCTGGATGGCTCTCCGGTACCTACAACAATATCTCGTCTATGCGTATAAATGTCTTCCGTGTTCTTGAGCAATACTGATAGGATAGATCGGAATATGCTCCCCTTCCGGTTCAAAACGGGGCGGTTCCCAGTTATAACCTCGCCCCTGTCCTACCCGCTCCTCTTCCTGCTCGTTCCACGGCCTCTGCGATCTTTTCGAGACCTGCGGTCCCCCTCTCCACCTTTTTCCTTTCGTTTCCCCCTTCCTTTCCCACTCCCTTTCCTATTCACTTCTCCCTTGCCGGTTCCGCCCGTGCCGTAGAGCTCCTCTGCCGTGATGGCGCCCCCGGACGTACCCATGCTCTCATAGTCGGCTTCACCGTAGTACGTGCTTCGCTCCGAGCTGAAGAAGTCGTCCTCTTCGCCTTCCACAGCGTCCTCCTTTGCCTTCCGGGCCTTTTTCTCCCTGTCCTTTTTAACAGCCCTTATCACCACTATGATGAAGACAATGAGAAATACCAGGAGCACAGCCGAGATAACGACGTACTTCAGGCTGATGGAGGTGTCCTCCTCGCTCGCGACAAGGCTTACCTTGACCCAGTCCCTCGACGCCTCCGCCCCGCCGGAATCCTTCACCGATATGGTGACCAACTCCTCCTCGTCCAGGGGGCTTCTCCTGGAGGTCCAGCTCAGCTTTACATCGGCAGTTCCCTTTGGTCCTATCCGGGAAATGGTCGAAACCGCCGTCTCATCACTCCCCTCCACAACGAGGCTCACGGTTACATCCGTGGCTTCCGTATCCAGCTCGTTCTCAACCGTTACGGTGACACTGTGGCGCTCCCCCTTGGTGAGTTCGACCAATCCGTCATCATCGAGCACCTTCCCGTCCACCTCCATGTTAGAGATGCTCAGCCTGGCCGCCCGCAGCTCGAAGTCATTGTCCACCATCAGGTGAAGCGAGCTCATGGTTCCCTTGATCTTTGCATTGATGGCATTCACTCCAAGCGGGGGCAGTCCCAGGAGCAGGAATTCGGCCCGAACGATGATCTCCTGGAATGGTGCCAGAACGATATCTATCTCGGCCACCTCCTGGCCGGGTGAGCGGTGTACCTGCCCCTTCCTGTTGGACATGTTCAGGTCCGTTGAGAGATCCTCGGTTGCGTTTTCCCCCGAAAGGACCGTATCCAGGACGGTGAAATATCCTTTCAGGTTGTCAGTGAGGTTCTCTATGCCCAGGGTCAGCTTCTGGTAATGATTGCATCCGCTGTGTACGACGAAGTTAGAATGGACGCCCTCCCCGGGATACAAGTAGTTGGACGAATAGAATGAGCGCACAATCTCGAAGGATGTTACCGCCTTGACATGCAAGGTCAGCGGCACGATCTCGAAATGACCACCCGAGCTGAAATTTATGCCGATCGTCTCTCCTCCGGCAAGGGAATCCTCGAGGGTCTCGACGTGGACGGTGAAGTCCTTCTGGGCTCCCATTTCAACGTAGGCACTCATGGGAATGATGCGAACCTTCCACCCGGCCGGATGATCGATGATCTGGGCGGTGATCATCATGTCGTCGTTACCGCTGTTCCCCGCAGCGATATTGAACTCGACCTCGTCCCCGGGGTTTGCGCTCAAGCTAGATTGCCTGGGCTGAAGATCGAGACCAACGTGGGTCCGTATCCGATAATCTATCTTCGTCGAATAGGCCTTGTCCCGGTTCGACGAATGTGCGAATACCTCCACCACAACCATGTTGTTGGCCGTGACCTTAATAGGTGCGAAGACGGTGAGAATGACTCTCCTGCTGTCATTTCCGGGAACGGTGATGGCCCCGGAAGACAGCTTCCCCACCCATTCCTCCTCCATGGCCGAATCTCCTTCGGTGACGCTGGAGGATATGGAGAGAACGACGTCATCATCTTCAGGCAGGTTGTTCCTGACAGTTATGTTGGTATTCAACTCCTCCCCGGCATCGGCGAGGAGCACGCCGGTCTCGGGGATCACGGTCAGGGATGCGGGAAGCGATATCAGCCTTAAGGGTTGCAGTATGAACTTGGTGCTCACACTGGCGTTTACCACGATCTCGATCTCCCCCGAGGTAGGAGCATCCACCACGATGGTGCTGGTATTTAATCCCCCCGAAGCAACCGACATCCTCATCTCGTTAGAATGGGTCGGCAGTTTTATCGTCCAGCCCGAGGCGTTCTCGAGCATGATCCGGAACTCCTGGTCCGATGCGAGATCGTTCTTTAGCTGGAATGTGATGAAGGCCCTCGATCCGGAATCCAGCTCCACGTAGGGCGTCCCGTCATTCCCCGTCCTTGCCTTTGGAAAACTGATGCTCCAGAGTTCATCCCCCCTGGAGGGTGTTCCGTATTCCGCAGACAGGGAATAAAAAGGGATCCATATGCAGGGGAATATGATGAGAATGACGGCCAGAATGGTTATCCTTTCTCGTCTCATGCTATCAACCGATCCGCTTCATATTGTCAATGGTGCGAACCTTGATGTGTCTGCGACACATTTAGTCCTTTGAGTCCTGGTGCATCATAGATACACTTGGCTTTGCCGAGGCGTGACTCGGCAAATCGTTACTCGAAAGATTTCGAATTATTCGAAGTTCGCAGCTTGACTATGTTCGCCAAATCGCGGCCCGGAGGGACCGATTTTACTGAACAGGATGAAAAATGGGGTGCCGAACCGCTGTCCTTCACCCGGATCATTCCTCGTCGATCCCCAGTATGTTCATGATGTCATCCAGGGCCGATGCATCCTCCCCTTCGTCCTTTCCCTCATCCTCGTCTTCTTCTTCTTCAGGCTCCTCCTCCGCTCCCGCTCCATCATCTTCGACAGGAGGTGCGGGCTCCTCGGATTCCGGAACCGGGGGTATTTCCTCCTCAACCTCCTCTCCTCCCTTCGTATCGGATTCGGGTACCTCCGGTTCTTCCTCATCATACTCGGGTGCCGGGGGTGGTGCAAGGGCACCTGCTTCATCCGGAACGTCCTCCGCCGTTTCCTCCTTGGTCATTTCCGGTTCTTCCCCGTCCCCGGATTCCGATAGACCTCCGATAGCTTCCTGGGAATCCTCATCGTCGGCGATGTGCCAGGGGCCCTCTCCGTCTACTTCCGGAGCTATTTCCTCCGGTCCTTCTTCTGGAACGCCTCCCGGTTCCCTTTCATCCCCTCGATCCTCCTCTCCGTGGTATTCGAGATCAACCTCCGCTTCGTCCTCCTCCACCGCCCCCTCCTCCCGGAAGAGTTCTCCCTCATCCTCCCCTTCGCCCTCCTCCTCGCCATGGTCATCAGGAATCTCCATCTCTATAGGGGGAGCATCCTCCCACATCTCCTCCGCGGGCTCGGCAGGCACCTCTTCAACATCCACAATGATCCCATCTCCCAATCCGAAATCCCTTTCGCCGTCGTCGGGAGGTATATACTCGAACTCGGGTCCCGCGCCGGTCTCCTCGGGTACTGGCTCTACCGGTGGCTCCCCTTCCGGCAGCAATCCCGTTTTCTCGTCCGGGGGAGGCGGCATATACCCTGCCTTTCCTTCGGGAGCGGGTAGCGGGGTCTTCTCCACCACCGTTCCCGGTGCCGGTGGGGGAAGCCGCTTTACCTTTCTCTTTTTTATCTTGCCGTCCCCCAGGGCCTTTATGATCTTTTTCTTCTTGATCTTGACCTTTCCGGCAGTATCCATCACGCCGTATTTCTTGAATATGCCCACCATGACCTTATCCATTTCCTTCAGGCCTCTTCGTTCGGTATATCGGAATGTGGAGTACAGATCCGGGGGAATAAGGCCGTCGATAGGAGCCTTCTCCAGTTCCGGTATCTTCTCAGCGAGGTCGAACCGCTCCCTCTTCTCTCTTTTCCAGAGCCTAACGATCAGTATCAGCAGGATCACGAGGGTCAGGAATGCTATGCCCAGCGATCCGAGTACGTATCTGCTGATCCCCATGGATTCGATGAAATCCTCGCTCTTTTTCTCCTCCTCCCTTATAAGCAGTTCCTCGGATCGAGCGCTCTTCATTCCCGACAGCGACGATGCAATAAGCTTGAATTTCAGGTTGTCGGGTCCTATAACGATGGTTTCAGGTACCGTCACTTCGAGGTTGATCCAGATTATGTCCTGTCCGGGGATGATGAAGGTGCCGTTGGGTATGGAAACGTATCTCGACGAGGTCCCTTCCACGCTGAGGGTCACCGTGATATTGTCCGCTGCTTTATTATTTATAAAAGCTCTCAGGGTCTGGGCCTTCCCCTTCTCGACGAACAGTACGTAATTGGGAATGTCAAAACCCACGATGATCAGGAACTCCCCTATCCTCAGCATACCGGTGGAGGTCTCCGATAGGAAACTCCCGTCCGTTGCAGCGATCTGAACGTATATGTCGGTGCCGAGTGGTAACGGGTTATCGACCGCATAATGGGTCCTGTTGGCCACGAAGTTCCATTTAAGTATGTCGTCATCGCCGGGTTCCGTTCCGAGCTGTATATAGTATGAGAAGTTCTCAATGGAATCGGGAGCATCCTGATAATGTGCTCCGCTCCAGTTTATCAGGGGTATCGGATCAATGGAGAATCCGGGCATTATTGTGTCGGGTCCGATAAGTACCCTCGGAGGCAGTACCCTGAGACTCGTTTCGAATACGTCGGAGAAGGTTTTACCGTCGTGGCATTTGATCTGTACAGAGTAGGTGTTTACCGGGAGAGGTTCCTCCAGCTCGAAATAGGCATTCTTGCCCGTGCTCGTCCACTGCATTACATCGCTGGCGCCAGCAGAGGTTCCCATCTGGATCCAGAAGACAAGTTCGTCCTCGTTGAGATCCATGTGCCCGTCCCATTCCAGGCGGGGCGTGGGGTTTCGGGTAACGGACGGCGAGATGGAATTCGGTGCCATGGGAGGTATGTTCTCGAGGGGGTCGAATATGGTCATGATCTGTTCCCTGATGGGTGAATATTCCAGATCGTCCTTGGCGATTATCTGAATATGATAGGTGCCATAATCCAGGTCGCCCCTGAACTGGTAATAGGTATTCGTTCCCGTGGGTGTGTTCTTGATAATATCGGTGCTGTGCCATTCGGTACCGATACTTATGTAATATTCGATGATGTCGCTGACGTCGGGGTCCTTGCTCTCGCCCCACGATATCTTTGGGTTCCTTGCCACGGTGAACAGAGGACTGATCTCTCCCGGCATGGTTGGGGGCGTGTTCCCTCCGTCCGTGATGGTCATGGGGGATTGAGCGATATCCGAATATATCTCGCCGTCGAAGGCCTTCACCTGGATGTAATATACACCGACGCCCAGGTCCCTGCTCATCCGGTATTCCGTTTCTCCCTCGTTATCGTGCCATGGGAGAATGGTATCGTCATCGGGGGAGGTGCCTATCTGGATGGAATATTCGAGATCCTCGTAGGCCGTCTCCTCATCCGAGGAACCCCACCAGGTGATCAGGGGCCGTGGGTCCCGGGTGCTGTTGGGCCAGACCCTGCTCGGCGGCGTGGGTATGCCGTTGTAGAAGACCCCGAGTTCCATCCCTTCCTCTCCGAACTCGATTCCGCTCCTTCCGCCCCAGCTGTCCATCACTTCGAAGTATAGCTCGTATTTACCCTCGTTATAACTTTCCGGTGGATCGATATCGTAGCTGAATAGGAATTTAGGGGGTTCCAGCGGTTTAAGGTACGGTAGTGCGGGATTGGATCGGGTGACGGCCTTGCTGTCGACCAGCGGGATTATTTTTCCTTCCGGTCCCCGAAGGGAGAGGTTGATACTGTAGTTTGCCATGTCCTCGTAATCCGGATCGCTGAACACGGCGGTGAACCTGCACGTTGAATTGGCATAGATGTTCACGGTATCGGAGCTCAGCTCAACCTCCTCCAGTGCCGGACTTGTGTTGTTGTACAGGAAGAGCTCATCGGTATTGTTATCGAAATCTTCGAACACCAGAGAGGTGATCCCGTCGAATGCACCCATGCGTATATCGTAGTATCCTCCCGGCATGGCCGAAGGGGGATCATACTCGTAGCTTACCAGCCATCGGCTGCCCCCCGTCTTCTGCAGGCCGATGCCCTCCTGACCGTGACCCAGTCCGTCTGCGATGATCACGGATTGGTTCTTCTCGTTCCTCAGGGCTATATGGATGGAGAAGGCATCCACGTTTGGAGTATCGATATCGATGAACTCCCCGCGTATTGTCGTCTTCCCGTTCTCGGTCACGTTCAGCTTCGAAGGATCACATGAGAGTGATAGAAAATGTGGGAGGTATTTTTTCGTCAGGATTACCGATTTGGTGATATTGAAATGGGTGAGATTCACGTGGAAGGTATCTCCTTCCCTCAGATCGACACCCACGGAGTAGTTGCCGGTGACAATGTTCTCGGGGTTCTGGGGATACCATACGTAATTTGCCTCGTACGTACCGTTTTCCGTCATGCTCACGGAAAGGCCGGTTTCATTGGTAAGGTTGTCCATGACGGTGATGTTCTCTTCCGTACCGGTGAGCATCAGGGATATCATGTAGTCGTCCGGGGATTGCTCGTCCACGTCGTGGAATGTGACGGTTATGGGGATCCCCCTGTAATCCATCACGTTGATCGGCTCCGTTTCGAACTCCACCGCTTCGACCTCGAAGTAAGGGGGGAGCGATAAGAGGGTAATGTTTAGGGGGATCCCGCCGTAGTTGACCTGTCCGGCACCGTTGGGCCCCCAGACCTTGACCATGAGATCGTGTGTTCCGAATGGAAAATCGACCGATGGTGTCCAGTTGAACGAGAATCCGAAATGCCCCCCTCCTATCTTTGCTATATTGAGAGAATCATTGCCCGATGTCTTGTTATCGAGGACGATGTGCTCCACTCCCAGGGGATCCCTCAATCCGATGGTCATCTTGTATTGATGCGCTTCGTAACCCACCGTGTCCGTGAATTCCCCCGAGAAAGTGATGGTGCCATTGTGGCGGAGTATCTCCCTCGGCTGTGCATCGACGCTGGCATTGTCGATAAGGATGACCGGCGTTCCCTTCAGTGTTATGTCGTCGATCCTCCACCATTCAGCGTCCGACGAGCTGGTGAATCTCAGGCGTAACCTCACGTTGCTCTCCCTGTCGTATGCACCCAGGTCGATGTTGTATTCCTGATAATCCGCGGCCAGGAGTCCCTGGCCGTTCCAGTTGCCCTTGACGTCCCAGTTCGTGCCACCGTTCCTCGATACCTCGAAATAATAAAGGTCCTGTGCCTCGGTCTCTGTGGTATGTTGATATATGGTCGCCTTCACGTCCTTGTAATTGCTCAGGTCGATATCGCTCGTCATCGTCAGGCTGCTGTCGGTGACCTGGTCCATTGCCACCAGGTGATGTGTACCGGTCCTCGGTCCAGTCTGGGAGACCTGCCACCCGGTGCCGTGATTCCAGGGTCCCCCGGAGAAGTCTCCGGATTCCAGACCGTCGAAGAAAACAGTTACCGGAGCCCTGGCTCTCGAAGGTCCTTTCACCGGACCGTCCATTTGAATATCCCCATCTCCATCGTCCTCGATCCCGGCCCGGCTATATTCCGGATCGAATAATGTGATCGATGGTAATGTGAGCAGCAGGGCAATAAGGAGAACTATCAGAGCATTTGACCAAGGGGAGCGCATTTACATTTCTCCGTATTCCATTGATATATCGTGAATATATTGAACATTGCCAAATCGTCGTATTTCAGTAATAAATCTACCGGAAACATTAACGGGCGTTACCACGAATGGATATGTTCGTCAGGGTCCTCAATATTGACGATATCCCGACGCGAGAACGCACCCTAAAAGACCATCAAGCGTATGCTCATCCGACCATGACCTTGATGACGTAGGGCACGAGCTCGGAGAATACCGCTCCGATCCAGACCATGATGACGAAGTTCACGGTGGCACCGTATTTATGGCCCGCTGATACGATGGTGGGTATAAATGATGTGATAGCGGCGTGTATGACGATCAGGGTAAACAAGATATTTGTCAGGATAGTAACTGCGAGATTGGGATTCATAAGGACCTGAACCTGTGTCTGCCCTTCCTCCACGGCGGATTCGGTGATCAGGGCCGCGATGATCTCGTAGAGGCCCGTGGCCATGAAGAATACTATGCTGATGGCAACTGTGACACCTATTACGAGGCCTGAAAGAAAGCTGGCGATGGAATATCTCTTCTTTCGCAATCCGATCAGCTTCATGAAATTAACGGAAATTATTAAGGCCGCCTTGCCCGGCTTTCCACCGGCCTCGAGCCCCCTTACGAACATCCCCGAGAACTTTGTGATCAGATCGGAACCGGTCTCGGCTCCGAAGTACTTCCAGGACAGCACGGGATCTATTCGCAGGTTAACGCGGTCGTACAGCGCTTCTATGTTCTGGGTGAGAGGGCCGAAATCATGCCATCTTAGGCGCTTCAGGGCCTGGACTGGGGCGATGGAGCTGGTCTCGGTGGTCGATCCGAGGGTCCGGATGAAGGCGGCGAAGTTGTTGTCCCTGCGAATGACCACGAGTTCATTCCTCTTGGTTATGAATCCCGAGACTATCAGGGGAGACATCGTTATTGCTATGCTGATGGGATAGGATAAATCCAGGAAGTAGAATACGATAAACCCGATTATCACGCTTGTCCCAAGGGAGCCCAGGAAATAGTAGTTGAGATCCTTTGTGACCTTCGTCGATATCTCGGTATCCTGCCAGATCCTCTCGGGTGGAACGTTCACGACGAATACGTAGAGCAAGAGTGATTCGACGAGGATGAAGCCCAGGCATACGAGGTAGAAAAAGGTGGTCATGTGTCCCTCGATGTCTATCAGGAATGGAAGCAGCGTCATCAGAAGTACTATGAAACACATTACGATGACGAGGGCTACGAAAAGCTCCGCAACCATGTTGATGGTATCGGCCGCCTGATCGTAGACGATCTTGTACTCCTCCAGTATGATCTCCTGCTCGTTGGCGAAGAAGTCCTTTGGCTCCTCGCCGGACTCCACCGCATATGCCAGCCTCTCTAGGAAGTCGCCGAACATGATCGAAGGAGTGCTCTTGGCAATGCGCCTGCAAGCATCGCCTATGGAGAGTCCCCAGGTATCCACGAGAACGAATATCTTGTTTACCTCCTTGGCCAGCTCGCCGTACTCCTTCATCTCCATGGCGATATCGAATATCCCCTTTCGGGATATCTCCGAGGTGGAAAGTACTCCCACCCTGGTTATGAAAAGGTGCATCTCCTGTTCTATCTTGGTCCTTCTGTTCTGCCACCAGAGGTATGGAAGGGAGATGAATATGGTGGCGATAAGCATTACGGCGATGGAGAAGAGCACGATGAGCAGCAGGCCGCCGAATATCTCCGGGAGCATGATGATGAGGCTTGCGAAGATGAGGGCGGAACCCACCACGCTGGGAACTGCCCAGTAGATGAGGTACCTCTTCGAGTCGATGCCGGAGTCATTTAGGCTCCGAATAAAGATGCTCTTCAATTTCACACCCTCGCTTCTCAGCTACGATACTTGGTGGGCAAGGCATCCCACCCCCTCTCGTAATACGTCTTGAATATCTCTCTGACGTCCTCGTATCCCACCAGATTGTCATCCACCAGGTTCTGGATCATGTTCTGTCGCTTCTTCATCTCGTCGTAGATCTCTCTGATGTTTGCCATTCCCATTATGGGGGCGACCTTGTTCTCGAGTATATGGCTGTTGTACATGCCCCTGAAGCTGTGTACGTCGGTAACGGGGTCCCACTTGAAGACGGCCCGGTTGAGAACCCCTCCCTTTACCTCCGAGAAGCCTATGATCTCCTCGATGGAGGAGCATCTTCTCACAACCATTCCCCCGCGGTATATGAGCTCCTGGAAACATGCGATATTGAGGTTGTCCATGAACCTGATTGGAACCCGGATCGGGTCTCCAGTGAACCTCTGGATCATCTTCTGGATGGACGAGGCGTGGAAGGTGGAAAGAACGGCGTGCCCCGTCTGGATCGCCTGAAAGGCAACCGCCCCCTCGACACCTCGAATCTCGCCGACGATAATGTAGTCGGGACGCGATCTCAATGCCGCCTTGATGAGATCGAACAGAGCGACCCGGGAGCCCTCCGGCCCCGATTCGCGGGTGACCAGCCTCTGCCAGACGGGCTGGGGGACTATCACCTCAGGGGTGTCCTCTGCCGTGAACATCTTGGAATTGTAATTGACGAAGTTCAGCATAGCATTTAGCGACGTGGTCTTGCCGCTTGCGGTCTCTCCGCTCATGAAGAGGGACATCTTGTGCTCGAGGCAGAGCCAGAGATAGGCCGCCATGGATGAGTTGAACGTACGCCATTTTATGAGCTGTATCATGGTGGGTGGCTTCTCGGCGAACTTCCTTATGGTGAAGGAGGCTCCGCCCTTCGAAACGTCCTCGCTGTAGATGATGTTGATACGCGAACCGTCCGGCAGGGCCCCGTCAACCACCGGGTTGGAATCGTTGACCGGCCGTCCGATCCTCTCGCTCATGTTGCGCAGGAACTGGTCGAGCTCAGGGAGTGCCTGGAACCTGATGTTGGTGGGCGTCATGCCCAGAACCTTGTGGACGATGGAGATCTCCTTGATACCGATGGCATGGATATCCTCTATGAAGGGGTCCCTTATCAGGGGCTCCAGGGGGCCGTGCTCGATGAGGTCACGGAAGATGTGGTAACGTATCTTGTCCCTTTCCTCCTTCATCACGAAGACCTTAACCCCGCTGAGCCTCTCGAAGAAGCCCCGTTTCTTCGTGTAGACGACGCTGTCGTTTATTAGGGCTGACAGCAGTTCCTCGAACTCATCGGGGGTCTCGGGGGGCTTTCTGGTGGGCGCCACGTCCAGAATATTGTTGAGTATCCTTTTCTTCTTCTTCTTCTCGACCTCGTTAAGGATGGGCTCCACCGCCACGTAGTTGATACGCGGTAGCTCGACGTTTGTGATGTGGATGAACACGGGGTCGCCCACCGGGTATATGATGTTGACTATCGGCTCGCCGCGCACCATATCCTTGGTGATGAACCCTTCGAAACGGATCCTTTGTTTCGTCCTCTTCTCGAATTTCTTGACGTACTCCGCCAGATGAGGATTCTTTTTAAGGGTGACCGAATAGGCATCCAAGTCGAGTTTCTCCGCGGGAGTCATGCTTACAACCCTTTTCTTAGGCAACGGCCGTGATATCCACGACGAACCCTGCACCGGGGACCACGCGGAAACCAACAGTATCCCTTATTGGTCCCGAGGCCGCGCCGAACCTTCTTATGAACATGTGATGTTCCAGCGATCCCTCCACTGCTTCCGATACGAGCTCCATGTACACGTCGCAAACGGATCGGAAAGGCGTCACGACGCTCTCACTCAGTTCGTCCGGGTCCATGGTGATGATTATGTTCTTGCTCTGCCCCGAGAGCTTCTGGAAGAACGCGAGCACCATGAAGGCCCGCTCCTCGTCGATATCGTTCTTTATTAGTTGTGAGAACGTATCGATAATGATCACGTCGCTGTCGTAAAGCGCCTTGGTGTTCATCAGGCGCCCCAGGAAATCCTGTCTCCCCTTCGCCTGGCCGAACAGGGGGAAGACGGGAATGAACTTGAGGTTGTGATTGAGTATGTGTTCCATCACGTCGTAATCCAGGGAGCGCATCTGGTCGATGAACGCCTTGGTGGTCAACTCCGTGGATATGAGAGTGACCTTGTATCCGTTGTTCAGGAAGGCATAGGTGAACCGCTGGCAGATGGCACTCTTTCCCGACCCGTCCTTGCCCGTTAGAAGCGTGGTGGTTCCCTTGGGCAGTCCGAGACCTCCGAACTGCATGTGAAGGTTATCGCGCTCCAGTGTTATCGAAAAATAGTCCTCCTGATTCATTTGCCTTTCCTCCTATATCTGTGATATGCGGAAGTTGGTGGCATCACCGACGCCAGCATGCTCGGACGCGAGTATTCTCATGTGGTATTGCTGGTCGGAGTAGAGAGAGGGTATCTGGTACACCAGCCTCATGGTCCTTCCCGGGAGAAAGACGCTGCCAGCACCCACGACCTCCATGTCCACGGGAATATGATGCGTATCGCCCGTGTAATTGCCCCCGCTCAGCAGAAGCACGAAGGTGTAATTTGCCCCGCTGTAGTATATCTCCTCCGATCCCGTGTTCTTGATATATATCGAGAGATTTGTCGTCGAGCTGTTGTAGGGTACCATGGTTATGTCGTTCTCGATGGATATATCGAAGGAAAGTTCCCTCGATGAGATATTACCCTGCTGCTCCAGCTTGTCGGCCAGCTCGCTCACGCTGGCTATCATGACTCCGGAGATGGCTGCGGCCGCCAGGACCGCGGCGATGAACCAGATGATGTGGGATGCCGATGTTGCAGCCATGCTATCTCCTCTTTCCGATCATTTATTTACCTTACTATGATACCCGTCCCGTATATCGAAACGCCGTTGGGGCATGCCAGCTTGACCCTATCCGGGGCATACATGATATCCCCCGCCGTGAAGTTGATCGTATCCAGGGGAAACCAGATGTCGAGAGAGTTGCCCAGGTCGAAGGATACGTTCCCGGAGTGGTTCCCGTCCACATATATGTCCACATGATCCAGATCGAATGCGCCGGAGCCGTTGTTGAGAGCGTTGATCCACAGCTCGTCGGAGGCGCTGTCGTATGTTATGTTGACAAAATTGACCCGGGTGTCGAGAACGTCACGAGAACGCTGGACCTGCATCTTCCTGGCCTCGTCCACCATCTCGTCCTTGTTGTCATACGCGTCCCACAGGATGCTCAGTGATATGATCACGGAGATGAAGATTATCGCCGAAGCCGCTGAGACGCTGACACCCATGACCACCCTCCGCTACTCCTTTTTCGGTGAGAAGTACTTGAGTATGTCCTCGACGTATTCCAGTGATTTGGCATGATCTTCGATGGATAGCTTCCATCCGTCCGTCTGGCCGATTACCGTCCCGTCCTCCGATATGTAAATGTCACCCTCCGCCACATCGAGGTTTGGCTCCGATTTCGCACCGGTGAGGAAGTTCATTGTGGTTATCTCGATCTCCTCGTTTATCCATCCTATCTCCCTGTAGTACCTGAGAAGATTGGGTATGTCCTCCTGTCGTATCTTCGAGGTCAGGAACTGAACCCATTTCAAAACGAATGCCTCGAATTTGAATTGATTGCTGGCGGGAGAACCTCTCGGGTTCCTGCTCCGGTCGAGAGGTGTCATCTCCTTCATGGGAGTGGTCTCATCTCCTCCTAACGGAACCGGGGAACCCCCCACGTTCTGTCTGAGCAGTTCCACGTTGTCCTCTATGCCGTCCCATCTCGCTCCGGTGGCCTCACTCGTGTGTCCTTCCATGTCGATGAATGGATTGATCTGTGCGGAGATGAGGTCATAGAGTGCCGCCATCTCTCTCATGGTCTTGTCGACCTTTACATACGAATCCCTTGTCTCCTCCAGTTCCCGGAGGAGTATATCCATCCTTGCGTGGCCTTCCTTGATCTCCTGAAGATCGGTGACCATGGATACCAGCGTTTCCACGTTCTCCGTTACCTTCTCATCGATCTTGCCCAGCTCCTTCTCCATGTTGGATATCCGTGCCTCTGCCTTCGGGTCCATGGAGATGCGCACCTCTTCGACTCCTCTCCGGCCTCCCTTTTCCTCCTTTGGCGCGGGTTTCTCCTCCTCCCGCTTCTCCACCCCGGAAACCCTTGGGCTGCCGACCTCTATCTCGAACCGGTCGAATTCGAATCCCTTGTCATCCTCGCCCTTCTCTTTGGGAGGTCTTCCCCTCCGCTCCCCGTCCCTTTTCTTTCCATCGGGGGGACCCCTGGGCCGTCTGGGTCTCCGTCCATCGGATCCCCTGGGAGGTCGTTTTCCACCTTTTCCGGGCGGCGGTCTTCCCCCCTTGCGAGGTGGTCTTCTGCGCCTTTGATCGTTCACGTCTTTTGGCATAGCATCATCCTTGCCCTGCTCCGCTGTCCTGTAGGGAGGCCAGCTTCCCTTCGTTCATCCACGGACCGGACGATATACCATCTCCGGTCCCCCGTGGGTCCCTATAGAGGGAATGAGAGTTAAAGTGAAAAAAGGAAAAAAAATGGATAGAGTTCACCTAATAGAACTCTACCCATCCGCCGCCGGCCGGGAATGAGCCGGGTATGTTGAAACCCTCGATGGTGGGGGTCATACCGCTGGATATGATGAACTTGAGGGTCCCGTCAGACGACTGGTCCAGGCCGTTGTCCGCGCCGAGCGCGGCGGAGGCCGGGGCCTGCTGGAGTTCCCATGCCGTGATGTGAACCACCACTATGGAGTCCTGGTCAAGCACTTGGCTGTTGGAGAATGAACCGTGCGGGTCCACTATGGCCTCGGCCCAGAAGGAGTTGACCGTAAGACCTCCGGCCACCGCGGAGTTGTTCGCCTCCACGAGATCGGCGGTTCCGCCGACGGCGCCGGTTGCCTCGTTATCGACCCAGGTCATGTGGATCTCCAGTTCGTCCATGATGTCTATTCCATCGGTCCCGGCATGAAGCGCGAGATATACTCGAAAGTCGCTTATCGTGCCGCCCGTGGCGTTTACGAGCCCTTCGACGTGCTGTACCTTGATACCGCCGGACACATCCTGGGTGGCCTCAGCACCTGTCTTCGTTGCCCTGTCCTGCAGAGCGCCGGAAGTGTTGATCAACACAGCCGCAGCTATGGCTGCCACGAGTACCATGGCGATGAACACTATGAGTGTTCCGATACCCACGGCGCCTTCCTCTTCCTTTCCGAATCTTGGTTTTTTCATCTCGATCACCTTGTATTTTCGCTGTACTTTTTCTCGCTTTAATTCATTTTTGGGATATATACTCTGACCGTAATATAAAACTTTTCCGACCTGTGCCCTCCGATAGAATCATCGCTTTTCAGGTATGGTTCCGCTGGATTCCGTCGGGTGATGCACCTTCATTTCTCAATCTGGTTTTTCTTCCTCCCGTGTCCATTCTTCTTCTCCACCGCTTTCCTCTCCGTTCACATCCTCTTCCGGAGGCCATTCCTCCTCGTCTTTTTCCTCGTCGCCCCCCCCTTCCTCATCGATATCTCCGGCCTCGACCCCCTCGTCGGGCGTCTCGTCGTCGGAGGACCATTCCTCCTCGTCCGCCGGTTCGGTTTCCCCGATTATATCCCCGTCCTCCTCCTCTTCCATCAGCGGCGGCTCTATGACCTGTATGATGTCAGGCATGAACATCATGCTCTTGAACTTGTCCTTTATGGAGGTGAATCCCGTGGTCTCAAGCTCCAGGAGCTCCTCGTCGATCTCAAGGTCCTCCTCCTCTTCTTCATCATCTTCCTCTTCTTCTTCGTCCTCTTCCTCCTCGTCATCGGAGAGGAATCTCACGCCGCAGTGAGGACATACGTCGTCCTCCTCCCGGACGGGCCCATCGCACTCGGGACACATGTAACCCGTGACGGGTACCTTCTCGGCAGCGGTTTCCTCCTCCTCCTCTTCTTCGGGGCTGTATCCCCACTCCACCGGGAACTCATCCTCGTAGCTGGAGGCATATCTGGAAACCCTGGGCTGGAATTCCTCCTCGAAATGATAGGGAGTAAGATCGAAGATGATGACCTCCGAGTCCTTGGCCGGAAGTTCCTCGATGACCTTCGACTCCTCGTCTGGGGAAAGACCCTTGGGTACGAATGGGTTCACGGTCAGATCCGTAATAGGGTTGCTCCGATTGTTGTGTATCATTACCTTGTATATTGCAGTGCCGTTCTGACATTCGAGGATGGTCTTGAGATTGATGTCCTTCCCGATGATGAGGTGTCCGGGCACCCCCAGGCTCCAGTTCTTCGTGATGGGTGAAAGCACGAAGGTGACCTCCTTTGCCTGCATACCGACGAGCTCCCCCATCATCTGCTCCTTTACGGGGGCGAACATGCTCTCGTCCACCGCGGGCAGGAGCACTATCTCGCCCAGGGACCTCTTCGATTTGTTCTCGATGCGGACCTTGTATATGATCTTGTCCTTCTCCACGCCGATGATGGTCTTGATGGTAACGTTCTTGTTCAGGAGCGGGAAAGGTACGAAGGTGGCCCTGTGCAGGACCTTCCTGGCATCCTCTACGAGCCTCAATGCGCTGGGATAGTCCAGCTGCAGCACGGCCTTCTTTGCCTCATCGAGAACCTTCTGGGCCTTGCTGGTATCGTATTTGAGCGAATCGATATACTCGATGAAGTCTTCCAGGGACCGCAGCTCGTTCATCACCTTCCTGTGATATGATCTCGCGGCATGGGCCATTTCCTTTGATTGCTCCGCCAGCTTCTTGGCCTTGCGGTACTGTCCGTCCAGCAGCGCGTGTTTTGCCTTCTCGAGAAGCCTTTTGGCCATGGCAACGTCCACGTTTCCTTCCACCTGTGCCGGCTCTATCCTTCCCAGTTCAGGCACGCTTTCCACCCCCCGGAGGTCTTCTGCCGCGTTTTCCCGGAGGTCTTTTTCCCCGGGGAGGTCTGCGTTTTCCCGGAGGTGGTCTGCGCCCCTTTCTGGGTGGGCCTCTCGGAGGTCTGCCACCTCTCCTTCTCCTGCCTCCCGGAGGTCGCCTTCTCGGGGGCTCCACCCTTCCGGTGCCGTCGGCATCCATGGGCTCCACCTCCAGCCGGACCTCTCCCAGGGTTTCCTCCCTTATCTCGTCGATGAGCTTCTCGGCTCCGGTTATGTGCTCGTAGATATCAAGGTTGTACTTGATGAAATACCAGACCGCGGCGCAGGCTATGACGAGATATATGATCCCCACCAGAAGGCCCGTGAGCACGATGGACGTTCCCGAGTATATGCTGATGAACAGGAAGAATATGGGAACCTGTACGAAGGCTCCGGCCCCGGCGATGAGATAGGGTTTCCAGATGACGTTATCGGGTATAAGTCCTAACTTCTTCTTGCCGCCCTCCTCATCCTTCCTGAAGAACTCGTATTTCAGCCGGTCCTTTCTGGCCTTTTCGTTTATGAGATATTCGATATAGGAGCGGGAATTGAGACAAAGTACCGTGGCCACAGCCGTGAAGACCAGTATGAGGAAGAACCAGATGATGCTCTTTCCGAACCACCCTGCGAAACTGGCGGATATCAATTCCCAGGGCATGGAGAAGAGGCTCCCCGCGACGATGGCCGAGAGTATGCCGTATATGATGAAAAGTGATCTGTCCTCGTTGAGGCGCTTGTAGACGACGAATCCCACTATGAGAGAGAGGAGTATGAAAACGCCGCAGAGGATGGGGTTCACCGCATCGTCCCGTACGAGTATCTTTCCTGACGCCTCGTTGTTGGCTTCCGCATCCATGCGGGAAGAGGTCTCATATATAGAATTCTCAACGTCCAGCTTCAGCACGATGCTGTATTCCTGTGCTTTCTCATCCCAGTCGAGGCTCGGAACGTCCCAGGTGAACTTTTTAACCAACTGGATTTTATCATTATTGCTGTCAAGTGCGAAACGGGGCAAGATATCGTCATCGTCTGGGACAAGCTTGTCGTTGATATAAAGAGTCACCTTCAGGCCGCTGATGGGAACCGTTCCTTCGGCGACGATGGTGGCGGTGATCTCCAGCTGGCCACCTTCCCGGAACTCATCGTTGTTGAATGTAATATCCCCCGAGAAGTAAACGTCCACGTACACCACCTTGGTGGTGGTGCTGATAAGGCTATGCACGTTCGGGCGCGTCTGAGAGGTCGCCTTGATGTCTATCTCCGCCTCGCCGTGTATCTCGTTGATGTTATCGGGGGCGGTCACCTTGAGCTTGAACGTTTCATAGCCGTACTGGGAGAGTATGGATACCGAGGCCGTGTCGTTGACAGAGACCACATCCGTCAGTTCGTAGTTCCATCCCCGGTCCTTCAGATTTCCGGTATGAGTGGTGGCCGTGACGATGAAGGTATCCTCTGTGGTCGCGTCGCCCGGGAACTCGGGTACGTTCATCAGCTCGAATTCGTACACCGCAATCTGCTCTTCTCCCGACTTTGAAATGTTGACATTCTTCTCGGGTACGGAGGGTTCAATAAGGTCGAAGAACACGATGGTGGTCGTGAAGGTCTCGGGCTCCCCCCTTGCATCTGTCGTACCGGATCTCGGGGTGATCTTGTTGATATACTTCTCACCAACATAGGAGCCATTGGTTCCCGGCGATACGGTGAGCGTAATGTTCGCACCGTTGCCCGGTGAGAGAGTAATATTCATTATGGAAAGAATACCGATACCGGCATGGGATCGTGAGTTGTCCAGTTCAATGGTATCCAGCCCGTTGCCCTTGTTGATCACCTTCAACCGGTAGGTGATCGATTTGCCGGGTAGCACGTCATCCTCGGTATTGCTGGCAGAAATCCTCGGATCGAACAGGGAATCCACGGTCACCGAGACGCTGGAGAGAGCGATGTATGTGGGGTCGTGCCCTGATGTGGCCTCGAACTTGATCTCTTTGATGCTGTCGGCAACAATCTCCTTCACTCGGAGTTCCTCCTCCATGTCCCCCTCTTCGATCTCCGGGATGGTCACCGTCAGCTCCACCACTGTCGACAGGAAAGGATATATCTCCTTCTCCGTCTGATCCAGCGAGCAGCTCCAGTTGTCGCCGCCGGATGTATTGAAGGTGAAGTTGTCCCTTCCGTTCCCCGTGTTTTTAACCTCGAACTGAAAGTGTATATCGTCGCCGGGAACCCCCATCTGTGACGGAGCAGAGAGGAGTGTTATATTTATTCCGGCATACTGCTCCACGGTGGTGGTGATATTTGCCGTATCCATCTTGGAGGAATTGCCCTGGGACGTCCCCCTGATCCTCACGAGGAATGAGTCCAAGGCCGAGGCGGCCTCTCCGGCTGTGACCGTCACCGTCACCGTCTTCATCTCACCCTTCAGGAGTGGTAATGTGGTGTCGGAGAGCATCATGGTCCAGCCCGGAAGCGGCGTGTATATCTCCATGAGGTCCACGATATCGTCGCCGTTCCCCTGGTTCGTGACGTTCACGGTGTATTCCAGCGAGCCGCCGGTCTCCACCTGCGAGGAGTTTACATCGGGGTCGAGGCTGATGCCGAATCCCTGCTTCACCCGTGCGATCACCGTGTCGGTATCCGTCTTGCTCCCGTCGAAGCGGGACGTTCCCGTGAGGTTCATCCTGTCCTCGTCGCCGATGTTGGGGCCGTCTTCCCGGTCATAGGGGGGCACTGTTATGCTCACGGTTACGATCTGCTCGGGGGTTTCCGGATCCAGGGTGACGTTGGCGTAATCCCCCACCACTTCGGTGTCCCAGCCGTTCTCAGATGTGGGCCTCAGTAAGATGACGTCCATGCCGTTCCCCGTGTTCTCCACGTTGAAATTGTAGTTTATCACGTCGGTGGGCGCCCCTTCCTTGGTGGTGGGCGCCTGCGCGGTCACCTTAACTCCGGCCTTCTGGGTCACGTGAACGTAAACAGCAACGTAATCCGGCTGGGCTCCGGGATCGTCCCTGGGCACCGCCGACACGGATATGTATCCGCTGCCGTTGAAGGGATTTCGCGGGACGTAAACGGCGAGTCTTACCGTGCGGTCGATCCTGCCGCCGCCCACGCTGACGTTGGATTTCGACGTCTCCGCCGTCCAACGCTCCGAGTCGTAATCCCTGCCCGACCAGTTTGCCAGGAACATGATGGTCTGCACGCTCAGATCTATGGTCTCGAGGCTCTGCAGTCCCCCTTCCTTGGCATTGTTGATGTTCCTGACGGATAGGTTGAAGTCCACTCGCCTTGTGTTCTCGTCGGGAGCCACCTCCACCCATCCGGAATCGGCCCATATGTCGGCCCTGCTGATGGAGTTCACCGTGGTTATGACGTTGGCGGAGTCGGAGGCGTGCCGCGATTCCGCCTTGAGCGTGAAGTATGATATGGCGCCGGCGTAGGTGTGGTCCTCGATCCGGGTCTCGTAGACGAGCTCGGGTATGTTCACTGTAACCGTGACGTCCTCATAATCCCCGGGCACTATGAAGGCGGTGGTGTAGGGCTCGTCCTTGCCTTTGACCTCAGCGGTCCACTTGGAGGGGGACGTGCTCAGGAGAAGGGAGAAGTTCATCCCCATGTTCCCCAGGTTCATCACCCTGAACTTGTAGTCGACGTTGTCACCCGGATCGCCGAAGGCCGCAGCGCTTAGAAGCGTCACCTCCACGTCATGCTCCTCGTACGTGTAGATATAGGAGACGTTCTCGCGATACAGGGAGACGTTGCCGTTGGAGGTTGCGGTGATGTTCACACCGTCGATTATCTCGAAGCCCGTTCCGGGAGGAACCAGTACGAAGACAGACACGGCGGCGGTCCCACCGGGAGCCACCTGGTTCGTGGTTCCGGTGGTGGGGTTGTCCCCCATCAACCAGCCCCTTCCCGACTGGATGAAATAATCGTAGCTGTCGGAGAGGGTGGCCGTGTTGCGTATGGTGAAGGTGATCTGCACCGGGGAGCCACCTGGCTCGCCGTACTGCTCCGTGGGGCTCACGGTCACCTCGAAATCGTAGAAATAGACCGGAGTTATGTTGACGGTGACCGAACTGATGTTGTTGGCCGCATTCTCGTCCCCGGGAAGCAGAGTTGTCACCTTCACGAGATATTGCCCCGAGTCGGCGGGAGTCCACGAAGAGAAAGAGACCTGCCTTCCCTGACCGTAGTTCAGGGGGGTGGTGGAGCCGTAGATGGACTTGGTATCGGTAAAATCGGTGGCATTCGTGCTCTTGTTGGTAATGACGAGAGAGACGTCGAAATCCTCCGTTATATTGACGTTTCCCGTATTGTTGATCCATGCGGAGACGGCAATGCTGCCGATCTGGAACTCCTGTCCCTCGGCCATCCCCGATATCTCCGCCTTGACGTCGGTCATGTTCTGTATCGAAACGTTTACCGTGAAATTGTTGTTCTCCGGTCCCACGTCATCCACCCATGTCGTGGCATTACCCGATGTGATGTGTATCTGAAAATTGCCCTCGTGGGACGGGGTCCACCAGAATATGTGTCCCCTGGTACCGTTCTTGGGCAGCTGCAGCCCGGATATGTTCCCGGAGGTGTTGGCGGCCTCCTCGAATATGCCCGAGTCCCTGTCCTTGACGGTGAGGTTGACGTCAACCGCCCTTTGAAAGCTCGTGTTATAGTTGGCCAGGGTGATATTGATCTCCTGGGCCGTGAAACCGTAGCTCATTCCCTCGGCATGAGAATTCACCGACTGCACGCCGGTATCGTTCCCCGGGTCGCCAAAATCCCTTCCCATGGCGGAGTAAGACTTTGTAGCTTCTCCCGGGTTATAGATGGCCCCCGCGGGTATGAGAAGGAGCAACGCTGTGATGGCGAATAAGAAAGACCTGTTCTTCGTGATATGACCCGCCCTATTTCCTGAAGACATGAACGAATCCTCCGGGGGGATGGGAGTGTGCGGCATTTAATACCTCTTTCCTGGCGGTATTGGATTTTGAGAACCGCCTGTTTATGGCATATGGTATGATAACAGGCCACTAAGGGGGTATCTCTTTTTGGATACTGCTCGCCATTAATAAATGTATTTATTCTAATTATTCATTTTATAAACCGTTTCCATGGGAGAGGCTGGCCAGATGGTATCGGAAGTTGGTTCAATAGAACGTCATTCGTCTCGGCAGTTCGGGCACAATCTTCGGCCGTCGACCGTCATGAGATTGTTGGAATACGTACCGCAATCCCCGCATTTCCCGGAGATCAGAAGGTCGGAGTAGTCCTCTTCAATGGCCGAAGTACCCCTGTGCTTCCTCGATATCTCCAACAATTTGGGCGCTTCTCGAAAGAGGTCCCTCGAACAAATGATCCCGAGGAGTTCGCCCCTTTCCACGATGGGCATTCTCCTGATGTTCAGTTTTGCCATTTTCTCGATTATCATGCTGATGGGAAGATCGGGTCGTATGGAGATCAGGGGGAATGCCATTACATCCTCCACCCCCACTTCAGATGGCAGCAGGTTGTGGGCCACAACCTTCTTCAGGATATCCCGCTCCGTTAAAATCCCCAGTAGTTCCTCTCCGTCGATGACTATGAGCGAGCCTATATTGGCGTTGGCCATTTCCTTCGCCGCCATGTCTATGGTCGCATCGATCGTCACCGTCTTGACATCAGTAATCATTATCTCGCTTGCTGGCATTGCCGAACTGATCATGCATGTTCACCTTCGCCCGATACTCCACTTTTTTCCTTCATGGACCCGGATAATCCTCAATTTCCCTTTTTACTTATGAGAAGACCTAACGACATTTCCATTAATAAACGTTTACATCAATAATGCCCGCGGGCATGTCTACACCGAGCGGGGCTCTTTCATTGACCTTACCATAATATCTTCCTTTGTCAGGCCTGGAACATAGGATCATCATGCAGGGATTGGAGTGGGAATGTGACCAAAATATTTATAATGGATGATTTTGATGAAAGAGGCCCTGTGAGCCCCTTTCTGGCTCGACCGAACGGATGGAATTCTCTCGTAATATAATATCTCCGGAAATGGAGAGGCGGGTTGCGTCACCATGTCCATCAACAGGATACTGAATTCGTACAGAATGGTTACGATCAACCCTTCTGCCACCCTTGCCATGGGCAACCTGGCCAAGGAGCTGTCGAAACAGGGTATAAAGGTGATATCCTTTTCCATGGGGGAACCCGATTTTCCCACGCCGACCCATATCAAGGATGCGGCAAAAAAGGCGCTCGACGACGACTGGACGTATTACACTCCGGCCGAAGGGATATGGGAGCTTCGAATGGCCATAGCCGAGAAGAGCGCCAAGGAGAACAACATCCCATGCTCCTTCAAGGACGTTCTTGTGACACCTGCAAAACATGCCATATTTTCATCCATCTTCTCCACCGTCCAGAAGGGCAGCGAGGTGATAGTCCCCGACCCGCTGTGGGTATCCTACATTCCCCAGATCGATCTGGCAGAAGCAAAGCCGGTCTTCGTCCCCCTCCGTTCCAAGAACGATTTCAGGATGCTTCCCGAGGACGTTAACGAGAAGATAACTCCCTATACCAAGATGATAATACTCAATTCCCCCTCGAATCCCACGGGCGGGATACTGACGCTGGACGATCTGAAGGGCATCGCCGATCTGGCCATCGACCACGACCTCATCGTCCTTGCCGACGAGATATACGAGAAGATAATCTACGAGGATAAGCATCACTCCATTGCCTCCCTTCCCGACATGTTCGAGAGGACCATCACCATCAATGGATTTTCAAAGGCCTATTCAATGACCGGATGGCGCCAGGGTTGGGCCATCGCTCCGCCGCCTATATTCAGCGGGATCGCAAAGATCCAGCAGCACACAGTCAGCTGTGCCACCGCCTTCGCCCAGATGGGGGCGCTGGAGGCCCTCAGGGGTCCCACGGAACCCCTGAATGAGATGGTCGAAACGTTCAGAAAGAGGCGGGATTACACGGTGAAACGCCTCAATGACATCGAGGGAATTCATTGTATCAGGCCCAGGGGTGCCTTCTATGCCTTCTTCTCCTTCGATTTCGACCTGACGTCCACGGAGCTTGCCACCCATCTCCTGGAAGATGGTCACGTGGCCATGACCCCGGGCTCGGCCTTCGGTCCCTCCGGCGAGGGTTTCATAAGAATGTCCTACGCGAACTCCATCGAGAACATCGAGGAGGGTCTGGATATGGTGGAACGCTCGGTCAAGGACCTGCCGATCCGCTGGAGGAGGGACAAGATGGATTCCCATGAGAACGGCGTTGACGTGTACCGGAAGAAAACATTCTCGAAGGAAGACCTCAAGAAATTTCCCAACCTCAAGAAGGGAAGCAAGGTGGTCGGTCCGGCTCCCCCCGAGAAGAATCACGGCCAGCAGTAGCTCATCAGACCGTTTTTTTACGTTTTGAGACACATTCGGTATATCATATCGAGCCCAGCGGCCACGGAGTGAACGCAGCCCCAGTATAGAAATTCTATTAATATGCTGAATGTAAACATCAGTTATCTGAATTCGTACCCGCAGTGATAGCACAGTTCCTGGTCCTCCTCCACCCTCCTGTTGCATTTCGAGCAGACCTTCATACCCTCCTTCAGGTTTGCTGCCGGGGCATCGGCCTTTCTCTTTCTCAGGAAGAACGTCACGAAGAGCGCTCCGATTGCCATGAACACGAGACCCAGAACCAGCATGCAGCCGCCTCCCTGGGAGATGGAATCCTCCTCGTCGGAGCCTTCCACGGGAGTGATCCCCCAGATGATGGCGTAAACACCGCCGATCATAATGATGATTCCCAGTATCAGGGCGCCCCATGACAGCAGCGGCCGGGCCTTCTCTCCACCCCGGGCTCTATCGTTCATTGTCTTATCTCCGCTTCGCCCGCGGTCCCCCTCCTTTTCCGGTGAAGACGGGAACAGAGTGAGCGTCTTCGTAAGTAAATACGTGCCAGAATGGGACGGATTTACACGATGGTCGTTTTTTCTCGACATGACCGCTTATTAAAAAAAGGATCAAGCATGAAGTTTCGTAAGGAAGGTCTTTATGAGCTCGATATCTCCCCTTATATTGGCTATGAGACTTCTTACCTCGGTTATCTCCCTCTCCATGGTCCTGCTCGCCTCTTCCTGGTTCTTGACCACCGTGTCCATGAGCTGTTTGTGCTGCTGCTTCAGCATCTTCTGGGTGTCCATATAGTTTTCCTGGACGATGTCCGTGAGCTCCTTGAGCTGATTGATGGTCTTTTTCGATTCCTCCGAGACCACTTCCTCGTTGTGTATGAGCATGGCCCTGCTGTCGTTGGTGAAGGAATCCATCTCCTTCGAAAGGTCCGACTTGATGGTACCGAGCCCCTTGGTGAGGGAATCCGCGAGATTTCTGGTGGCCACATGGCTCTTGAGGGTCAGATCCTCCAGCTTGTCATCCAGGTGTTTGAATTGCTCCTGTTCGTCCTTGGCCCTGGCCTGGGACCTCTTGTTGAGCTCGCTGTTGAATACCTGAATGGCCTTGGCGATCTCCCCCATCTTGTTGTTGAGGTTAACGCTGAGGTCGCTGTCCATGGTGTTCAGGAAGTTGAGGATGTTCTCCTCCACCTTCTCCATTCGATCTCCCACCTCGTCCGTCTCCACCTCGATATTTCCCCTGAGATTGGTGATCTCCCGTGCCGTGGCCTTGATGATACCCTTGGATGCTTTCAGTATGTCATCCCGCATGGTATCCAGAAGACCGTTGACCCCGGTCTTCACTTCCTTCAGTTCGCCGAGCATCTTGTTCTCCCTCATGGAGGACTGCTTCAGCTTCTTCGTCATCTCTCCCTTTAATTCCATGTTGGAGCGCTTGATGGACAGGCCGAGGTTCTTCATTTCCTTGTCCAGTACTCCCTCTATTCTCCGAAAACCGGTCCCCATCTGGCCATCGAGGGCGATGTAGGTGCCCTTTATGATGCCGTCGATACGGCTCATAAGAAGCTCCGTGAGCTCGATTGTCGCATACATCAGGTAATGGGAGTTCTTGCGGAACTCGACCAGGGGAGGGTCTTCCAGGCCCTTCTTCTTGCGCCACTCCTTGTCTGCCACGTCCTTGATTTCCTGCATTACTTGCCGTCGGATAAGCCCTTTCTTATAAGACTCCCATTTTGCCATGCGAACATCTCCGGATGATTGAACATATGCTTCCGGTGCTCTCTCGAAGAGATGGCGGGAAATTTCCCTCCGACCCATGAGAGTTCCAACCGGTACAACGCTTCATAACCAACGGAATACGATATAAATATTGTTGTATCAAGGGTAAAAATAAAAATAAAAGGGTGTCCCGCCGCAAAGCGGGACTGATATTTCCCTTATCACCTCATGTGATGCTCGGGCAGCATTCTCTGCTCATAGGCGCCGAAAGGAACGTTGGGAGGTCTCGGAACGTCCTGACCGGCCTGCTGTTGATAGGCAGAGGGCGGAGTATGCTGGATATTGGGCTGGGCGGATGCCGCAGGAGCCCGGGGCGTGGCGGCCGGACCGCTCACGTTTGGTGCTCGGGGAGCTTCGGGCTTCTTCTCCTTCACGGGCAGAGCGGGCTTCTGGGCCGGAGTCTCGGACTTTTTCTCCTTCTTTTTATCCTTCCCCTTGATGTTCCCCAGCTTCTTCTCTCTCTTCTTCCAGTACTTGTAATGTATCTTGTAGTAGAGGAACGGGAGAAGGCACAGGACCGCCAGGAACAGTATGCCGAGTATGAGGTAGACCCAGTCTCTCCAGGGCGCCGCGCTCATGGCCCCCTCGGCCTCTGTCTTGAGAAGGACCGGAAGCGGTTCGTTCTGCGAGTATCTCATCATATTTCCCTTGCTGTCCCTGTACTGCACCCTGACGCTGAGGTTGTATTTACCGGCGGGATCGATGGACTGGGCGGTAAGCTTGTAGGTGATCTTCTTCGTTTCGCCGGGAGCAAGGTCGAAGGGCTCGGCGGTCACTAAGGCGTCGGACGAACCGCTCTCGAACTCGTTGTTGCTGTCTATGAGAAGGGCGGATATGTTGGTCGCCTTGCTGCCTCCGACGTTCATGATAACCACTTCGAGCCGGAATCCCTCCTCCTCCTCTATCTCCGGGGTTTCCACCCTGACCACCACGATCTCGGGGGGTATCGGGACGATGTCGAGCTCAAACTTAACGTTGATGGATATCTCCTCTTCCAGCTCGTTCCTGCAGATCATCCTGAGGGGTATCTCATGGATGCCGAGAGCGGCTTTCTCCTCGACGTCCACGATGAAGTCGAAGGGGATGGTCCATCCCGAATCGAGATTATCGTCGAAGTGTACCTCGAAGGCGTCCTTTCCCCCGGCGGGTTTTATGGGCATGCCGGCGGTATACGGGATGGTCACGTTCAGCTTGGTGAGGTCGTATCCGTCCACGTTCTGGAGGTTGACCCGCAGATTGGCCTCCACCATTCCGGGCTGTAGCCGGTTCGGGGTAGTGGCCTCGAGGTCCAGGAGCGAGTCTTCGATGAGAAGGTAAATGTATGACTTGTCGTCGGGCTCCGTCTTCCCCTGGGAGAGCATGATGTTGTGGTATTCGGCCTCGGTGGTATCCACGTCGATGGACGATCCGCCGAATACGCCGGTATCGAAGTACTTGGCTGTGTACTTGATGGGAATGATGTACTTTCCGGGGGGTATGTCGTTGCGGACGTTGATATTGAAGCTGAGTTCCTTGGATGAGCCGGTGCCAAGGGTCTCGATGGTCTGTTCCGTCCCCAGGTCCTTCTTCAGCGCGAAATCGTCCTCGTCGTAGTAGAAATCCGTTGTGTAGAAATATCTCGCGTTGGAAAGATCGAGCCAGGCCTCGATGTCGATAAGATCCACGTTACCCCTGTTGTACAATGTGACGTCCAGTGTGGCCTTTCCGTTCCCTTCCTGGTCTATATCCGTGATCTCGACGGTCAATCCCTCGCTGTCCGGGGGCGAGAGGCGAGGCGTGAAGCCGATGGATATCCTGAGAAGTATGGAGCTTTCGGTGATGTCGATGTCGTTCCCGTCGTCCCCGTCATCAAAGTATCTGACGTAGGACAGGGTCAACCTGACGTCGTAAATTCCCGGGTTCGCATCCTCCTTTACGTTTATCCTCCAGAAGAGTGTGGCGGTTGGCCAGGCGTCCTGCTCGTTCTTGGATGCCTTCTTGTAGGTGTCGGGCACGGTGATGTCGTTCCCGGTGAAGGCCAGGGTTCCCTCGAGGTCGCCCACCTTGTCCACCTCGGATGACAGGCCGGTGACCCCGATCTTCTGGTACAGCGCTCCCGCGTACAGGGTGGCTCCGGGATTATCGTTGGGATCGTAGACCTTTATCTCCGTTTCCGACTGCACTCCGAGGCCCGATAGGATGGTGACGGGGATGAGCTCGTCCTCGCTCCTGGTGGCATAATCGTAATCTTCGGAAACCGGGTCCCAGGCGAGACGTATCTTGTAGTTCACTACGAGGCTGAGGGTGTAATCTCCCGGTATAACGCTCTTCTTCACGTTGGGAATGAAGTCATCGTTGTCCTCGCTGGCATACCAGGTTCTCGAGCCCTGCACCATGAATCCGTCCCCGCCGTCGCCGTTATCGGCGCTGCTGTGGCCGGACATGAAGCCCACGAAGGGGTTGTTCGTACCGGATATCTGCTTTCCGTTCTCGTCGCGAAATTCCCTTATCACCACGGTCGTAGAGAAAATGTTGTAGTTGTTCCAGGATTCGTTCCCCGGACCTCCCTCCGTGTCGTCGAACTCCTCGCCCCCGTTGTTCTCCCGTATGAAGAGGGTGAATCCCTTGTCCTGGTCTCCCGCATAGAACTCGTCGTCGCCGATGATCTGCGTATCGATATAATCCACGGCCCGCCCTTCCGGTTCGGTGCTCTCATCATCGTAATTGAATACCGTCGCCGCTCCGTTCCTCTGCTCCCGTCTCTCGAACGGCAGACCGCCGAAGGCCGGCAGGCAGAGCAGTAAAAGGCTGGCAATGGTTATTATCAAGGCTAACTTTTCATTCTTCCATCTTTGCATTTCATTACCTCCGATAACATTCGCATTCGACTATATTTGTACATTAATAGTATTATTGTATAGTCGAAAGGATTGCCCAGGGGGATTCCAATCTAATTATTTAACTGTTGGCGTCATATTCATTTTCCCTCTCTTCCGGTAAAAAATTGGTGGTAACAATTGTCCTTTGTGCGAGGTTGCCAGAATGCCCTTTCGGTCCGGTGTGAACATCCCTCGTTGCGAAGGTTTTATAACATAAGATATTGATTACTCCCGGGTCGTAGAGAATGGTCCGAAGTGCAATTATGAATGGCACGGTCAATAGGGTCGATTTCTCGAATAAAAAACCCCGGGGCGATGTGTTTGCCGATCAAGATCATAGAGATCACCTCCATCGATGGGAGGAGATTTACGAAACCTGGCGAGAAGATCAAGAATGTACGCATAGACAACAATTCCACTGTTACGCTCATCACCCCCATGGACGATGAGGAGGCGAACATAGAGTTCAGGTACACGGCGAATTACGGGGGTGTGGGCTCCATCAGGATGGAGGGAGTCATCGTCTTTTCGGGGAACGTTAAGGAGCTCTCGACCAAATGGGCCAACGACGGCAATATGCCCGATGAGATCGCAGGGGAGATACACACTGCCATTATGAGGGTATGCGTTCCGGAGGCCATCATAATCTCGAAGGACCTCAAGCTTCCGCCGCCTATTCCACTTCCCAACATCAACTTCAAGAAGCAGAAACCCCAGAGATCGTCCTCCGGGATGGAAGTGGCTTGAGATATGCTGTCAGGGGTATAGGGCTTCCTCCGGTTCTTCCGGATAAGCCTATTTCGATGAAAAGATTAATAATCAGCAAAAGATTACCAGGTTATCCACCTCGAACCGTTCCCGAGAGCGGGTATGATCAGGAGGGAGAATAGTATGGCCGAGGAATCCATGACCAAGGAACAGGAGCGCCTCGTTAAGCTCTGGGATGCTTATCAGAAGCAGGAGAAGGAATACAGCGAGGCATTGAAGAAGATACTTTCCCTCGAGAAGGAGCTCCGAGAATCGAACAAGATGAAGAAGAGCCTGCGCCTTCTTGTGGAGGAGAAGAACCGGGACATAATGGAGCTTGAGGTGAGCAATACTTCCCTGAAGACGGATCTCTCCGAGATGCTCCCGCAGATAGAGGAGAAGGACCGGATACTCTCCGAGAGCAAGAAAAGGTACGCGAAGCTGTACGCGCTCACGGAGGAGCTGGAGGAGGAACTGGAGGTGGCCCGGAAGGAGACATCGGCCAGGGACAAGTGGTTCGAGGAGAACATCTCCGTTCTCGATAACCTCAAGAAGACCCTCGCTCAGAGGAAGTTGATGGTGGACCGCGCGGGCAGAGGGGAGGATATAGGATCCGCCGTCCTGAAGCTAGAGCTCGAGAGGACGAGTGTGGACGAGGAGATAGATTCGGCTATAGAACGGTCGGGATCCGGGGTCGAAGAGGAGGAAAAGCCCTCCTTCGCGGAAGTTGTGAAGGAAGAGGATGTGGATGTGGATGGGGATGTAGGTGAGAGCGATGGCAACGACAATGTCGAGGCGGGCGGGACGGATTCGAGTTCACCCGATTTCAGTGAAAAGGAGATCGAGGACTTCGAGGTGAGCAACGCGATGCCGGAGGAGGCGGGGGTGGCCGAGGCACTAGCGCCGTTGAAGGGACGGATCGACGTGATAAAGGATTTTTCCCGGCTCGATTCCCTGAACCCGACCCTTGCTAACGCCCTTTATAATGCCGGTTTTTCCGAGCTGGCCCAGATCAGGAATGCCTCGGACGATGCGCTGCTCGCCATAAGGGGGTTCGATGAACTGAGGGTGGAATCGCTGAAGCTGGACCTCATGGACATGGCGTGAGAAAGGGGCGGCGAGACCCGGACTGACCTATACGGGGAATTTTGTCGGGGGTCGAGGGACTATCGAGTGTTTTTATTGCTATAGTTAGATTTGTTCTCTTTGTGTAAAGCGGGACTCGTTGTCCCCTACGGGCACAACTGTCTCGTCCGGAAGGTGTTCCGTGCGATCTCGATAGCTGGGGTGGGGAGCAGGGGTGGTATAGGCGCATGTCCGCAGGGTTACCCGTAGGCATACCTGCCGAGGGCGCAGTTGCATCCGTAGGGTAACGTCCCGAGGATGTCCGCTTCTCTCCGCAGACCTCCGTGGGCTCTGCTACACCCTCGATTTCTTGCAGAAATCTACGGGTCCAGTGGTATCTATTTGATGCCTCGTAGTGGAACGAGCATCTTGATGCAACGGAACGTAGAGGGCGCAGACCCTCTTACCGAGTAAAGTATGTCTAACGATGAATATCGGACTAGGTCTCGGAACGTCCTATCTGAATCCCTCTCCCGTTTCCAGCCCTAATCCCGTCTCTTCGCGGCCTCGACGGTATTCTTCATCAGCATGGTGATGGTCATGGGGCCCACGCCGCCGGGTACCGGGGTAATGAACGACGCCTTCTCCTTCACCTCGCCGAAAGCAACGTCGCCCCTCAGGTCGGCCACCATCTTTCCGGGCGTCTTGATGCTGGGCTTCATGCCCACCCTGTTGACGCCCACGTCGATGACGACGACGCCATCGCTGACCATGTCGGCCGTGACCATCTCGGGAACTCCCGCAGCCACTATGAGGATGTCCGCCTGCTTCGTCATGGCGGCCATGTCCTTCGTCCTGGTATGGCATACGCTTACAGTGGCATTGGCTCCCTGTGCCTTCTGTACCAGTATGTTCATCATGGGTTTGCCGACGATGTTGCTCCGTCCGACTATTACCACGTGCTTGCCCTCAGGGTCGTTCCCGCTTCTCATGAGGAGTTCCTGGATCCCGTGGGGCGTACACGGCAGGAAGCCGGGTTTTCCAACTACCATCCTTCCGACGTTCATTGGGTGAAACCCGTCCACGTCCTTGTCGGGATCGATCTTGAGGAGCACCTTCTCCTCGTCGATGTGCTTTGGAAGTGGCAGCTGGACCAGGATGCCGTGGAACCTGTCGTCGTTGTTGAGCTTTTCCACGAGGTTCAGAATGTCCCCCTCCGGCGTATCCGCAGGTAACTTGATCGTTTCCTCGAATATACCTATATCGTCGCATGCCCTTCCCTTCGCGGTCACGTAGGAGACGGAGGCGGGGTCCTCGCCTACGAGAACAACGACCAGTCCCGGGACGAGGCCATGGTCCTCCTTGAGCTTTGCGACCTCCGCCTTCAGTTCCTCGCGAATCTCATTTCCTATCTGTCTTCCGCTGATCAATGTTGCCGTCATGATCGAACACCTTTTCTGTCGATTAAAGCATTATAAACCTTCTGAAAATGGGTTTGTTGCGCGATTAGGCTCTCGATATAAAATACTTTTGACACTATTGGTTGGGGGACCATTTTCGGTGAAAAAAACGGTACCTTCGGGCCGGTGTGGAATCCCTCGTAACGAGGTCATAACCGGGGAAAAAGAGCGGCACTTCCTATCTCAGTTGAACCGCAACGTTCTGCATAACGTCGCCCTGCTGGATGGCGTTGACTATCTCCAGCCCCTGCAGGACCTTTCCGAAGACCGAATGCTTGTTGTCCAGCCAGGGTGTGGCAACGTGCGTTATGAAGAACTGGCTGCCGTTGGTGTTGGGTCCCGCATTGGCCATTGAGACTATTCCAGCCCCGATATGTTTCAGCGCCGGATGGAACTCGTCGGCGAACTTGTACCCGGGGCCACCGGTTCCGGTTCCCTGGGGACATCCTGTCTGGATCATGAAATCGGGTATCACACGGTGGAACTTCAGTCCGTTGTAGAAACCCTGGTTTGCCAGCTTGATGAAGTTGTTGGCGGTCTTTGGGACCTTGTCGAGGAACAGTTCGAAGACTATGGTGCCCTTGTTCGTCTGGATGTTGACTATGGGATTGGCCATGAAATCACCTCGGACGGAGCATCAATGACGAGTTATAAAAAACTGTTGTCTCCGTTAGTAAATATTCGAATGGTCATAGTTGCCGATATACCCCGTAATCATCCATATCCCGGTAAATTCAATATATCAGTAAGATGTTGTCTCTACCAAATTGACCGAATATCGAACGATCGAGTGGTGAGTTAATGGGCAAGATAGACTGGTATGAGGAATTCGTAGATAGGAAGTATGAACCCCTGGGAGATGATCTGGTGGTTCTGTTCTATTTTGAGCCACCCCGCGGCATGTCCAAGGAGGAATCTGCCGGAAGGATCGCATCCGAGAGCTCTACCGGAACCTGGACGACGCTGGCAAAACTGCCGCCCCGGATGAAGGCCCTGGAGGCCACTGCCTTCGAGATAAAGGGCAATTACCTCAAGGTGGCATACCCCCGGGACCTTTGGGAGAACGGCAACTGGTGCCAGCTGAAGAGCGGCATTGCCGGCAACATATTCGGCATGAAAGGGGTCGAGAATCTTCGTCTCATCGACGTTTCGCTGCCGGCAAACTACGTCAAGCACTTCAAGGGGCCGATACTCGGTATGGAAGGCATAAGGAAGCGCTGGAAGGTGTTCGACAGGCCTCTTACGGGAGCGGTTCCCAAACCGAAGATAGGGTTCAGCGCCCTGGAGCACGCCAAGATAGGCTACGAGACCTGGATGGGTGGTTTCGACTTCGTGAAGGATGACGAGAACCTCACATCCACCAAGTTCAACAGGTTCCGTAAGCGCGTTGAGTTCTTGGCAAGATACCGCGAGAAGGCGGAGAAGGAGACGGGAGATAAAAAAGGCGCCTTCATCAATATCACCGCCGACGTGGAGACCATGAAGAGGAGGGCGGACTTGCTTTCCGAGCACGGCTTCAGCTATGCCATGTTGGATGTGGTGATAGTGGGCTCCGCCGCTCTTTCGACCATGCGGGATTATCTTGGTGACCTGGGGATCACCACCCACGCACACAGGGCCATGCACGCCTCCTTCGACAGGAATCCCAAGCACGGAATGACCATGCAGTTCGTGGCCAAGGAGGCCCGCCTGCTGGGATTGAACCAGATCCATACCGGTACGGCAGTGGGGAAGCTGGTGGGAACCCGGGACGAGGTGCTGGCATTGGCAAGCCTCCTGCGGGAGAAGAGGATCCGGGCCAGGAAGGGCCTCCTCATGGACCAGGATTGGGGCAGGATCAAGTCAGCGTTCCCCGTGACCTCCGGAGGATTGCACCCCGGTCTCGTGCCCGATGTTCTCGACATATACGGTAAGGACGTGGTGTTGCTTGTCTCCGGGGGCATTCACGGGCACCCGAAGGGAACCCGGACCGGTGCCAGGGCGGCGATGCAGGCAGTTGACGCCTGGAAGGAGGGGGTGACGCTGGAGGAAAAGGCGGTGAAGGCCAGGGAACTCCGTCAGGCTCTGGAGAAGTGGGGTCATCACAAGCCCGTGTGAGCGGGACGAAGAGCAATCCCTTGCTCTGTGCAGGTCACCACTCTGCCGGTCTCGACCCGGTATTGTATAGTTACGGAATCGCATCCGTTGGCCGAATCATGTATTGAGAGGATTATTCCACCATTAAATATTATAACGAGGCCCATATCAGGCTTAATGGAATTGACCATCCGGAGGGTGTCCTGATGAGATCGAACGTCTTTATGATCCTGCTTGCGGCAATGATGCTGTTTTGCAGTCCCGTGGCAATTGACACGGGAAATACCGTCGACCGCGAAGGTCCGAGAGAGGAAGATGCGGGAGAGCACATGGCATCCGGGGCTCGTCCCGGGTCCCGTGACGCGCCCCTCTTCGTCAATGTAACCGGCCAGGCAGGTCTCGCCGGCGTCCGGGGTAATTTCTTTTCATGGGGGGATTACAACAACGACGGATACGAGGACCTGCTGGCGGAAAGCCGTCTCTTTCGGAACAACGGTCCGCCCAACTGGGACTTTTCCGAGACCACGGATGCTTCAGGGCTTTCCGGCGGGGGCCACGGTACCTGGGCGGATTTCGACAACGATGGCCTTCTGGACCTCTATATGGTAGGCTCGAACCGCCTGTGGAAGAACGACGGCCCCGACCCGTATGGAGAATACACCTTCACCGACGTCACATCGGGGGCCGGTATAGAGAGCTATTCCCATGTCACCGCAGTCGGCTGGGGGGATTACGATAACGACGGCTTTGTGGACCTCTATATCGCACGCGGGGAGAACTGGAATGACGGGAACGCGGTCTACTATCCGAACGCCCTTTACCGGAACGAAGGCGACGGCACCTTCACCAACGTTACGGCGGATGCCGGTGTGGCCGAAACGGGTCATCCCAGCTATTCAAGGGGTGTGGCCTGGGCCGATTACAACGATGACGGATGGCTCGATCTTTACGTGGCGAATTACCGCCAGCAGCTCAATTACCTCTACGAGAACAACGGCGACGGTACGTTCACGGACGTTGCACCGGAGAAGGGTGTTGCCGACGGCATCCCCCGAAGTCAGGAGAACCTCGATCCGTATGACCGTCCGGGGCACAGCGTTGGCGCAATATGGGGGGACTACGACTGCGACGGCGATCTGGACCTGTGGGTCACAAATCTCAATCACAAGGATTGGCGCACCTCGGACGATTCCCTGTTGTACCGGAACGACGGCGCCCCGGATTATGCCTTCACAAACGTCAGGGGCTCCGCCGGTATTCAACTGAAACCCTACGTCGCGCCCAACGAGGGTGACGAGCTGTTCGTGGGCTGTGCGTGGGAGGATTTCGACCTGGACGGGTACCTGGACCTCTATCTGCCGCAGGTCTACGGAGACGTGGGCTATGCATATTCATTCCTGTATCAAAGCGACGGTGACGGCACGTTCACGGATGTGACCGAGGAGGCGGGGGTGAGGGTGTGGGATACCTATGCATCATCCTGGTGCGATTACGACAACGACGGCATGGCGGACCTTCTCACGGCGGGCAAGCATCCCTTCGAGAACGGGACCTACGAGGTCAGGCTCTACAGGAACGGTCTTTCACGGGAGGGCAGCTGGCTGAAGCTGATCCTTCGGGGAACGGATCACAATTCCCGCGGGATCGGTGCCACGGTCAGGGTGGAAGCGGAAGGCAGGACCCACACGAGGCAGGTGGAGGGCGGCATGGGGGCCCACGGGCAGCAGAACTCCTTCCCGCTGGACTTCGGTCTCGGGGACAGGACGGAGCCCGTGGATGCGACCATCGTGTGGGGCCCGGGCAAGGAGCAGGTCGTATACGGACTGGAGGTGAACCGGGAGCACGTAATAACCGAGGTACGCGACAAACCAGACCTGGAACTGAGCGCCCTGGCCCTGGAGGATTCCCATCCCGTGGCGGGCAGGGTGATCGAGGTTCACGCCGAGGTGACCAACATGGGTATGGCCACCATGGAGAGGGCAACGCTGGGTGTTTACCTGGACGATCTCCTGGAGGATTCTCTGATCGGACCCACGGTATCGATAGACGACCTTCCTTCCACGGGAATATTCGAGGCTGACTTCGAGCTGAACACCACGGGGCTTTCGGGGAAACATCTCATCACGGCATACGTTTTTGACTCCGAACCCATGGAGGAGTTGTTGAGCAACAACATGGCCGCTGCCGACATTCACATACGCTTCAGGAACGAGCCGCCGGAGGCCGTCCTGGACATCGCCGCCGATATCATCACCGTGGACGAGCCCTTCGCGGCGGACGGATCGGGTTCCGGTGACGACGTGGCAGTGTCGAAGTACATGTTCGATTTCGGAGACGGCTCGTCCACCGGGTGGATCTCCGAGGCATTGGTGGTCCATCGTTACGGAGAGATAGGCGAGTACGAGATAACGCTCCATGTGATGGACTCCGACGGCGCCCCGAACGACAACGAGGAATCCGCCACCGTGCTCGTCACCGAACCTCCCAACCTTCCTCCCACGGCGGAGATTGTTTCCGTGAGTCCCGGGGAAGCGGTACAGGGGAGGGACACAGTGGAGTTCGAGGGGAGGGGCACGGACGATGACGGCACGGTGTCGGCCTTCTCATGGCGCTCCAGCCTGGACGGTCATCTATCGGTGGAGGCGAAGTTCAGCAGGGAAGCTGAGAACCTTTCCGTGGGAGAACACATAGTATTTTTCCGGGTCCGGGATGATGTTGGTGAATGGTCCGAAGAGGTTTCCGGCGCATTGACGGTACTGGGTCCAAACAGCATACCGGAGGCCCGCATCGAGTCCATAAGTCCATCCCCGTCAGAGAGTGGCGAGGTGGTACGTTTCTCCGGCCGCGGGATCGATATCGACGGCGAGATAACGGCATACCGGTGGGAATCCAGCATCGACGGTTTTCTCTCGGATGAGGAAGGCTTCTCGACCTCGGAGCTGTTTCCGGGAGAACACGAGATAACGTTCACCGTCACGGACGACCAGGGGGCCCGCTCGCCGCTGGTGAAGAGACATCATCTGGTGAAGGGACCGAACAGGTCACCCACGTGCAGGATCGTCTCGTACGAACCCGTGGAGCCCGTGGAGGGCGAGCCGGTGATCCTTTACGGTGAGGGCAGCGATCCCGAGGGTGATGATATTGAGTATCACTGGCGCTCCGACAGGGACGGACAGCTCGGTACCGGGGATGAACGGGTGGTGGAGATGGGATTGTCACGTGGTGTTCACGTCATCTACCTCAGTGCCGTGGACGAGCACGGCGACTGGAGCGATGAGGATGCCATCACCATCACGGTGGGGATAGCGAACATCCGGCCGAGGCTCACCCATACCGGGGGCCCCAGTGAAGGCGAATCCGAATTTGTTTCGGTGACGGCCGTGGTGGTGGGCCTTCTGGAGGATGATTTCCAGAAACCGGTACGAATGGAGTTTC
The DNA here is from genome assembly GCA_964423515.1 of uncultured archaeon. GTDB lineage: Archaea > Thermoplasmatota > Penumbrarchaeia > JASLWR01 > JASLWR01 > CAYRFL01. The sequence goes on from CAYRFL010000004.1 coordinate 68,482, forward strand.
GTATGGGAGGAAGCAGATGGGAGGTGGTTGACGGGGACGACATCGAGTGGGAGGAGCAGGATAACTACACACGAAAATGGACCCTGAAGGTGAAGGTCCTCGAATTGGGTGAAGGAATGACCTCTCTGAACATAAGGGTGTTCGACGGCACCACTTTCTCGAACAGGCTGTCGCTCAAGCTGAACGTGCGGCATATGGAGTACGGGAGCGTAAAGAAGGCGGATGAAACAGAGGGTCTGTACCGCATTCTTGGCGTGGGTTTTCTGCTTCTGATCATGATCGCCGTCATTATCGGCTACTCCGTGCGTGTGAGCAGGGAGCGGAGATGGAAGAAGGAATTGAGGGCAAGTTTGAGGAGGAAATGAAGCGGAATTTCCATAGATACTGGGAATAAACCATCGATGGCAATGCAATAACCATCTTCCAGAAAGGTTTTTTCGTTTCGGCCTTCATACCAATTTATTTATAAATAAGGGAACGCTTTCTTACATTAATCGGTGTGGCGAGACAGGAATTCCATTCAATAATTTGCCAGCTCTATCTATAGGCATGTCTGAATGGACGCGATATCATAGAGGTATCAAGATGACTTATCATCTGTCCAGAAGAAGAGCGCTTCCGCTGACCTCACTTGTTACCATTATTTTCATTGTACTATCATCCTCTACGACCTCTTCCAATCCGTTACCGCTGTATCGCATGTCCGTGGAGGAGGGTTCGGACCCAACTCCTGATTCCGGTACGGAGTTGATGCTCGTTTCTGAAGATGTCCACTTCTTCATAAGTGACCGGCTCCATGTCTCGGGCAATTATGCTATTCGAAATCCCACCAACGGCACCATAACCCAGGCCGTTCGATTTCCATTCAACAGATTCTACTATGAAAACATGGGCAAGTTTATCCACGGTAATTATTGTCCTTATAATATGAGCTTCCTGAGATTCAATGGGACCGATATACCCTACAGCGATTCGGGCGGAGATTCCCTGGCCATCGAGTTCAATATCACCCTTCCCCCCGGAGCGGAGGGGAACATAACCATCCGATATGGAACTTATTACGGAGTACAGTACGACAATCGATGCGAACTGATCTACATAACCACCACCGGGGCGGCATGGAACGGTACCATCGATCATGCACGATTCTTCTTCAATTTTGATAATACCTATATGGATGGCTCTCCGGAAGGATTGGACGAGTACTCGGTAGGCAACAGCAGTACCTCGGGATCGATAGAGAGGTTCAACTGGACCCCGACGGAAAATGTCCATGTGAGCTGGTCCACCGGTGCGACACTAATAGAGAGAATCTATTACGATACGGATTATTCGATCACCGTTGGCCCTATCCTCGATGATACGGGAATGCCCATCAGGAGTGCGGGGGTAACTCTTCGGAATCCATACGGTAACATCACGTTACACGGTGATAACGGTTCATGGGGAGAGAAGATCTTCACTGATTCGGACGGATATGCAAACTTTACAGTTGATAAATACAATTTATATGCCCCTGTCGATATCACCATCGAGAAGGAGGGATTGAGAACCATGCTCCGGGAGAACATAACTATCAACGGGGATGTTAATCTCATGAAAGACGAGAAGATGATCCCGGTTCGGGATGAGCCGGATGGAACTGGCGGATTTTTCCTTACCGACGGCTCTATGGGTCTTTCATCTATCCTCATCATGGGGGCTATAGCGGCACTGGTGATAGTGATTGTGATCGGTTTACTGGTAGTCCTTTCGATACTAAAAAGGAAGCGTTGAGTGCGGAGTCCCCTCTCACACGTACCACAGTATCACGCGCACGGTAAATTCACACGTATCCGTGGACAGCCTTTCGCCCCCTGCGCTCCTGGCGTTCTCCTTGGTGGCGACCTCCGCGAACCACTGCTCGTCATCTACCACTTCGAGGTGGTCCTGCTCGTCCACGTCCAGCGAAACGTTCCCCTCGCCGCTGCCCTCCGCTCCGCCGTCGTCGGAGGCGTATATCTCTCCACCCGCGCTTTGCGCCCCCTTTCCCGTTGACAGGTCGAGGTCCCAGCCGGTATCCTCCCATACCACGAATATCTCCACCCGCACGAGCCCATCGGCCATGTCGGGGGTCATCTCCCAGTTGAAGGTCACAGAGCTGTCCGAGACCGCATTGTTCGGACCGATGGAACCCCCCCCTCCCCCTTCCGGTTCAACCTCGACGTAATCGGGATTTTCCTTTTCTGTCACGTAAACGACGTCGGAGGCGGTGTCGCTCTCCCCCTCCGTATCTGTAACGGTTAGCGTGACGATGTATTCGCCGGGATCGGAGTAGGCAAAGTATTCGACCTTTTCGGTGGAATCCTCGATACCGTCGTTATCGAGATCCCAGGAGAAATCCAGCGACGTGAGGGAATCGTGATCATCCGAGGTAACGGTAGCGTCGAACTGTACCATGTCGCTGACGTTCACGTTATTTGATGAGACGGTGAAATCCGCAACGGGGGCCTTGTTCTTCCATTTCAGGACCTTGACCACGAGGTCGTCCTCTTCTTCGTTCCCATCGACGGTTATTGTAAACTTGACGCTGTAGCTGCCGGCCTCATCATATGAATGTGAGGGATTCTGGTCATTGCTGGTCGAACCATCCCCGAAGTCCCACGTGTACTCGACGTCCGGGTACTTGTCCTGGGCGGTCAGCGGCGCCGCGTTCCGGCCTGTGAAGATCACTGTTTCACCGACATACACGGTCCTGTCATTGCCCGCTTCGGGCCTTATATCGAAATCGATGTCAGTGTCCTTGTCTATCCGGTAGTAGATCACACCGAAGAGTGCGGCGACGATGGCTACAAGGATCCCTATCAGCAGAACCGATTTGAGCGTGCCCATATTATCACGGATCATTTCAGATGGCGCCGGGGCGCTTCATTCGTGAAGACGGGAACAAAGTGACCGTCTTCGTATTCAGCGGTATCGGTCCCCTACGGGGCTCCCGTTACACTCTGGCGCATCAAAGATACGCCTGAGCCCTCGGGAAGTATCCCTACGGGCTCCCGCTTTACTCCGTTGACCCCCGTGGGCTCAACTGAGCCTTCGATTTCGCAAGCGAAATCTACAGGCTGCAAGACACCGCGAACATTGTCAAGCTGCGAATCTCAGGAGCTTCGCACCATTGACAATAAGTAAATACGTGCCAGAATGGGACGGATTTACTCGAATGCCTTCTTCACGATGAACCCTATGACCATCCCTATGCCCAGGGGAAGGGATATGAGGAGCAGGAGACCCTTGAGGGAATCGGAGGCGAACATGTCCTTGAAACCTCCCCAGTGGATGGTGATGAGGCCGAAATAGGCCAGCACCGCTATGACGATGATGGACAGTATCGCCCATTTCATGGCCTTTGGCAGTATGAAATAGCCAATGATGAATCCAATGACCAGCTCAATGAGGGCCCACGTTATGAAAGAGCCCAGGGATATGTCTATTCCGAGCACCATCCGGCATCACGCAACAAAAATCAATTTGCGCATATAAATAGTTTTAGTACATTTGGTGGTTGGGTTAAAAGGGGGAGTGGAGTT
>CAYRFL010000005.1:0-39320 GCA_964423515.1 uncultured archaeon
GGGTTACTTCCTTCTCGTAATCATCGTAGCCCATGTACGTGGCGGTTATGGTGTGGTTGCCCACGGCCAGCTCGATGCTGTAGGAGCCGTTGGTAACGGTTACCGCTACGCCGTCCACCTTGACGGTGGCGTTGACGGGGGTGACAGTACCGGAGAGCACGAACTTATCGGGCAGCACAGGCGTCAATGTCAGCGTGAAGTTCATTTCCTTGAGGACGGTCGTGAAAATTATGTCCTCGGAATGATCATCGTAGTCGTCGGCGGTCACGGTCACAGTCCAGGTCCCGGAGGCTATGCCTTCGATGAGGAAGACACCGGTCGCGTTGGAGTCTGCGGTGAGGTTGGCGTAGGTCTTCACGGTGACGTTCGTCAGGTTGCCGCTTATGTTCTTCTGCTCGACGCTCTCGGTGAAGATGATCACGGTCACAGTGGCATTCGCGACGGGTCCGTCTTTGTCCACAACAAATCCACCGAGCTCGGCGGTGATGTCCTCCGGAACGTATATCTCCACGGTGAACTCCACCGCCGTGGTCATCACGGGGTCGAGAACCGGGTCCACTGCCTTGAAGCAGTACCTGAAGGTCATGTTCGCCAGGAGCTTGGAGTAGGTGAAGTTGGTTCCACCGGTCCAGTTGTCGGTCTCGTTCTCCATCTCCACCCAGTCGCCCTCGTCCCAGGTCCAGTTGGTCTCGTTTGCGTCGGTGGTGTTCCAGGTGTCGATCTTGATCCAGACGTCACCCTCGTCGCCGTTGGCATCCGCGTAAAGCACGTTGAACATCACGGCAGCGTTGTCGAATGCTGCGATGACACCGGTCTGGTCCGTCAGGACCGGAGCGAACTGCTCGGCGCCCACGGTGAACATCCCTTCCTTGTCGAGAGCGACGTATGCGCCCTCGGTGTCCTCGGCGAATAATGAGTAGTTGTGGTCACCAGCGGTTGCGGTCCATTCGGCATCGTACCACTCGCCAGCATCTGCGTAGACGTCATCGGTGTCGTTGATGATCTCCATCTCGACCTCGACACCGCCCTCGAAGTACTCGCCGGTCTCGTTCCAGATCGAATCGATGTACAGGTACACGTCGCCGGTGTTGTTCTCCGCATCCGTGTAGTTCACCGTGAAGGTGAGCACATCGGTTGCGTAGATCGTGGCGGGCAGCTCGGTCTCGTCCTCGAGAACGGGCGCGGTGTTGGTCTGGATGACGTCGAAGGTGTCGGAAACATCTCCGTCGTCGAGATCGAACTTTACGGTCAGCGTGTACGCGCCTGCTTCGGCCATGGCGTACGTGAACGTCTGGTTCTTCTCATCCAGTTCGAAGGCGTCCAGGGCTCCGGTGCTCATGGGGTCCTCGAAAGACCAGCCGGTCTTGCTCACGTTAACTATATAGGTGAAATCGTGCTCGACGTTCCCTGTGTTGTTCACGGTTATCCAGGCCTCGACAAGGTCGCCCTCGTCGATAAGAACATCCGCTATCTCGAGCCAGGCGTCGTAGGAGGTGACGTTCTCGATCACGATGGTCACGTTGTTATCCTCGTAGTACTGCACCGCATCCCCTTCGATGTCGGGATTGTGGTAGCTTACGTTGAGATAGTACGTGCCCTCCTCGGCGGGGGTCCAGTTGAAGAACGCGAAACCCGGGAGCATTGCATCGTATTCAAGGGGACCGATCTCGTGACCGCTCTCCACAACGATGGCATTGGTCTCATTGGTTATGGTGAAGTTCACAGTGGTGTTCTGCAGAAAGGCGTCGTTGCCCATGTTGAAGAATGCCGCCATGACCGTGTGGGTCTCGTTGGCGTACTCTCCGGTCTCTGCTTCGTCCGACGCGAGCCCGGCCATCACGAACACGTTGTAAACGAGCTCACAGGTGAGTTCCACCTCGAGCCATTCCTCGACGGATCCGTTCCAGTTGGTAAGGGTCGCATTCACGGTGTAGAGAGTCTCGTTGGTGAAGTTCATGGCCCAGGTCACGACCACATGGTTTCCACCCAGGAGATCATCCATGTCTTCGGTATATAGCTCCGACCAGGCGGAGCCGTCCTCGGTCACGTTGACGGTCACGTTCACACCCTCCAACGCTTGGGTAAGGTTGAAATCGACCGTGATCATCCACTGACCAGTTGCATACACCAGTTCCATCGATTCGTTGAACGTCCAGTTTGCATCGATATCGATGGAATTGAATACTACCTCTCCGGCTCTTGCGTCCTCTGCTTCGGCACCGGTCCCTGACATGAGCAGGGGAAAGGCACCCAGCACGAGGAACAGGACGAGCAGGTAGGCAGTCCATTTCCTTATACTATTTTTCATATTATCTACCTCTTTTTTTTATCGATTTATCATCGATTGTTTTTATTCTATTGTGCGTTTTTTCGCACGTTTCAGCAAATCTCCCCTGATTACCGCAATCATCCTATATAAACTTAACGAGTGGTTTAAAAAAATTTCGTCCCCGTTACTATGACAAAAGAGTGAGTAAATATTATTGGTGGCATCATAATGGTAAATAATTGGATTTGAACGTCACAAAAAAATGTTCAGCCATTGTCGTTGTTGTTTTCTACTTTTGTCGAAAAGAGGGTAAAAAAAAACATCCAACTTCTTGGATTAAATGAAAAACATTGAATTTATCGACCTGCCTTGGAGCCCCCATCGTTTGTCCATGTCCGGAGATAGGTTTCCATATTGCTGGACATGCAGGGGTATTGAGATAAAAATGTTAAATAGACCGATATGTTATTTCCCGACAGGTGGTCAGGAGCGGGTGGACGGCTGACGGTGCTTCCTTGCGGGAGCTGCTGAGGAAAGTCCTCCCTCCACCGGACGAGGGGACCCGGGGCAATCCGGGTGTTCGAGAGAGCAGGCACTGGAGCAGAAACGACACAGTCCGTATCATATCCGGCACATGCCGGTGCGGGATGAAGGGCTCGGCCCGGACGACGATGCGGGATTTGATGAAACGGCCAACCTCCCCGGAGCAAGTCCAAACATATTGGGATGATATGTCCGTTGACCAAAAGGTGGGACGCTGAGTGGAATGCCGTCTGGGGCGCAGCCGGCAACGACTCGCCCGAAACAGAAGGAGGCTTACGACCCGGACCCGGCCACCTATTTCGGTTCGGTTTGCTGGTTTTTTCAAGATAGAGGTTATCCATAGTATCGAGAGCGATCCAATCCGAGGCGAGAGGTGGACAGACTCTCTTCGTGTAAAAGGACCCGATAGCGGGGAAGGGGGAAGGGGTGGTGAACGCGCACGCGGGGCCTTTTACAGATACATAATAATGAAAAAGGGGCCGACTCGGCCCCGAGGTCGGCGTCCGCCGACCACGAGGACACGTCCTCGTTGTTACACGGATATATTATTTGTATTTGGTGTCGGGCCTGCGTGCGCGTGTGCCACCCCGCATCCCCACCCCCGCTATCAGGCCCTCCCGTTGAAGAGTGTTTATCTAACGAGAATATCGATCCTTGACCGTCATCGGGATATGTGCGCTGTTTAAATTAAGTAAACTCTCCTAACAACTTTATATAAGGTCTTCTCACTATCACCACGGTCATGGTCGTAAAGGATAAAGTGGGGAGGAAAAGGTACATTCTCGTAGGTATCACCCCGAGCGGGATAAATCGATCCCACCTCATCCACCACATCAATCGAAGCTTTGGCGCATATCGTAGATCGGAAAGGCTTCCTTGGGAGGCCGAACCTCCATGGCTTACCGTGTTGGAACCCGATTATGCCATCTTCAAATGCAGACATCTGGATAAGGAGCTCATGGTGGGCTTTCTGAACGGACTGGAGGTTCCGGGGGGTGACCGGGGCGAGTGGAGTCGCGGCCGGTCCCGACTGCGAGTAATCAGGGTATCCGGCACCATCAAAAAATTGAAGACCAAGATAATCAACTACGGGCAGGAAGAACATGGCCAGAGATAATATTGCGGTCGGGAACAGGCCGAACAAGCTGCTCCGGAACATCAAGGAGGTGCTGGAGGCACATCTGGTCCTCCGCAACATATCCCCCGACCTGTCCTCGGGGCTTCTGGAGACGGCGGGAAGGCCCGATTTCGATATGGAGGCGATGGACGGGCTCTTCGAGGAGGCCGTGGCCGACGGAGTGAGAGGTGATGGGAAGAATGCGCATTGATTCCCTGAAGCTGTGCAATTATCGCGTATTCCACGGAACACATTCGATAAGGTTCCATCCCAGGGGCGGCGGGGAGCACGGTAAGACACTGACGGTGATCATGGGAAACAACGGTGCCGGGAAGAGCGTGATACTGGATTCCGTCATATTCGCACTTTTCGGCAAGGACCGCAGAAAGGGCGGCAGCGAACCCGACTATTCCTCCATAATGAACCGATACGCTCGGGAGAAAGGGTTCAAGGAGTGTTATGTTCAACTTCAAATCACCATGGAGGGATCTAGCTTCCTTCTCAGGAGGAACCTCTACCAGTCCGGGAACACAAAGGTTACCATAAAGGGCAGGGGACTGGGGCGCGGACCGGACGAGGTTCTTTCCCGGCTGCGGAGCCGCATCACGCCAGACAGTGCGAAATATCTCTTCTTCAGCTTCAGGTCGGACCCGGCCCAGAAGCTGCGGCTCACCGGCAGGGATGCCATCAACTCATTTCTCGGGATAAACGTCCTTGAGAGCGCCGTCAGGAACCTCGACATATATCACGGTAAGATCATGGAGCACTTGGCGAGGAACACCCGTGCCAAGGAACTCACCTCGCTGCGCAAGAGGTTGAAGGGGCACTCCCTGCGCAAGGATAGGATTAAAAAGAAGATGGAGGAGGTCGGAAATGCCTCTCGCAAGCTCAAAATGGAGCTTCGGAAGCTCACCGCCGAGGCCTGTCGGATAAAGGGTCTCGGCAGGGTGCTCAACCTTAACCAGAGACTACAGAAGAAGATATACAAGCTGAAGAAGGAGCTGTCCGGCACGGGGGATCGAACCGGCATCTATGAGATGACCCCCTATTTTCTCATCAAGGACCATATCACCGAGGCCCTTGCCAGCGTCCGGGAGCGCGTGGAAAGGAGGGATCGGATCCGTTACAAGCTGGGGAAGCTGGACGCCCAGCTGGAACTGGTGGAGACCCTGTTCGAACCGGGGATCAGGACGGGACGATGCGGTCTGTGCGAGAACAAGGTCCGCAATACGACGGAGGCTCTCTCCGAGGTTTCCAAGCTGAAAGAAGAACTGGGTTCCGAGACGGATGCCCTCCGGAATACCTACGATCTTATCGAGGTCCCCCCGGAAATGGACATGGATGGGCTGAACGAGGTTGTAATGGTACTGGAAAGATACATGAGCGATCTGAACCGGATGATGAAGGAACGGGCCGACAGGATATCGGAGATAAAGCAGCTTCAAACGGCCACGAAGAACCTCCTGATGCGCTTTCCTAGCTTGACCAGGCTGGATGGCGATCCGGCATCCAGGCAGAACCTGCAAGGGTACGTGGACCGGATCGCGGACAGGAGAAGGAACATATATGATGCCCAGCTGAGATCGGCCACCCTGAGGCAGGAATACCGGGATGTCCAGGAGCAGTACGAGGAGGACTATTCGGCGTTCAGGAGGATAACCACCTCCATGAGAACATCCATGGGCAGATTCGTATCCAAGATGGACATGTCCAAGAGGGCATTGCGCGCGGTGATGGACACCATCGACGACATACAGAAGGAGAACAGGGAGATGATCGAGGCCGGGCTCAACCGTATTCTCGCAGGCCTGTTCTCGAAGAAGGGCCTTATAGAGAGGGTTCTCATACGCAAGGACGACTACTCGCTGGCTGTGAGGATAGCCACGGGGGGCGAGGGCAGGAGCGAGATGGTCGACCTAGATGAATTCTCGGACGGGGAGAAGGTCCTTATATTCATATCACTAATATGGGCCCTCAATCGGCTGGACGGCGGCACCACGGTTCTCTATGATTCCCCCTTCTCCTTTCTCGACGAGACAAACAAGAGAGCCATCGCAAGGAACCTTTCCCGACTGCCCGGCCATCAGATCATGCTGACCACCAGGGACGACCTTACGGGCATACATGAGGACGTTCTGGGAAGGGCCGGAAGGATATACGAGATAATCTATGACGGGATTTCTCGCAGTTCCCGGATAGTGCCGAAGAGGGCAATGGTGACACGGAGGATGAAGCGTCTGAAGGGGTCCAAGGGTACGGGTATAAAGTCTCCCGGCAGCCGTGGAAGGGGGGATGAAGCATGAAGATCAAATTGGCGAGGAATAATATCATCTTTCTGGGCAGGCTGGGCCGCTGCGGCTCCCTCCCTTCCCAGCTCACCCTTCTGAGGACGGCGGCGGCGCTGGCCTTGCTTCGAGGGGAGAAACTCCCCTCCGGGGAGGCCACCGAGGAGTTCATGAGCTATCTCGAGGTGGATGACAGGACCGTTTTCTTCCTCGTGTTGAACCACAGGGGGGAGGCTGCCAATATGGAGGAGGCGGCCCATTGCTTTGGCCGGTACTGCGGCAGGGGGCTGGATATAATAGAAGGACTTCTGGACGAGAAGGATATGGACGGCTGTACCCTGGACGATATCATCGTCAAGGTGGGGGAGTCGGTCTCGCTTGACGGCAGAGGGAGGGAATAGAGAATGGGACAGGGGAAAACGGGCCGCAGAAGGCAGAGGAGGGGAGGCCGGAGGGGAATTCGAACCGCCAGGATGGAGAGGATAGGGGCGGAGAGGATAGAGATACTCGTGCGGGAAGCGATATCGAGGGCCCTTTCCGGCGATCATATATTTCCGATACGCTACATGGAACGGGCAAGGAAGATCGCCATGAGGCTCAACCTGAAGACGCTCCGGGACCACCGCGACGAGTTCTGCAAAAGCTGTCTTTCCCCGTTCGTCGACTCCACACATTTCCGGGTCAGGCTCCGGGGCGGCAGGAAGATAACTACCTGCCTGAGATGCGGCGCCGTCATGCGGCGTCCGTACAACCGGGAGAGACCCGCGGCCCGGAGACGGGAAAGATATAATGAGAGGAGATAATATATGATGCAGAGAGGCAAAACGGGAATGGACCATTCGTACAGAATGAAATTGCGCAGGGATGGCCAGGCCCTGAAACCCATACTGCGTATAGGCAAGAACGGGATCAATTTCTCGGTGATAGAGGAGATACGGATCCAGCTGAAGAATAGGCGACTGATAAAGATACTGGCATTGAGGAGTTATCTGATGGACAATACCATGGACGACCTGGCCTCCGATATGGCACATTCCATCCCCGGAATTCACGTGATAGAGAAGAAGGGGCATACCCTGGTGCTGTACAAGTAGAGTACCCCACCCCCACACCAACGACCTCGCGGTTCCACAGTCGCCCCCATGGCGGGCTTCCTGCATTCCATTCCCTTCCTGCGTCGGAATTAATTTAACTGCGTTAGCCCATTGATCGTTCATGGCCCTTCCAAGGCTGCTGATGGAGCTGTCTCTCATCCTGCTTCTCGTTCTGAGCGCAATCCCTGCCCAGAGGGACATGTTGCCCCGGGACGACGTGGTTTCGAAGGGAAACGCGATCCTGCCCGGCTCTCTATCGGATGCAAGGGATACGGGGAAAATATCCACCTGTATCGAAGCGGTAGTACCCGAAATCATCCCCGCAGGGGATAATCTGAGTATTTCCGGCCTCCTACTGTCCGATGCCGACGGCGAGCGGCTCGGGAGCAGGGAGATAAAACTGTTCTTGAACAACGAGCTTCTGGATGTGGAGGTGACCGGTGAAGATGGATACCGGCTCGGGAGGTTCGAATTCGATATCGGGATCGCTCGCAGCCCGGGGGAGCACAGGGTCCTGGTGGTTTTCAGCGGGGACGAGGGCCATGATTATTCCCAGCTGAAGACTGATGTCATGGTGACCCGTGCCATCGCCGATATATCCGTGGACAACCGCCATATATTCATCGAGCCCGATATCCCCGTCACCAACAGCACCGTGAGAATATCATGTGCATTGCGGAATCGGGGTTCACTGGATGCGGAATGTGTCGCATCTCTCTACATGGACCGGATGGACGAGGTCGGACGGTTTGCCAACTTCCCGTCGATAGTGCCCCGTGGGGGGAGCGAAACTATCACTTCCGGCTGGCGGGCCGTGCCGGGATATCACAGGATTTGGGTGAGCGTCCGTTCCGTGATACCGGAGGACGGCAATCCCCACAACAATCTCGCCTATCGCGATATCTACGTGGATCCCGTATCGAACGATACCTGGGACATGTTCCGCAGCGACGTTACAAGGAGCGGGTTCACGGAGGGAGCGGGCCCGTCCGGGAATAACCTGGTCTGGTTCCAGCGGGGCATCAACACCGGGAGCTATACCGCGGCCAAGAGTTCTCCTGCCGTGAACGGCGACCTCGTCGTGATCGGGGGCGATACGGGATTCGTGAGCGCCTTCCACAAATATTCGGGCCGCAAGGTATGGGAGTTCGAGACCGGCGATTCCGACAGGGGCGTACACTCCTCTCCGGCCATTTACGATGATACCGTTTTCATAGGCTCCTACGACCACCGAGTATACGCCCTGGACCTTCCCACAGGTAAGAAGCTGTGGAGTTACGACACGGGGGGATGGGTCGGCTCGTCCCCGGTGATACACGATGGGATGCTCTTCGTGGGCTCCGACGTGGGATACCGGAACGGGCAGCTCCTGGCCCTGGATTCGGATTCGGGCACCCTGGTCTGGGCCTTCAACGCCAGCAGCGACGTGCATTCGTCCCCGGCCGTGGACCCCGCTCTCGGCATTGTCTACGTGGGTTCCAACGACAATTACCTCTATGCCCTGGACGCCCTCGGCATCCTCGACGGGGACCAGGGGATACCTGAGATAAGCATAAACGGTTCCGATCTCATCTGGAACTATTCAACGGGGGGAGCGATAAAGGCATCACCGGCCGTGGACCCCTCGACACATATCGTCTACGTGCCATCTTGGGACGGGAACATCTACGCCGTGGACGGGAGGAACGGAACGCTTCTCTGGAAGAGGTACATCACTCCCTATCTCTACGCGTCACCGGCCATATCCGGCGATATGCTGGTCATAGCGGGCCATTACCAGGATGGATCAGTATGGGCCCTGAATAAACATACGGGGGAGGTGATATGGAAGCGGAGCACGGGGGGTTATGCGCTCTCGTCCCCCACCATAGCGGGAGATACGGTCTATATCGGCCTGAAGTACAGCGATATCATGGCGCTGGACCTGATGGATGGCAGCATCAGGTGGTATTACAACAACTATGCCAATGTCACCTCGTCCTGCTCTGTTTCATCGGGTATGATGTACGTTGCCAGCGATGCACCGGAGGGCATACTGTACGCCTTCGGAGAACCCCGATCCATCATTCCCATTACGCGTTCGTCCCTGAGCATTATCCCCGAACATCCCCTGGCCCGTCATCCGGTGGAGCTGACGCTGGAACTCGTGAATGCGGGCAGCTGGGACTGCCGCGTGAGTGTCAGCGTGCTCGAAAGGACCGACGGAGCTCGCGGGAACGATGTCTACGAGGCCCTGATCCGGAGGGAAGTGCATCTGGTCCCCTGGGAAGACACGGAAGCGGTTTTTGAGCTGATCTTCGACTCCGAGGGGATGAAGGAACTGGCGGTGGAGCTCTCCGTGGTCACCGGATCGGGGGACCCCTTCGACGTCGAGAGGTGTTTTCCCTTCGGAAGGAGACTCGCGTTCTCGTTAAACGTCACTGGGGACGGCGACGCTGACGGCATGTCGGAGGGATGGGAGTCGGCCCACGGTCTCGATCCTGATGTGAACGACGGCGATGGTGACCCGGACGGTGACGGACTGACGAATCTCGGCGAGTACTGGTACAATTGTATTCCCACATCCGCCGATACGGACGGCGACGGGCTGAACGATTGGTGGGAGACGGATGCGGGCAGCGACCCTCGCATCCCGGATACGGACGGTGACGGCATCACCGACGGCTGGGAACACCATGCGGGAAGCGCTATTCTGGTGCCGGAGGAAGATAGGGAATTCGGACAGGACGGGCTTTCCATGCTGGACCGCTTTCTTTGGGGCTGCGAGCCCGGATCAGAGGATACCGACCATGACGGAATGCCGGACGCCTGGGAAATTGAGCATGCCGAGCTCAGCGGCCCTCCCTTTCGTTATTCCCCGGATCCCCTGGCGGGTGATTCGCTGCGGGACCCGGACCGCGACGGATACGACAACGATGGGAACGGGATGGTGGAGGCCGCTGAAGAGCACACCAACCTCGAGGAGTATCTCTTCGGAACGAGACCGGGGGAGCCCGATTCGGATTTCGACGGGCTCCCGGACGGGGAAGAGGTTTTCTTCGGCGATGCGGACGGCGACGGCATGTACAGCGGTTGGGAACAGATGAACTTCCTCGATCCCTTGGACGGCGGGGACGGCCTCCACGACTGCGACGGGGACGGCCTCACCAATCTGCTGGAGCACGGTCTGGGAACCCGCCCCTGCGATCTAGATACGGACGGCGACGGCCTGGGAGACGGAATGGAAGTGGACCTTGGCACGGACCCTCTGAGCGCCGACACCGACGAGGATGGGATCCCCGATGGCTGGGAGCACGAACACGGGCTCGATCCGTGCGATCCCCTGGACTCGATTCTCGATGCGGATGATGACGGTCTCGACAACTCCGGCGAATTCCGTAACGGAACCGACCCGTGGAAGGCCGACACCGACGGCGACGGCCTTACGGATCCCCATGATGTCCGCCCCTGCGATTTCGATCCCAGGGCAGTACTGGTGATGGACGTGGCCGATACTATCATCGGTGAAACGGGGGAGGCGGTACCCACCTCTCCGACCCTCGTGGACATAACCATGGATGCTTCCTCCTCCTACGATGAGAACGACAATATAACGGGATATCATTTCGATTTCGGGGACGGCAATGAATCGGGATGGACCTCCAGTAGCATCGTGGATCATTTTTATTCGACTTCCGGATATTACCACGTGGGTCTCACGGTGAGAAATGATAGGAACATCACGGGAAGCCTGCCCGACATACGTACGATATTCGTCTCCAACAGGCCGCCCGCCATGGAGGCATCACTGAGCGTGAGCATCCTTCCAACCCTGTCGCCCGTGGTGGTGGACGTATCTGCCCTCGACGATCCGGACGGCCGCATCGAAAGCCTCACCGTGTCGTGGGACGACGGCAACGTCTCGCGGATATTCCCCCTGAAAGCACCGACGGGAGAAGGGAACCGAACATCTCAAGACGAGGGGTCCTCCCTTGTCCAAGAGGGCTTCGCCCTCGCTTACGGGAATTACACCTTCTCCCACGATTATGACGACGACGGGAAATATCTCATAAACGTAAGTGCCGTGGACGACCGGGTCGGGGAGAGCTTCGCGCTGCTTCGGGTCACCATCACAAATCGTTTGCCGACGGCGGCGCTCCGGGGTCCCTTGGAGATGGCTGCGGGAGCGGTGGCGGTGTTCGATGCATCCCGGTCAAGGGACGATGACGGGTGGATCGAGATATATCTGTGGGAGTTCGGGGACGGGAGTACATACGAGGGAATGATCATCAACCGCAGCTTCGACGCTGCCGGCGAGATGAGCCTCATTCTGACCATCACCGACGATGACGGGGATTCGGGACGTATCCGAATGAACCTCACCGTCCTGGGGGCTGCCATGGAAACGGGGGGCGACGGAGCGAGCACGGGCCGATGGATCCGGGGGGCCGCAGCGATAACCGGGTTGTTAGTTCTGGTCACGGTGCTACATTATTTCATGACCCGGAGGAAACGAGGGCTCGCTGGCGAAAAGAATGATGATGATGATAACGGCCCCCGCAGGGCGGAACCGGGCAGGGGCATAGGAAAAAGGAGGGTTCACAGGATAACGAGGATGAGGAAGCTCCGCTGACTTATTTTCGGATCTGTGTCCCTCGGCATCCTCAGAGCGGTATCTTGCATCTCGGACATATGGCCCAGAAATCATCTATGAGGGCTCCGCAGTGCGTGCACGGCTTCTTCTCGATATCCAGGCCGGCCTCCACCATTTGAACGACATCGTTCTTGTCCATCTTCCGAAGCAGTCCCTCCACCTGCCTGATCTGACCGGATGACAGGGCGCGCACCACGTCCTTTCCCTTCTTTTCACTCTTCACGAGCCCGGCTCTTCCATCCTCTTCAACGGGAACCAGCATGCCGTAATGGCCATCTTCCGCATATTCCGGTATTTCTTCCGGATCCACCGCGGTATCCAATCCCTCGAAGAGATACTCGATATCCTCCTCCTCATCCTCATCATCTCCCTGGAAGATACCGTCATCGTCGGGAACCAGCATCTCGTACTCTTCCTCATCGGCCAGGACCATGGCCTCTCCATCCTCTATGTTCCGGGAGGTCAATTCCCGTACGGATGGTTCTCCACTCTCACGCGCGTCCCCGAACAGCATATCCTCATAATCCATTTCCTCCTCGATCTGGATATCCACCTCCCCCGACATCTCGAGCTCCACATCGTCCTCCTCCATCTCGGACTCGATCACATCCTCTTCCGCACCCTCCGCTTCCCCGCCGCCCGATACCCGCCTGCCCCGCAGGCTTGCCAGGGGGATTCCCGTGAACTCGTACAGTCCCATCTCGTATTCCCTGATCCATTCCGGATCGATCCTCTCCACTCGCTTCGGCTTGGCCCGCCTCTTGTATATGTGCCTCTTGACGCGCAGTACCCGTACCTTTCTCTCCCTGACCTTGATCGGCCTTCGCAGCCACAGCACGGCAATGATGAGCATGATCAGAAGGAAAATGATGGAGAGTACCAACAGAATGAAGTTCTGGTCTCCCATGAGCGCCCCGCCGCCGTCATCCTGCTCCTTCGGGGGCAGGGGGATAGTGGGCTCCATCACATCCAGAGAGAAGTTGAGATAACCCGCGTTACCACTATCATCAGTTACCATCAGAGTTACATTGTATATGCCCGTGGATTCCAGGCGATGCTCTATATTCATCCCGTATTCATCCTGGCTTCCTGTTGCATGATTGAAGGTCCACCGGAACTTCGATATCCGGACGTTGTCGGTGCTTTGATTCGCTCTGAGCTTCAGGGTCAGGGGCGAATCGATCCAGTACTTCTTCCCCATCTCCAGCGCATTTCCACCCATGTGGACCTTGACGGTGGGCGATGTGATATCCCTTATCCTTATCTGAACGGAATCCTTCGCATCGTTTCCCGCCATATCGGTCACGGTCAGGTCCACCATGTACGTTCCCGGCGATCCGAACCAGTAAGTTGGCTTTATTCCGGTCAGGGTCTTGTATGCGCTCCCGTACTGAAACCTCCAGTGGTAGTTCCTTATTCCCACATTATCCTTGGAGCGAGACGCATCGAATGTGATCATGGTGTTCTCGTCGGCTGTAATATCATCTCCGGCAAAGGCTGTTGGAGGAGTGGTATCCTTAACCGTGATGACGATCACATCCGTATCCGAATTACCGGCAAAATCGGTGACCGTGAGGGTCACGTCATATTTCCCCGGAGTGTAGAATGTGTGATATACCGCCTCACCGGTGAGCGTCTTCTTCTCCCCGGTTACGTTGAACCCCCAGGAATAATCCGCGATCCCGACGTTATCGGAACTTGCACCCCCGTAAAGTATAAATTTTTCTCCCTGGTCCACATCCTCGTCCGATCCGGCGTTGGCCGCCGGGGGAGTAATATCCCCGATCTGGAGGGATCTCCTTAGTCGGTTCCAGTTACCTGCCTTGTCCGTGACGTTGAGCGTGATCTCGTAGATCCCGGCCAGATGAAACCTGAATGCGGCATTGGGTCCGATGTACTGCTTGTAGGAATGATCATAGGTAAAGGACCAGGTGTAGTTGAAAATACCGATATTGTCACTGCTTCCGCTGCCGTTGAATTCCACCAGCTCGTGCTGGTCCGCCTTGGCCGGAAGGCGCATGGAAGCGATAGGATCGATGACGTCCGCCACGGTGACATTGTAATCCGGGGACCGGAGAACGTTGCCGGAAACGTCGTTCATCACAAAGGAGTAGACCATGTACGATGCTTCGGATGATATTGAGATCTCCCGGGCCCACATATCCCCGCGAAGCCTCTCCATGGCTTCCTGGGAGAAGGTGCCGTTGAATGTGTACAGTACGGCGACGGATTGTATGCCGCGATTATCCTCCACCTCCGCGTAAACTGTCAGATTGTGACCGGTCATGGGTTCGTCCATCTCCACCGGGTCGAACTCGGGTTCGTTATCGTCCAATACCTCCTCGATGGTATAATTCGTGTTGATGAAGTTACCTGCGGCATCCTCCAGACGGAAGCTGTAGTTCAATATCCTGGCCTGGTTAGGAACCCCGAGCTCCAGGAACCAGTAGCCCGAGGCGTGCAGGGCCATCTGCTCCGTTTGCGGCCCGGTGAGATTGAAATCGTATCCTATGATGATGGAAGTAACCTCTATGTTGTCCTCTGCAGTGATCTTGATGAGGTAGGGGTCGCCGGTTGTGGGGATGCCCTCGGTCAGATCCTGTTCGAACTCCGGCCTGTCGTTGTCGAAAACGTGCGCGAACCTCTCGGTTGTCCGTCTCCAGTTACCCGAATCGTCCCTTGCTGCGAAGTGGTACGGGAAATACAGTTCGCTCGTTGGCGCCGTTATCGTTATGTTCCATCTATCGCCCGTACGCTGCACCACCGAGTGATTGAACGTACCGTTATCCAGCGAATAATTGAGATATACTGCATTCACGGCACCGTTGTCGGTAACATTGACGAAGAAACCCATGTTCTCTCCCGTGGTGGCGGGGGTAAAATACAGGGCGCTGAACACCGGTCCGTCGTCGGCTGCTCTCGTATCCCCTTTCGTCACAGCCGTGTTCTCTATCCGTTCATGCCCGTTTGCAACTATGGTCCCGCTTCGGTTCGCTTCCTCGGCAGGCGAACACCGGGTACCGTTGCAGTTAACGAGCATACCTGCAAGTATGAATGTGAATAAAATCACGGATACTGCAGCGTGATTCAATGACCCTTTATGGAGCATTTCCATCCCCTCTGGCATTGTGCGGCCGGTCCCGGGATTCCTCATGCGGGAATGCAGCGGGTTCCGAGACGACCATGGATCCCTGATGCCCGTACGCGGTCCCGTTTAACCTTGAGTATACCGCGGATTATAATAATGGGGATGCCGTATTAAAAGTTTTTCACCTTTTGAGGAAAGGGACCGGCCGGTCTCCCGGGCGCGTATACCAGGTAAAATAACAATAACAATTATCTATAACATTGACCCATTCGAAGAAAGGAATCTATGTTTCTCTAGTTGAAGGGACGTGGTCGGGTAACCGCTTCAGGATGATGGAAGACGTCGGCCTGCTTCCCACAGCGTAAGGTGTTGGATAATGTCGCGTTCACCGCTATCACGAACCCCCTTCTTGGCCTCCGTATGCTTGATCATCATAACCGTTCTATTTCTTTCCCAGTTCACATATGTTACCCCTGAGAATTCCCGTTCGACATCCGATCTGACACGCCCTTCGATTGAGGATAACGGGGAAGGGGGATCGTACTCCACCCCTCAGGGCAAGCGAGCCTCCTTCGATTATCAGCAGAACACGGCCATCCCGTTCAGGTGGGAGGAGCCCCTGGCAGGGGCAGCACGCATCCCCTTCTCCTCCGGGGGTTACGCCACGGTTTCCCTGGGTTTCAATTTCGACTTTTACGACGAGACCTACTCCAGTATAAATCTGTTCACACACGGATATGCCAGCTTCACGTCCACGTACAGCACCACGAGCAATCCCTCTTTCCCCACCTCCGGTTCGGACTATCAGAAGATCATCTCGCCGCTCTGGGACTACGTCTACTACTGGAACGCAGCGGCCGGTTCCGGCATATATCACAAGCGTCTCTCGGACCCGGACCGATACGTCATCACGTGGTATCAGGCCCCCTACGACTGGGGGGGAGGCGCATGCACGTTTCAGGTCGTCCTCTACAAGGACCTCGGGCACATCCTCTTCAATTTCAAGACCGTAGCAGGAATCTGGGGACCCACCGTGGGACTCAACGACGGTGATGGCACACATTACAACATGCCCTATCACAATCAGAACCATCCGCGATCCTCCCAGTCCATCGTGTTCGGAACCGTGCTGAACGACGTTGCCGTGGACCGCATCATAAGTCCCGAGGCCGGAACTAGGGTCCGGCCCGATACCAACATATACATCAATTCCAGCATCATCAACTACGGATTCAACAACAGGAACGGTATACCCGTGGACCTGACAATAACCTGCGATCAGGACCCGACCTATCTGTACGAGGGCAGCACCTTTACTTCGGGAAACCAGGGCGTCATGGAATCGAAATCGGTCTCCTTTGCCTGGAGGGTCCCCGTTCACGAGAACCGGGATTACACCATCACGGTCGGGACCGCTCTGACCAATCCCCCCGACGAGGTCGCCGACGGGAATTCGCGCCAGTTCCGCATCAAGGCAAAGACCTATTTCGACGTAGGGATATGGGAGATCGAACGGATAAGGGGTGAATGGTACCCCTACATGGAGATACCCGTCACGGTGAAGCTGGCAAACTGGGGGAACATAGATACCAACTTCTCGTTGAGGATGAACGTGAACGGTCGGTACTCCCGCATAAGGACTATCCCGGTAGTACGCTCCGGTAACATCGAGGGAGTATTGGAGCGGCACATCGAGAACGTCACCTTCACATGGATGGTACAATCCACGGGACAGTACACCCTGACCTTTACAACCATTCTCGAGAACGACGAGAATCCGGGAAACGACCGTGGTACGGTGGAAAAAGATGTGGTGGTATCACCGTTCAGGGTGCGCCTGTCCTTCAACAACACGGCTCTTTCGGGAGAACCCAACAGTCCCGTGGCATTCCAGGTTACCGTGCACAACGACGGGGAGAAGAAGGATGACATTCAGCTCAACGTCACGGATTATCCTCAAAAGGATGGGTGGGCCAAACCGAATTTCGACCATCCCGTTCTCCGGAACATGGGAAGGGATACCTACAGGGAAGTCAGCGTCATAGTGCCCCTGCCGCCCACAGCAATGGCAGGCATCGCCCGTATCCGGATAAGGGCCCTCTCCCTGGGGGATGGCAACACGAACTACACCCTGGAACTGCCCCTGGAGGTTCTACCCGACCCCAAGGTGGAGGTGGTCGCCCCCGACCCGAAGAAGGCGGGACCGGGCGAGAAGGTCCGCTACAACTTCACCGTCCGGAACAGGGGAAATTCCATCGACTCCTTCTCCATCAACGCACACTCCAGCAACAACTGGGACATCAGGGTGGTGGGCTCGTCCATAACCCCTAACCTGACTCCGTTCAGCCATGAGGATAATTACACGTACCATGTGGAGGTAACTGTCCCGGAGACCGCCATGTACGGTTCCACCGACATTCTGAAGGTGACCGCCGCCTCGGTGGAGGATATAAACGTCCAGTCATCCGACGATACCCAGACCACGGTCCTGCAGAGGTTCGATGTCAGGATCAAGAGCAGGTTCAACGAATATTCGGTTCACACGGAGGAGTTCTATCAGGTATCCTTCAACGTGACCAACGCGGGTAACGGCAAGGACGGTACCATCGGTTTCGTCACGGACCATCCCGAAGGCTGGGAAACGTACATAGACGACGGCAGTCTCAGGGATCCCCCCGAACCTCTCTGGTGGAGGCGGATCCTGATGAAGGTGAGGGTTCCGCGAGGGACGGCGAGGGATGTCTATCCCGTGAACGTCACCGTAATGAGCGGTGTCCCGCCGGAGCCCAGGGACACCTATACCTTCCTTTTCGAGATACTGCCCGAGTACGGCATCAACATAAGCAGTCCCGCTCCAACGAGACATTCCCGAGGATCCGACGTCGTGAAGTTTCCCCTCGTAATAAAGAACACGGGAAACACCTACGAACCTTTCAACGTATCCTCACCCTCGACCTGGATGACCATAAGACGTTCGGGAGAGCCGCTCTACGACCTGTGGCTCGGGGCAAATGAGTCGGTGGAGGTGGAAGCATGGGTGAACATACCAGGGGGAACTAATGCCGATGCGGACAATACCACTAAGAACAAGCTGGACGGCTATCGTTTCAAGATCGAGGTTTACTCCTCGCTCATTCCGGACGAGATCAGGGACGAGACACACGTTCACATGTACATCGATCCGCTGTACGATCACGAGGTATACTCCCCCTGGTCGGCTCTGAAGGTGGCGAGGAAATGTGAGGTACAGACCATAACGGATCAGCTTATCCTGAGGAACACGGGGAATGTCGGAGACACGATAGCCCTTGCAATGGCAAAGGGGAACGACGGCCCCGTAAGCGCGGCCATATGGCCCAAGAACGTCATTCTGTCACACGCAACGGCGGAGGAGCTCATCATCACCCTGACCGTCTGTGCCGATGCCGAACTGGGAACGTATGAATTGATTATCGAGAGCAGGTCCGCCGGTAACGTCTCCAGCAGCAAGAACTGCACCGTGAAGGTGGATGTGGTGGATTATGATTTCAAGGTGGCGGCGATCCTTCTTCTCGATCTTCCCGTCGACCAGGGAGATGTTACGGAACTGGAGCTCTACAACAACATATTGGTGGAGGCGAGAGTGGAAAATTCGGGTTCGGAGATGTTCTCAGGGATACAGGGGAAGAACGTCACCGTATCCTTCTATTTCGGCAGCACTCTGATCCACAAGACGTCGGTGGGCGATATCGATATGGATGGCATTCGCTCCGTGTCCTTCGTCTGGACCCCCAGGGTACTGGGAAGCAGGGACCTCGTGGTCAGATTGAACGAGGAGGAGACGATCCCGGAATCAGATACTCGCAACAACGATGCGAGGACGTCGGTGCGGATCATACGCCCACGGTCCGGCGGTGGGGGAGGCGGGGAGGAGGTGAAGACCTCGGCGCTCCTATTTTATGGGGGTATTGTGCTCATGGTCATTCTGGCGGTGATAATAATCATATCCGCCATCCTGCTCTTCAGAAAGGGAAAGAAGTACGAGGGCTACGACGAAGAGGGTGTTTACAGGCCCGACCTCGATCGGAAGTTCTACGCCAAGGACAAGATAAAGATAAATATCGACGAATGGGAAAGCCTGTACGAGGATGAGGTGACAGAGACCCAAATACCAAGCCACAGGCAGGAAACATACCGGATAGGAAAGGGCGCTCCTGTCATCCCCGCTGCCGCAGAAACAGGTCATTCCCCCGATCCCGGGAGGGTGCTATCCACCGACACCGCAGTGGAGCCGAATATTGTCGAGATTGGCGGAGCGGCAGATACTCCACCCCTTTCCATCGGCCAGGGACATGACCCCGGATCGGAGAAAAAAGACATCTCTATGCTCCCCGCTGCGGAGCCGATCCCCGCTGTTGCAGGCAAGTCCGGAGCGCCCGCGGCAAGGGCTGTGACGAGGCCGGTGACCGGCAGCGAAGGGCAGACCATCAGAAAGATAACAACGAAACCGGTCCGGCAAGTCGGAGAACCGGCATCGAGCCCCACACCGAACCTGATACGGATAAAAACACAACCCCTGCCCGTAAATGCGATCGAGGGCCCGCGCGACGATATCAAACGGACCCTTTTAAAGCCCCTTCCGATCCTTTCGAAGAAGGTGGAAACCGATGAGAGAGTCGGTACGGAGGGCAAGGTCGATAAGGTGGTCGACAATGCCGATGAGGAAGCCGATACGGAAGGGGAAGCCGGAGAGGGGACGGATGGTCCGGAGACGGAAAGTATCGTATCCACCCTGCCTATAAAGGAGGATGAGGCTGCCCATATCCCGGGGATGGATGTGTTGAAGGAGAGTCATGAGGATGGTGCAGTATCCGGGGGCGATGTGAACGAGGCCAGCGACGAGGATGCCGCCGAGATCGGCGGCGGTGGCGGCCAGAAAGATCACGATGCGGTGGCGGTTCATGAGCCGGATAATGAAGAAGAGTCCGATGATGGCGAGGAGAAGGGGGATGATGATAATGAGGATGACGATGAAGAGGGAGAGGATGCGGATGACGGGCTCGACGACCTTCTCTCGGAGCTCGAGGGATTGGAGCTATGAGCCCTGGTGAACCTCCCATGTAAAAGCGACAGAATAGCTCTCCATACTTTCAAGAAAAGACGTACCAAATGACACGCCGACCATGACGGAACGGGCCTATAGCTCCCTCTTTTCATGCGGGCACAGCATATCCCGCCCGGCATGCCGTGTCACGGGATCGCCTACGAAAAGATATTATATGCACCAAATCCATATTCTCACGCTATCCGCAGCCGGATATCAATGATCCCTGTCATTTTAAAGTGGTGTGCTCATGAGAAGGATACTTCCAATTGTACTGTGCCTCGCGCTCATCCTTGGATCACTACCTCTCCTGGCCGGTAACACGGCCTCCGTGGAAGGAGAAGGTGAAGATACTGGGGAAAATGGTCTGGCCGAATGGACCATAATGGTCTACATGGCCGCCGATAACAACCTCGAAGGGGCGGGCGTCGAGGACATCAACGAGATGGAGAAGATCGGCTCGAACCCGGAACTCAATTATATCGTTCAGGTGGACCGGGCCGAGGGGTACGACACGTCCAACGGGGACTGGGAGGGTGCGAAGCGCTACAGGGCCGAGAAGGACGATGATGCCAACACGATCGGTTCTCCAGAGCTCGAGGACATGGGCGAGATCAACATGGGCGATCCGAAAGTCCTTACCGATTTCATCATCTGGGCCTATGAGAATTACCCGGCGAAGAGGTATTTTCTGGACCTGTGGAATCACGGGGGCGCCTTCTGGGGCATATGCTGGGACGACAGCGAGGGAAGCGGCGATCCCATTACGATGCTGGAGCTGAAGGATGCCCTGGCCGCGGCAACGGATCACATGGGCAGGAACTTCGATCTTATCGGTTTCGACGCGTGCCTCATGGCCCAGTTGGCAGTTCTGTACCAGATAAAGGATTTCACATCGCATTCCGTGGCCTCGGGTTTCGTGGAGCCGGGCGACGGTTGGCCCTACGAGAGGATATTCGCCGCCCTGGAAAAGGATCCGCAGATGTCCACCGAAGAGCTCGGCTCCGAGATAGTGAACGATTATATAGATTCCTACACGGATAACAGCGAGGACCCCTCCGATTCTCCCGTGGTCAGCATGGCGCTGTTCGATCTTACGAAGATCGTCGATCTCACGCAGGAGATAAACCGCTTTGCCATGCAGCTGTCCACAACGAACACGATGCATAACCTGCAGGTCAAGACGGCGAGAGGGACTGCCGAATGCTATGCATATCCCGACATCCCCGGTCCGTTCAAGATAAGCAGCTACACGCTCTTCGATGTTCTGGACATGGTGGACAAACTGGAGAGCATCGTGTTGGCGGACAGCGAGCTCATCGCCTCAGCAGGAAAGGTAAAGGAGTTGGTACGGGAGATGACGGTGGATGCCAGGGCAGATCAGTATCATCCCCGGGCCAATGGTCTATCCATATATTTCCCCAATGAGATCGATGTCAAATATGATCCATTATATGGTGAACTGGATTTCGCTATCGAATCATACTGGGACGATTATCTCGGCCTGTTTCACCAACCGCTGACCGATGTGGATAACACACCTCCCTCGCTGACCGTGGACCTCCGGAGGGGACAGGTGATAGACCGGTCCAACAGCACTTTCATGATAACTGGAAGCGCCTTCGACCTTCAGGATTCACCCGAGGTTCTGGTCAGCATCGACGATGGCGAATGGCAGTCTGCGGTCATGGTGGAGGAAGGCGACAGGATGGCCTGGTATCTGGAGTGGGACGTGGGAAGCGCCGAAGGCGTCAATCACACCGTGCTGGTCAAGGCCACCGACGGCAGTGAGGAGAGCGGGACCATCGTCCGGCAGGTCCGCCTTGAGGAAGAGCCGCCGAAGGATGGGAAAGTCGACCCCGCTTTCCCCTGGGGAATCGTCATTTTCATAATCGTGGCCGTGGTTCTCATCGGGACAGGGGCATACCTTTTCAAGAAGAGAAAATAGTGATTCTGCAGAAACGGTCCCTCTGAGCCCTTTCAAAAAGGGCTTCACCACAAACGAGTGTGCTCGCCCACGGGATGCAGCATCGCAATTTGGTTCGGGGTCCAGAGAACCCCTCACGGAGGGCTCCCGCTTCGCTCCGATTCCCACTACGTTCCGGGGCATCAAGATTCGCGCTTACGACAATATGGAACCCATCAATCTAAATGTCTCTTCATGAGCTTCAGCCTTCGTACTTCCTCCTCCATCTCCAGAAGCTCCCTCTCTCTCTGCCTGTAACCGATATATGTTCTATACAGCCGCTTTACGGGAGAGGTGAGCATGGTCCGGTTCTTCCACATGACCAGGAGGATACCCAGGAAAGAGAATAACACCACCATGGATATGAGCATGCCGAAATCGGTGCTCACCTCCAGGCTTTCCGCGAGCCTTTCGGAGCCCAGAGAGCCCAGGAACACGCTGCGGTTGAAGACCACCAGGGTAAGGAACACACCGATGAGGATCAGCATGAAGAGATACAGGTAGTAGACGTTCAGCGCCTTGTTGAAGAAATAGACCTGGTCCCGGTTCTCAGGGTCGTCCGGCACGTCAATGGCGAAGCGGTAGTATTTGTAGGACGAATCGGTGGCCTCGATGTAGAGGAAGAGCAGTATGGCGTATATGAAATAGAGGGACATGCTGCCGGAATCGACCTTCGAGATATCCTCCATGTAGATGTCGATCACGTTCGATGTGACCACTACCAGAAGGAGCAGGACGACGGACAGCACTGTCAGAGTTTCCTCTCCCTTTCTCCCCCATATGGCGAACACGCCCAGGATGACCGGGGAGAGATATATGAATATGAGGACTATCTTTCCCAGGAATATAACCATGACGAGGAACGATCTGGCCACGTTCCCCCATCCGCTGAATATGATGAGATTCAAAAGCGGGTTGAGGAATATTATGACAAGGATGATGATCAGAAGGACTCTCTTCAACATGCGTTTGGGTTCTCTCCGGAGTGCCGGATACAGCGATAGCAGTATGCCGAGGATGAGAGCAAAAAGGCTTGCCAGGAAAGGAGGCAGGTATTCTATCCAACCGCTGGATATGTATATGAGCGCATCGTGGGCCGATTCGCCCAGGCCGAAGGTTATATTGTACAGCTCCAGTAGGGCAAGAGTGGCCACCAGCTGCATGAGCGGGAGCTTCATACCGAAGCTGCGAAGGATGAACGGTTCATAGAAAATGTTGAGTATCTTGTATATGCCGGGAAGGGCGCCGCTGCGGTTAGCGTCGCGCCATCCGTCCCGGGGAGCGTATTCCTTGTAAAGCTCATCCTTGGGCGTCCCCGCGGTCTTCTTTCTGTACTTCTGCCCTGGGAGGATGGCGTCGGGGGACAGATAGTCCATCTGGGTAAGGGGCCTGTACTGCTCAGAGTACTCAAGATAGCCTTTTTTATCCTGGACCGGGCGTCTCTGGAAATCCTCCTCGTGCCCCTCGGACGTGTAGAAATCACCCTCTTCCGGGTAGAACGGTTCGAAGGAGACGGGGGCCGGGCGCCCCCACATCCGCTCCTCATAATCGGGATAATCATCCTCGTAGCCGCCCTGACCGTATTGATCCGAATAGTCGTCATACCCGTTATATCCGTAATCGTACTGGTCATCGTACCTGTCCCCGTAAGGGGCCTTGCCGTATCCCCCGGAACCCGGGTATTCGGGCTCCCATTCGTCCTCGTCCCCGCCCCAGTCCACACCCGGTTCCGAGTATCCCTCGATGGCCGCATCCTCCTCCCAGCTCATGCCTCCGCCGTAACGACGCTCCTTGGCCCCCTCGTATCTCCTGCGCCTGTAGGCCCTGGTCAATGACCCACCTCCGAGATGATATCTCCCAGGGGCCTGTCGGGGGACCAGTCCACCACTTTTATTCCCATACCCCTCAACTTTGCCAGATGATTCTGCCTTTCCAGCTTCACAAGGAGATACTTGGGCGAATATACACCCGTGATGAGGCGCTCGAAGTCCACTATGGACGGGGAGAGAAGGGTCACGTGATATTTCTTTGACAGGAGGAGCTGGATGGCATCCTCCAGCGAATCGTCACGCTGAAGCGGGGACATTATTATGACGGGAGATTTGGGTGTGAGATACGGCGTCGCCCGCTCAAGGGCATCCTTGAAGGTCTTCTTGCCGCCCGCGTACGTGGCCGTGAGGGTGGCCAGCACCGTCTCCATATGCGTGTTCGAGCTGCCCGGGGGTATGATGGAGATCTCCTTCCCGTATGTGACTATCCCCACCCGGTTCGTCTTCTTGATGGCTGCGCCGGCTATGCTGGCCGCGGCCTTGATGCAGTATTCCAGGGAGTTCTTCACGGGGGTTCCTATCTTGGTCACGTAGCGCGAATCGATGAATATCATGAGATCGTAAACGTCCTCCAGCTCGTACTGGTTCACCATCAATCTCTTCTTTCGGGCGGTCGCCTTCCAGTTGATGCGGTTGAAGGGATCGGTTGTGTTGTATTCGCGAATGGAGTGGAAATCGGTCCCCATGCCCAGGGCCCGTATCATCACTGAGCCGGGATTGATCTTCTTGTATCGCGTATCCACGTCGAACTTTCTGGCCTCATCTATCCTGGGATATACCGTTATGGAGGTCTGTTCCTTCGTGATCCTTTCCTGGCTGAATAGTGTGAACATATCCCAGGAGCGGACGGTGACGGGGCCTATATTGTAGAATCCGCGCAGGGGGCATTCCACGGAGTAATGGATGAAAGCACGGTCGCCCTTTCGGAGCTTGAGCGTAGCCTTGTTGGAGCCTCCCACTATCTTCATGGCGCTGGGAAGCTTGTCGAAAACCTCGATGAGCTCCAGGGAAAAACCCTTGTTTATCACCTCCAGGCGAACGCTCATGATATCGTCTTCGAAGATCTTGGGATTGAGTATCGTCCTGTGCACCTGTACCTTTCCGCCGAGCGTCGAGAAGGACAGGAGGAGTATGCTGGAGAAGAACACGCATAACACTATGAAGAACATGTTGGCGAGGACCAGGCCGACCAGCGCAAGGGAGATGGCGAAGGAAAGAAAGATCATGCTCTTCTTAGTCCAGATGACCATCCCCCCTTGTGAACCTTCTATGCTTCCAGTCCCTGACGGTGACCAGGAGATTCTCCAGCTCGGTGACCGTGTAGGTCTGATCCCAGTCCAGAAGGAATTCCGCAAGTTCGTTATTGCCCACCATCGCAGCCAGCTGTGCGGCGGAGAGGTCCTTGAAATTGTTCATGGTCATGCCGGATGACAGACGTATCTTCTCGAGGAAGAGCGCCCTTATGCGGTCGGCGTCGCGGGAATGTATCTTCGGGGTCCTTAGATTGTACAGCGAGATATGCTTGATGTCGAACCTGTGTCTCAGCCGGGGTGGATTGTCCACGACTATTATCAGTATCAGAAGGAACATAACGACGATGACGGGGGTCAGGATGCGCAGGTTGACGTCCGTCAGGAGCAGGACGATGTAGGAGTATATGCTGCTACGAATGGTGGGCACGGGAGCCACCGGGTAATGCCGGGATTCGTCGAAGAGGACATTTGCCTTCCCCGTGGCTATGGCATCCTCTCCCAGGAGGTAGCGTACGAGGTGAACTGCGAAAGCGGAGTTGTTCTCCCGGTCCCACATGTCGTTGAGGAATATGGACGGATCGGATATGAAGAGGGCCCTGCCAACGGCGCCGCCCTCGATCTCGCGCTTCAGCTCGTATATTATCGGAAATCCGGAGGCGTATCTTTTCGTTGCGACGGCAGACTCCGCATGATCCCTCTTCCCGTTATCGTTGAGGTCCACCCAGCTGGCCCCCGCCGGCGAGGAGTACGCCATCCCCTCCCCATTCCGGGGGATCTCGAATGACGTGGGTTCGTTCAATAGTATGGTCCCGGAGAAATCCATGGTGTTCACGGGTATCTTCACGAACAGCGGGTTCTTGTCGTATCGATTGTCCCACAGGCGGGAGCCCAGGAATTCGATGTTGAAGCCCGGGGACCCCTCCGTGAAACTGGCGCTGCTCACCGAGTTCCCGTATCCGAAATCATCGGCAATGATGACCTTTCCACCTTCGTCGTAGAAGTTGTATATGGCCCATGCCTCGGTATTGGTGTATTCTTTCTCCACGCCCAGGGAGATAAAGAGCGTGTTCTTCTTCTCCGAAGGACTGAGAGTGTCCAGAATCGTCGGGGAGGATATGATGTTGGAAACGTTCACCCCCATGTCCTTGATGCCCTTCCTGTATCTGGAAACGTCGTTCCAATCATCACCGTAAGCGGAGAGTTCGCTCTGTCGTTCAGCAGGACCAAGGAATATTATACCTGCAGCGAAGGCGGTTGAAAAGAGGAGCAGGATTATGAAGAGGCGCAGAAAAACCTTCCTCCTCTTCTTTCGCCTCTCCGCTTTATCATCGACCGCCATGAAAACCATCCGGAACAGTTCATGTAATTATATCGTATCAATATGTATCCAGAACTTCTCGATTTATTGTGACAATGTTGATATTTGTGATATTATTTAATATTTATAGAACGAAGTTCGAAAAGAGAACTACTCTGGTGCATGACATATCCGATGTTACTTTTACACGTGCGGTCAGTCCGATATTAACCCATTGGTCGATCGGTCCCCCTATCCGCCCGGGGAATGGGCCGTGATGAGGATGTATACCCGGAGAATAAATTAAAATAGGGAATCACCATTTGTATTCGAACGGATTTCCCGGTTGGCCTGGAGATCGTAATTCCCGATATGAATGAGGTATCCGCTTGTGCGAAAGTTCCCGTGCCATGATGAGCTTGTCAATGATTCTTCTTCTCCTTCTCGCATTTATGATCGTCCCCAAAATGCACCGGGGATCGGATGAATACGGGCTCCCCGGTCCGGAAGGAGAGGATCTCCAACGAACCCGGGGCGAAGAGAGACGAAACGTCAATCTATTCTTGAAGGACGACCTGACCATGGATACTGCGCCGCCCCAGAACGGCACCCCCACGATCAGCCGCCTGTCGGACGGAGAGCAGTTGGAGTTCCGATCGAGCCGCCCATTGTATGATGATCTGGACGTGGAGGGTGTCACCGACCAGGGCAAGCACGGCTTCAAGCTCTTCCTTCGATCCATTCCCCCGGGCAATACTGAATGCAGCATGACGGTCAAGATATACGACGGCCTCGTGGAGGTAGGCACCTCCACCTTTATAACGGACGAGTTGAGGGATAACCAGAAAACGATATTCTTCATCGAGGATGTGGCTCCCGACAGGATATATACCTTTGGAGAGGGAAATCACCTCGGGATAAGGATCAACGTTTCCATCGAGGAAGGGCCGGGACCGGTCATTGACCGGGTGGTGGCCTTAAGCTACGACGGCACCAACGCGGAGAGCCATCTTTCGCTGTTCACCGACCAGATGAGGGGTATAACCCACGCCACCTACAGGGACGAGCTGCAATGCGATAGCTTCGAGCCGAACCTTCCGGACGATGAGAGATATCTCGATGTGAAGGGGGAAGTGAAGGATGCCATGGGAGATGATGATATCGATCGGATCGAGGTGTATATTTACGACCCCGCCATGGTCCGCATCCACAATGAGAGCGCAGAGATCCTCCCGGGGGACGTTGACGACAGGGTATCCTTCATCATGGGATGGGACTATCCCGCGGGATATGCTCCGGGGCATTACACTTGCAAGATCATCGTGATCGATAACAATCATAACTGGATAAACTCCTCCCGGACCTTCGAGATGTCCCGTTTCGGATTGAGGATCACCTCCAATGAATACGAGAGGGCGGGAATGGCGGGAAGGGAGGTAACATTCACCATCACCGTACTGAACACCGGGGGGGAAGACGATACTGCGGAACTGTCCGCCGATGCGAGCCCTTCGGGTTGGACCACGCATATCGATGGAAGTCTGGCCGTTCCGGCAGGTTCCATGAGGCAGGCGGAGCTGGGAATCACCGTGCCCCCGGATGCGGATGAGGGAGACTCCTGCACCGTGACCGTCGAGGCGGGATCCCAGGGTGACGGGGACATCTCAGAATCACTGCCCGCCTCTCTGATCATAAGGACGGTCAGTAACTTCATGTTCTCGGTGGTGTTGAAGGATGATGACGTGATAAACGTCGATAACGGTGAAGACGCCGTATACCGTTTCGTCCTGGTCAACGAGGGCGATCGGGAGGATTCGATCGTAATAACGGTTCCGGAACCTCCCGCCGACTGGGAAACGACGGTTCGCGGGGACGTTTCTCAGCTTAACGTTGGAGGTACATATCCCCGGGAATTTCTTTTATCACTTCCCGGGAATGCCCGCGAGGAGTTGACGATCACCCTGACCGCCCCTATGTATCCCGATGAGGATACCCGGGCCGAACTGGAGATCGCGTTCACATCCCAGAACGAATCCACCATGAGCCTCACGAGAACCATCGTGGCCGTCACAGCCCCCCCCGCGGACGAAAGGCCTATACTGACGGTGAAACCGGACGAGGTTGAAAGCGAATACGACCCGGTACAGGAAGAATTCGAAGCGGCGGAGTTCCGGATTACCATCGAGAACCCCGGGAAAAGGGAATGGACGGTGGATGTCGAGGTGAAGGGGAAGGGGAAGAACATCGACGACTGGGACCTGGATTACAGTCCATCGTTCGTACGGATACTCCCCGGAGCCAAGAGCGTCGTGGTGGTGGAAATAACGCCTCCGGACGATGCGGAAGCGGACCGGGATGGTGAGGAGTTCGAGTTCTCTGCGTCCGTTAGAGATGGAACGGGCTCCGCCAGAGCACCCGAGAGAACGACGCTCACGGTGTTGGTGGAACAGCATTTTTCCCTGATATTGAAGGCGCGGGGGGATTCCGAGAAGAGCATCGACAAACAGGGAACTTCGGTAGTTTTTCATGTGGAGATCCTGAATTCCGGCAACGGCATCGATGATATCGCCTTAAGGGACGGGGACAGAAGCGACTGGACGGTGGAATTCGCGGAATTTAGGGGGGAGTTCGAAGCGGGAGAGACCCGGACCGTGCAGGTGACCGTGACGGCCCCCGACGATATAGAGGATGGCGAGTTGAAGGAGATCGAAGTGACGGCGGAGAGCCTCGGGGGGGCCGAGGACGGACTGACGCTCAAGGTGAACGTGAACGTCGGCCTCAGGGAGCACTTCGACATGATGATAGGTGAGTTGTATTTCTGGGTCATCATTGGTCTGTTCGCCGCGGTCATGGTGGTGCTGCTGAAGGTCCACATCCTCTATCGAGGGGAAGAGTAAAGCGAGCGTTGACTGTCGTTCACTCGCCCTCGATACATTCCATAATCATGTAATCGAGATCCATGGGTCAGAAAGATTCCTTGATATCGCCGGATATCTTCTCGTACTGCTCAGGCGTGATCTCATTGTTAAGCAGTTTCTTTAACAGCGCCTTCATCATGTCCCCCTTTTCATCCCATTCCACCTGCATCTCCACCTGTCGTTTGGCAGTCTTACGGCTGTCCACCACGCTCTTGACGATGGCTTCCTGGCTGACCTTCTCGACGAGGCCCTGGAACTCGGCGCCGCATTCCGGACATTTACCCGTCTTGATACCGCAGGACAGGTGGTTGATGTTCCCGCACGGGCACCGGATCGCCTGAAGGCCGCTGCTTATCTCGCCGTAGCACAGCGAGCAGGGCATGGGGACGTCGATCCTGAAGGTGGAGGCGTTCTTAACGTCGAGGTAGGACGGCCTCGGCTTTGGCGGTTCAACCATGGGCGGCGGAGGCATTGGAACATCGCTCGCAGGTGGCGGCGATGGCGGAGCTTCTCCCGGTACGGGAGGTTCGGAAACCGGTGGTAAAGGGGAAGATAGTGCAGGGGCCACCGGCTCGGTGGTCGATACTGGTGTGGAAACCGCAATCGGCGTGGAGGTCGGTATTGGTACCGCCGGAACGGTGTCCACCATTGGAAGTGCGGGTATCTCCGGTAGGTTCACACCGGCGAGAATGTCCTCGATCTGCGGTACTGAGGTCTGAGCTGGAACCGAGGTAGACCCTACCGTCGGCGTGGCCCCTGATACGGGTGTGGTGGCTGTTGTCTGCGGCAGCGCCTTCGGTGCCTCTGCAGTCACACCGGTCACCTTCAGCTGCGGTAGCGTTACCTGTGGAACGGGAGCGGGCGCTGCGGCCTTGTGCTGATATGCCGCCTGTTGCGGGGGCGCGACCTGGCCCGGTAGCGTGTATTCCAGCGACATAGGTGAGGGTATCTCCGACAACCTGCCCTGGAACGGTTGGGCGGCAGTGCCCTGCATCGATATTCTCTGCAGGTCTGCCATATTGATGCCTGGTGCCGGAGTGGATTCTATCTCCGCATCGAGAGAGACCTCCTCCTGCTGTTCATCGTCCTTTTTCTTGGTCCGCCGCATGAGTATTATGAGCACTGCCACGAGCGCCAGCACGACAACGATGATGATGGGAAGCCATATCCAGGAGGAAAAGGAGGATGTGCCTGCCGCCCCCGTCCCCAGCACCTCGACGTCCATACTGGCGGTGGCGGTCTGCCCGGAATAGGTTGCCATGACGGTCAGAACCCGGGTGCCGAGGGCAATCTCGCTGTTCGTGTTTATCCTGATGTTTACCCGTACAGTTTCCCCCGGCGCGAGCGTGTGCGTTGAATTGAAGCCCACGAAATCTCTCAATGGTCCGGTAAAGGAAAGCACGACGGATTCCTCGACGTTGCCGATATTCCGAACCGTCAGTTCTATATTGACGCTCTTGCCCTGCGCCACCTCGATCTTGGCACTACTGAAGGTCAGTTCCAGCAGATGCACCTTTATGAAATCCTCGAGCATGGTGAAGGACCATACCTCGCTCTCGTAGAAGACAGGTACGCCCTCCGGTTCCGCCACCACCCCCCAGTAGTAGGTAACGTTGTCAGAGAGATCGGTGACCTCGATACTCCTTTCGCGGACATCCGAGTACAGAAGGCTCAGATTGTTCTTACCCGTACCGAAGTACAGGTGATATGTCACGTTGCCGTCGAAGCCCAGAAGGGACCACGTGAGATTGATGGATGTGCGGTTGACGATGGAGCCGTTTGCGGGTGTTTTAAGGTTGAGGAATATCTTGGGTCTTGCGGATGCGTTTATGACATTGATGGTGATATTCCGCTCCGTGCTACCGCCCTCTGTATCGGTCACACGCAGGAGTAGATCCTCGGTACCGACTGCCGTATCGGATGCGGGGGTTATGACAAGGGACGAGCCCGTTTCGACCTCCGCCCAGAATAGGGAGCGGGGGAAGGGGCTGTGAATGGACCACGTTAATTCCTGTCGTTCGTCCTCATAATCGCTGGCGTACTGAATAAGATCGATGGTGGTGGCCTTGTCGTTGTAGACTGATATTTCCGTAAAGCTATCGTTCATCACAGGCGGATTGTTCTTGACAGTTAGAGAATCGTTGAGGTAGTACCAATCGCTCGACAGGTTCAGAAGGTCGGTGAGCTTGACCCGGAACGAATGATCACCAGCCTCGGTGTATTTATCAGTACCATACTCCGCCGTGTAATTGTCGCCGGCGAAATTGTACGTGCAGTTCAGTTTCTGCCAGTCGAATGTTGGAGACTTTACATCGACGACGGGTAAATTCATTTCAGTACCGTTCTCGGGATCGACGGCCTCGACGTATATGGTGGCGGATTCGCCACGGAACATCTCATCGGGAACGGTAATGAGATCCGTAAGTTCCGGCGGGTCGTTCTTCTCCAGCACTTCGAACTTGAATTCGGTGTGATCCCAACCGCCGTTGCCGTCATGCACCGACACATTTACCGAATACGTCCCGACGTTGCTTTCGTCGGGAGTACCGTTGATAACTCCTGTAGAGCTGTTGAGCGAGAGCCACGAAGCATCCGAAGATAGATGCCACGTTATCGTTCCCTGCCCGTCGTCGGTGGAGTTGTAATCGACGTTATACTCGTTTCCCTCGAACGCTTGCAGGACGTTATCGGTGGTGATCAACGGGTAAGAATTGTTCACCTGCACCGTGAAGTTGACGAGTCCGTAGGCGTCGTCCTTCTGGGCTTTAAGCTCGGCCCAGTAGGAGCCGACATCCGAGTTGTCGGGGGTGCCGGAGATATTGTGGGTCTGTTCGTTCCAGTCGAGCCATGACGCATTTGTATCGAAATCCCAGCTCTCAGGTGCGATGCCGCCCACGCCGAAATGGAGCGAGAACTGTTGATCTTCGGGGGCGTAAATGGTGTTTGGGTTTGGGTCGATGGGGAGCCCCTGGCCGATGCTGAGGTTGACGAACTTGGTGGGATCCTGCCGGGAAGTTATCTGCACCCAGCCGCCGTCGGTGGCGTTTATCCATTTATAGCGCTTGTGGGTGCGGTTGGCGATGGTGAGATTTCCTCGGAATATGCCGGAAGCATCGTCGGTCTCATGGAGAAGCAGGCTTATCCTCCTTCCGGGACAGATGTGGGAGCTCACGAAGACCTCGGCGATGTTCTTCCGGGAGGCGTCCCGGTCGTTCGCCCTCAGCTCCAGGTAAACGCTCGAGTTCCGTTCCGGGAACAGCAATTCCTGCGAGCATTTCTTGTCAGAGTAAGCAACCAGTCCGCTTATTGCGGTGGGGTAATCGTTGTGGTCCGGGAAAATGACGTAGATCTTGCCGGCGTTATTGTGCGAATCATCATTTAACGGAGCCCCAATCAATATGTCATCAAATCCATCTCCATTCAGGTCTCCTCCCAGAGAGACCGATAGGCCGGACCTATCTTCACTTTCACCATCGAAAGAGGCATCGCAATTTGATAACGTCGCATCGGTCGTCCAACCGGAAGATCCTCCCAAAATGAGATATGTTTTCCCGATATCATTGGAATAGAAAGGACTGCTCATGAGGAGATCGTCATAACCATCCCCATTCACGTCCCCTGCTCCAGAAATGCGGAATCCAAGATAATCATCCATGGCGAATCCAATAAACGAAGCATTAGCATCTGAAAGGTCCATCTCCCCGAGCCAATCGGTAGGTTTGCCGAATACGATATAGGTTTTACCTCGATGATCATTATATCTCGTTGCACTAATGAGAATGTCGTCGTATCCGTCCCCGTTAATGTCCCCTCCTTCGGCTACAAACGCACCGGCCTGATCTCCATTATTTTCCCCCGTAAACGAAATACCCACGTTTTGGATGGGAATATCTCTTCCCCATTCTCTCTTCTTTCCGAAAACCATGTGTGCAGTTCCTTTCAAACTATCTTCCAGGTAAGCTCCGATTAGTAGGTCATCATATCCGTCTCCGTTTACATCCCCCGCCCCTGAAACCGAATTGCCCAATTTTGATGAGGAGACTCCGGAAAATGACGCATCTGCGTCAGATAGGCAGATGTCTCCCTCCAAACGATCCGGGTCTCCGAATATCAAATATGCTTTCCCCTGATTGTTATTATGATAGCAAGCACCAATAACAATATCATCATATCCATCCCCGTTCACATCGCCTGCGGATGCTAAGGACCAACCCGCACGTGAAATCTCATTCTCTCCGATGAATGAAGCGTCTGCATCGACAAGACCGATGTCCCTGTTCCATCCGTCTCGTTTCCCATAGATCAAGTATACAATCCCTGCATCATCATCGTTTTCATTATCGTAATCATAGCTCCCAATGATAATATCATCGAATCCGTCTCCGTTCATATCACCCGCGCCGCATATTGTCCTGCCTATTCTATCATCGGCGTTTTCACCGATCCACGAAGCATCCGCATTGGATATGTCAATCTGATTCCACCCAACACCCTTGCCGAATATCAGATAACTTTTACCTTTATTGGAAATCCCGGTTTTGAAGGGGCATCCAATGATGATGTCGTCATACCCGTCACCGTTCACGTCACCTGCAATTGTCCCGAAGCCCACTTGATCCGCATCCTGACTTGTTATTACCACATCCGCATCAACAAGGCTCGTGTTCTGCCCCACGTCGAGCGCATTCGAGGGGATCGTGAAAACCATCTCCGCCATCACCAGAATCACCAGCACGACCACTACCCCGAACCGACTCATAGAAACACCTGCGGGAACGATAGTAATTAACGGGACTCTGGATTTATACTTTTTGACGAAATTGGCACACAGGCGGGAAGCGGGGCGTACCATTCATTCACGCTCATCATCAAGTTGATCGGCTCACCTCCAGATATACGCTTGCAGAAAGGTCTGAGGGAATTTCTCCGAGTGGCGCAGATGCCGCGTGATACTTTTTCACGAAATTGGCGCGCAGGCGGGAACGGAAGGGCGAGCGGGGGTCTGCATAGTGATCGGGATCTACTATTTTCTTCTGTTTCCACATACGGCATTTTCCGGCTCACCTATAAATAGCATAATGTGGATTACCCTAATATGGATTACTCAAAATTCGTTGGAAGGGTGAAGGAACTCGACTTTCTAGAGCGGGAGTTCGCCTCGTCTGGCCACAGTTTCGTACCGATATGGGGCAGGAGGCGCGTGGGAAAGACCACCCTCATCCTTCGGGCCATGAACGGCCGCGGCATATACTTCCTTGCTTCGGAGGTATCGGATATCGAGAACCTGCGGCATTTCAGGGAGACGGCGGCACGCGCCACGGGAGACCCTGCCGTGCTGGACCTTGCCCTCGACTGGGAGGGCATCTTCAGGAAGCTGACCGAAAAAGATACGATCATTACCATCGACGAATTTCCCTATCTGATCTCAGCGAATCCTGCCATTCCCTCGATATTCCAGAGGATCATCGACAGCAACATGTCCGCCAGCGGAACCAAACTGGTACTGTGCGGTTCCTCGATCAGGATGATGGAGGACAGCGTCATGGACTACAGGGCCCCCCTCTACGGGAGGAGGACCGGACAGATCCATCTGCGGCCCCTGCCATTCAGGGAAACCAGGGAACTTCTGCCTGATTATTCGTTCGACGACCTGGCCCGCATATTCGGCATCGTCGGCGGCGTACCGTTCTATCTCTTACAGTTCGATCCCCGCCATGATGTATGGGGAAATATCGAAAGGAAGATATTCGATCCGCATTCCCTGCTGTACCAGGAGGCCGACATGCTGATGAGGCAGGAGTTCAAGAGCCCTTCCACCTACCGGTCCATACTGAAGGAGATCGCCTCGGGAAGGACCGGTATCGGCGAGATTCGCAGTGCGCTGGGAGCGGCAAGGTCGGGTCTCAATCCGTACCTCAACAACCTGACCCTCGTGGAGCTCATAGAAAGGGAGGTGCCCGTCACCCAGTCTCCCCTCAAGAGCCGTAAGGGCATCTATGTCATCAGGGACAATTACCTGAGGTTCTTCCACCGCTATATCCTGCCATACCGCTCGCTGCTGGAATCGGGAAACATCCAGGTGGTGACGTCGGTTCTTAAGAAGGATCTGGATCAGTACATGGGGACCATATTCGAGCTGATCGCGGGGGAAGCGGTGAGGATCTGGTGCGGTACTGAGAATATCCCCATGGACCGCTTCGGTCGATGGTGGGAGCGTGGGGAGGAGATCGACCACGTGGGGCTTTCCGGTACGACTGGCGAGGCCCTGTTCTGCGAGTTCAAATGGTCATCGAAGAGGTGCGGTACGGGGGTCCTTCGGGACCTCCTCGAAAAGGCATCGCTGGTAAGATGGGGAAAAGAGAGAAGAAGGGACCGCTTCCTGGTCGTCTCGCGTGGGGGATTCTCCAAGAACGCCGTTTCGTTCGGAGCATCTAGGGGGATGATGCTCTGGACAGTCCAAGATCTAAAGCGAATCTTCTGGAAAGAATGAGCACTGCGGAGTATCTCAGATATTCTCCTTCAAGTCCTTCCCCGCAGCCATCTCCCGCAGTCTGAACTTCTGCACCTTTCCCGACTGCGTCATGGGGAACTCGCTGACGAACTCCACGTACCTGGGGACCTTGAAGTTGGCCAGCCTGCTACGGCAGAACTCCCTTATGCCGTCCTCGTCCACCTCGTCCCTCCCCTTGCCTTCCTTGAGTATGATGTAGGCATATACCACCTCGCCCAGTCTGCCGTCCGGCGCGCCCACCACGGCGGCGTTCCGCACCGACGGATGTGTGAACAGCAGCTCCTCCACCTCACGCGGGTAAACGTTGAATCCCCCTGTTATTATCAGGTCCTTCTTTCTGCCTGTAACGCTGACGTAGTCATCCCCGTCCATGGTCCCCAGGTCGCCCGAGTAGTACCATCCATCGTCGTCCAGCACCTCCGCGGTCCTCTCCGTCATTCTGTAGTAGCCGGCCATGTTGTTGCCCCTTATGGCTATCTCGCCCCGTTCTCCACGGGGGACCTCGTCCCTGGCGTCGTTCACTATCCTCACCTCGACCCCCGGTATGGGCCTTCCAACCGTGTTCGCCCTCCGCTCTGGCGTATCGTCGAACCTCGTGAGAGTGATAAGGGGCGAGGTCTCGGTTATCCCGTAGCCGATGCAGACGTTGCAGCCCATCTCCTCCATGGTGGCCCTGACCACCTCTATGGGACACGGGGCGCCCCCCATGATGCCGCTCCTGAGTGATGAGAGGTCGCGCTCTCCTTTCCGGATCTCCTCCAGCTCCATGATGAACATGGCAGGAACCCCGAAGTTCATGGTGCAGCGGTGCCGCTCCATTGTCTCAATGGCCCGCTCCGGGTCGAACAGGGCTTCCAGAACGACGCTCGCCCCGAACGCCAGCGGGGTCAGGCAGCCCAGCACCAGTCCGAAAACGTGGAAGAGCGGTAATGGAACAAAGTATCTGTCCTTGGGTCGGACCCCCATCACCTCGCCGGTCGTTATGGCGTTCCTGCAAACGTTGGAGTGTGTGAGCATGGCCCCCTTCGGAGCGCCCGTGGTACCGGAGGTGTACAGTATCATGGCCGCGTCCCCGGGTTCGATGTTCTCCAGGGTCTTTTTCAGTCGTTCGTCTCCGACACGAGCTCCGATTTCGATCAACCTTTTCAGTGTAATGCTTTCAGTATCCACAATGCATGGCCCGTCTCCAAGTACTATGACCTTCTCAAGTCCACCGAGGCTAGCCTCCATCCCCCCGAGCAATGCCATATAATCCACGTTGGCGAACCGTTCGACCGTGATGAGGACCCTGGAATCCGAGTTCCGGAGAATGTAGCCTGCCTCGACGGCCCTGTATCTGGTGTTCATGGGTACCATGACACACCCAGCTGCGGTTATTCCGAGGAAACATGGTATAAAATACTCGTTGTTGGGCATCCAGAGGGCCACATGATCCCCCTTCTCCAGGCCCATGGCCATCAATCCCCTGGCAATGGATGTGGAGAGGTCCCGGAGATCGGCATATGTGAACCGTTCATCTCCCGAGATCACCGCGGTTTTTTCTCCAAATCGTTCAAGAGAACTCTTCATTACCCGATGTATGGTGTCTGTGGAGCGGTTCGATCCGGGCATTTTGCTCATCCCGATGGATTTTACTTTGGTTGACCAGGGATGTAAATTCAAATTCCCTGGGAGAATGGACTCTTCCATGTAATTTATTTTTGGAATATGAAAAATCGAGATGAAGAGATCACAGCTCGATCGAGCTCTCGTTCACCTCGTTGAGACGTGAATACATCTCTTCCCCTCCCTTCCACCGTGCCTCCTTTCTCTTTTCCATGGCTTTGAGGACTATCTCTTCCAGTTCGGGAGGAACCTTATCGTTCAATCTGCTGGGCGGCGTGACCGACTTGTTCTTGATCTGCTCCAGTGTCTCCGCATGACCTTTACCCAGAAACGGGTTTATGCCGGCTATCATCTCGTAATATATGACGCCCAGCTGGTAGATGTCGGTCCTGGCGTCCACGTCGCCGAATTTCCCGGGGTCGATCTGCTCGGGGCTGCAATAACCGAGGATCTCGTCCTGTCCCTTTCTGGTGGACCAGATCGCTTCCCGCAGGTACTTTCCCCAGCCCCAGTCCGTGATCTTGGGAATGCCGTTCTCACAAAAGAGGATATTTGTGGGTTTCAGGTCCCTGTGGAACTCTCCCCGCTTGTGTGCGAACGAAATTCCCTTGAGCAGTTTAAGCATGATGAAGGTCGCTTCGGATATCGATAGCCTGTGTTTCTTCATCAGAACGTATAGATTGCCTCCCTCCATCTTCTCCATCACTATATGGGGCAGCGGATCCAGCTTTGTCTCACGCATCCTAACGATATTCTCATGTTCAAGTGTCTTCCATCTGTCAACATCGAAAAGGAACTCCCATAGAGCTGACGGCGGCCATATCTTGCCTTTCCTGGTCGTTGGCATCTTTATGGCCACGTTCTCCTCTTTCTCATCATTACCATAAAATAGACTGGCGAAGGCCCCTGTCCTGACCTGTCGATCCAGCATATATGCGGGTAGGACCTCACTTAACTTGGAAGTGACGGGGGAGCCCTCGATGGAGGATAGGAACCGGGTGTATTTCATCGACGATGCGATGTTCTCTTCTTCCGATTTCTCATCCTTTTCATTCCCGATTCCAAGCCCTGCTTTCACCTTGACGGTTTCGGGGCTCTCATCGCCCATCTTCCCACTGTCGATTGTTCCTTTCCCCGTCTCTCCCTCGGGATGTTTTTCCTCTTCGGGATCATCTTGTGACCGTTGACTAGCTCCAGGGGGTCTTTCACTCCCCGATGGTCTGTCCTCCCGGTTTCCTTGCCCGTCAGGATCAAGGGATAAAAGAGTGGCGGAGGATTCATCATCCGTATCATTCTCGTTCTTGTATGGGTCCTCGACACCCAGGCCGAAATCTTTCATGCCCAGTTTTCGTGCCAATCTGTCCAGGTCGCTGTTAATATCCATATAATGAGCAATGGCCTCTTCCACGGTCCTTGGATCCTTTTCTCTGACGCGAATGCTGCCGACCTGATCCTTGATATATCCCAGCTCTTTTTCGAATGACCTTGAATTCCGTCCGAGGGATCCGAGATATTTGACCATATTGCCAATGGAGTTGTATTTGTTCACGGTTATTCTGTTCAAATAGTCCAAGACAGATTGTCCCGATTTCGATGGATCAAGGTTTTTGACCTTCTTTTTCCCGAAAAATCTGGCGGTCCATTTCGTTGGAACACATCTCCTTGTTTTTCCCCTCTTCCAGATAAATGTTGGGCGATATCTCTCATCAGAGGGTTTTCAATCATTTCGTTCCATTTCTCGATCTACTTCTTCGTCCCGGTCAACCTCTTCCCCAGCTTCCTCTT
Organism: uncultured archaeon; assembly: GCA_964423515.1. GTDB lineage: Archaea > Thermoplasmatota > Penumbrarchaeia > JASLWR01 > JASLWR01 > CAYRFL01. The sequence goes on from CAYRFL010000005.1 coordinate 39,277, forward strand.
CCTTAGCTTCCTCTTCCTTAGCTTCCTCTTCCTTAGCTTCCTCT
>CAYRFL010000005.1:39420-54373 GCA_964423515.1 uncultured archaeon
AGCTTCCTCTTCCTTAGCTTCCTCTTCCTTAGCTTCCTCTTCCTTAGCTTCCTCTTCCTTAGCTTCCTCTGCATCGGTTGATTCTTCATCCCCCTCGTCAAGATCTCCATCATCCCCCTGCTCGATCTCATCCGATATGCCCAGCTTCTCTCCCAACCATCTCTTTATCCCTTCCTTGGTTGTGGTGGCGATACCGAAATATTCGGGGAACTTCTTCGTGGTCCTCAACATCTTCGTCTGCCCGCTGCGAACCGAATGGACCAATCCAAGTTCCTTGAGCTCCTTTACCTCCTTGTATACCCTGGGGCCGAAGGCGTTGGCAAGTTTGCTCTGTTTAATGGGTTGATTGTAAGCTATGAGGGTCAGGATCTTAAGGAGCCTCTTTGGGATCTTCGTCCGGGAAAAGCGGGAGGCCCCGGGCCTGTATTCGGAAATGACCTGCATGCAGTACCTGCTGCCGACCTTGGCGATCTCTATGGAAGTGTTCCTCTTTCGATAGAGTCCCCTCAACTTTCTGATATGCGCTCTGACGACAACTGTATCGAGGTCGAGGGATTCGGATAGGTCTTGTATAGAAATGGGTTCTCCGGATGAGAACAATGCCGATTCAACTAAAAGGAGTTCCTCCAAATCCATAGACACCTCAGTTGCTGCGTGATTTTAGAAGGTTCTTGATGTATATTTCCCCGTACGGAAACTGCCTCTGCCATATGTTTATCTTCTTTTCATGGGCCAGATGGACCGATGACATCAGAGTGGATATCACGTCCTTTCGATCCTTGAAATCACATATCTGCGAGAGTCGTATGGGATGACCGTTGTACTTGTTTATCCGGGACCAGGTGATGGCCTTGTCGTTCTCGATATCGTCCTTGTGCGAATTATCGTCTACGCTGATGTTCTCCTCGGCCTTCATCCGCTCCTCCTTGAGCTTCCTTCGGTTCTCCTCGATAACCTTGCGGATATGGGCCTCCTCCTGCGCCTCCCTCAGTGCCTCGACCACGTCCAGGAGGGTGGCCTTTCTCTCCCCGTCCCTCCAGATCATCTCCACTATCGCTGACGAACCTACCCCATTGTCCATAAAGCCATGACCCATGGAGGCATTCTCATCGAGGCCGAAGTCCATGCTTCCCAGCATCATGGAGTAATCATCTGCCTCCTCCTCCTGGATCTTAATCGCATCCTCGAGGGTGATCTCGCTCTTCTCCTTCAGCACGCCCCAGGCCATGAAAACGATCTTTCCGATGGATATGAGGTTGATGTCCTTCTCCGTTTCCAGGCGTTTGAGATATTCCTTGCCAAAAGATACTAGATCGATGTTCCACGGATCTATCTTCCTCGAGAGGACCAGCTCGAAAACGATGACGAGCATCTTCTCGAAAGAACGGTCCACCGCGACGTGATTTCCCTTGGAGAGTCCTCTGACCAGGTCGAGGTAATCGTCTATCCTTCTCCCGTCGTGAACGAAGGAGATTAGGGATTTCTCGTACATAAGGTACTCTAATATACTCTCGAAGCCTGCGGGGTTTTCCTCTATGACCCTTACGGCCTCTCCCGCGAACAAATTGCTTGGTCGGTCCATTCAGCCCACTACCTGCGTCTTCACCTCGTTTCCCTCCGATGCAAAGGTGAAGTTAATTTGCCACCCATATTTTCCAATGGACCCTGGCTGGTATAGAGAATCCAATGACGAAACATGTTATTTATAGTTTTCGTCGATAATTCAAAACGTGAATCAGAGCCAGGCTCCTTAGCTCCCCTGGCAGCATTGTGGGAATGGTCCGGTACCGGTAGGGAGTATGGGGACGTCCCCCGTCGATTGAGCCGACTCCGCGATCCTTGAGGGAGCGACCCGTTTTTTATCGTATATATTGTTTTCCCCTTTCCGGAAAACAGTTAAATAATACGGATTGTCGTGAAAAATTGAAAATTGTCCTGTCGATCGTAGATGAACGGAAAGGTAAAATATCGAGACCCCGGGTGAGGTGTCTTGCAGGAATATTTTGGTAGTCATAAAATGTGAAAATCACAGGAGGAGATAGATTGACATTGATATTACCCGGTGTAGAGATACGAGTCGTAAAGGAGATTGTTGTGGGCCAGCTGAATCCCTCGGGGATATTCGGCCTGGTGGGCATAACCGAGGACAATGAGGACGGAACCCCGAAGTCCGTGGACAGGGCCAGTTCGTACAAGGCCCTTCGAGAGCTGTTCGGAAGGAGCATCGAATTCACCCTGCCCGAGGTAAAGCAGGCGTTCCAGAACGGTATTTCCGACGTGGTCGTATCGCCCGTATCCAGTTCCGCTTCGGCCCGTGCCAGGATCGAGCTCGGCGATGCTGCAGGAAACAAGGTGATGAGCCTTGCCGCCAGGGCGAAGGGCCTTTGGGGAAACAGTATAAACGTCAAGGCCACGGGCAAGAAGGATGACAGCGGGAAAGAGACCATGTTCTCCCTTACCCTGAGTTGCGGCAACGTGCTGGAATCCTTCGATAACCTGTCCGTGGAAGAGGGGAATGCGCGTTTCTTCCCCGGCATCGTGAATGCCCGGTCCGATCTGGTGGAGGCGACCTTCAAAGCGCCGAAGGGAGGTGGAAAGGGGAAGGATGCCAAGGTTGCAACGGCGGGAATACCGGTAAATGCGGAGGAGAGACTCTCGGGGGGGAAGGACCCATTGGTGAAGGACTACGAAGAAGCGCTCTCCAAGCTCGAGAGCGAGGAGGATGTGGACATCGTGGCTGCCTCCGTGCATAACTGGAACGACAGTGACCTTGCGAAGAAGGCTCATGCCGCCATCGAGGCCCACTGTTCCAACATGAGCATGAACTGCTTCAATCGGATCGGATTCGGCCAGGCCCCCCCGGCAGATTCATTCGGCTCCGAGAAGGAGGAGGTGGATTTCATCTGCCAGCAGACGAACATCTTGAGCAGCGACAGGTTCGTTCTGGTGGCCCCTCACGGTGCGCTGGGGGCCGTCGTGGGACTCGTGGGCAACCTGAGATATTACGAGTCGCCCACCTTCAAGACCCTGTCGGGTCTCTCGGGTCTAGAGAGAAAATATTCTCCCTCATCTCTCAAGAAGCTGCTTACCTCGAAGATCCTGCCCCTGGAGGTGAAGAAGGGACGTGGGATAATCGTGGAGAAGGGGATAGCCACGTCCGGGGAGCAGATCTCGGTACAGAGGGTAGCGGACCGCTCCGTGCGGGGCACCAAGATGATAGGCGACAAGTTCATTGGTACGCTGAACAACATGACGGGACGGGCCGCCCTCAAGGAGAAGATCACCGAGTTCTTCATACAGATGGAGAAGGAGGGGGCCATCGTTCCCAACGCGGACGGCAGCGATCCCGCCTACAAGGTGGACGTTTATGCCACCGACGACGATATCGGAAAGGGCATAGTCCGCGTGGACATCGCGGTACGGCCGGTCAGGGCTATCGATTACATCTACGGGACCATACTGGTAAGAGCTTGATACGATACCTTGACGAGGGCGTCTGTTGGCTACCGCTGGCACGCCCTTTACTTCTGTTGAAAAAAGGTAGGTCCCCTCTACTCCGTCAGCATGCTCTGGGTGCCGCATATCCCGCAGGTCACCACGATCGGCCTGTTTGCGTCATCCACGGAGTTCTGGGAACCGCATGAGTAGCATTGGAATGCCACTGGGCCCACACCTGCCGGGGACGGTTGTGATGGGGGAAATTGAGGAGATTGGGCCAATGGAGGGGATGGAGAGACCGGGGAGGATGGGGTTGCTGGAGAAGGTAGGGGAGATGGAGAAGATGATTGAGAAGTGTTCGGTGAGGTAGATGGCAGAGGCATTTGAGGGGCTCCGGCGGGTTCCACTACAGGACCGGGAATCGGCGTGGGGGGGATGGCGGTGCCCATCGGATCGATCCCGGGCATGATTGGGTTCTGGAGCGCCCCCGCATATGGATCCGTGGGAAGCGGGCCGCATATGTTGGCCTCCGGCGGCGAGGGCTCCGGTGTGATGCTCTGTTCCGGTGCGGGCGGGAGCGCAGGCAGGTTAAGGTCCTGAAAGCCCTCATCCGTCGGCATTATCGGAAGGGAATACTCCGGCTGAGCGTTCGCCTGATAATCCAGCGGGTCCGAGATTCCGGGTAATGAAGGCAGCTCGGCCGGGCCGGCCACTCCGCTCTGACCTGTCGAAGATGGTGAGTGTGAATAGGGCGGCATTGGAGTAGCTCCCCCGGATGCAGGAGGCAGGGCAAGAGGGGGCTGCTGGCCCTGGGGTGAATAGGGGCCAGGCAGCGTTCGTCCGGTTCCGGGCCCGGGTCCGCTGCGATTCCAACCGGGCTGTCCCGCTCCGGGGTAGCCCTGAGCTCCTCCTCCAAAGCCGTATCCCGTGTACGGCTGGGCAGGTCCGGGCCCGGTGTATCCTTGGGCCCCGGCATTATACGGCCCCGGAGTGGGAATTCCCCCGATAGTGGACCGGAGCGGTTCCTGCTTCTCCCTGTCCTTCCTTCGTTTCCGCGCTATCAGGAATATGAGAAGTAAGATTAGAAGCAGAACGACGGCCCCAATGATGATGAATACCCACAGATAATCGGTCAGGATGCCGCCCTTCTCGGTCCCGTCCTTTCCGTCCCCGCCTCCGGGCCCGGTACCGCCATCTCCGGGTCCGTGGCCATCGGGGGGCTTTTGAGCAGCCTTCAGGACCTCGATGTTCACGTTAACGCTCTCGTTGAATCCCAGCTTGTCGTCCACGTGGAGATAGACGATATATCTTCCGGCGGGAGCCAATTCCGCATCCACCACCATTCCGCATCCGGTGAACACCACCCTTTTCGTCGTCTTGTTCTTGATCTCCCAGTAGCAGGTAAGCTCGTCACCGTTCTCGTCGCTCGTCCCCGTTCCGTTCAGCTCGAATGCATCGCCTTCGTAGATGATGGACCATTTTGTCGGGTTCTGTATCAAAGGTTCGGGCGCCGTGTTCACCCATACCCTTACGGGCCAGGACATTGCAAAAGGATTCCCCACCGCATCCCTGGCCCTCCATCGTATGTAGTTATTGCTCCCCGGTTCGAAATTCGCGTCGATGATGACCGTGATCGAGCCCTTGACCATCCGGTTCCCCACTGCGGACCAGTTCTTGAAGAGAGCGTCGTCGCTCCCCCATTCCGATATGCTGTATTCGATGGTCATCCCGTCCACGCCGCTCCCCTCGTCGCTTATCGTGATGCCGCATGGGACCAGTACGTCACTGAATACCTCTCCCTCGCCAGGGACAGGCTCGCCGAATGTCACGAGTGTCATATCGATGCGTATGTTCAGCACATCTCCTCCCACGGGCCCGTTGCCGGACAGGTCGGTGACGCGCCAGCGTACCCCGTTCTCGTCGCCCTCCGAGAGCTCCAGTTCGACCCAGGCCTTCACCTTGTCGGGATTCTCCCCGATGCCGCGGGAAAGTACCTCGAACTCCATGCCCTCGCTCGTCCAGTGCGAGAACCCCTCCCCGTGCATCCTCTTCGAGTACTGTATCGTCTCCGTGTCTATGCCATAGCCGTTGGGATCCTCGAAGATGGCACTGGCCCTGACGCTGGTGGAGTTGAACCAGGAATCCTCTGCAGGCGAGTCGATGGAAACTGTGGGCTCGGTGGTATCGATATTGAACTGGAAATGAGTGGAGTTGCTCCACTGGTCGTACTCGTCGCAGGGTATGATGTGGAAATACCATGTGCCGTCTTGGAGACCTGCGAAATCTGCCGGGGACGTTTCCGTCATATCCCCGTTCAGGGTATACAGGACCTTCCCCGGTTCCGTGAACCTCTGCGAGTCCACCAGATAGGAATAGCCCTTTATCCCTGTTATCTCGTGTGGGGATTCCCACCGGAAGACCGGGCTCGTGGAGTTGTAATATACGGCCGGATCGGGGTGGGTGGGCGAGGTCAAGTTCACGTCCATGGGTCCCCTGAGGTCGAAGTATATGGAATCGTTGAACACATTCGAGATGATGCCGGCATTGTCCCGGAAACGCACCCCTATGGTCATGAGACCGTCCTCCTTCGTGAGGGCCACGCCCTTCTCCTCCGCATATGTCTCCCAGGGACCCGCGTTGCCCCTGTCGTTTATTATCTGCATATCCGCCACTCCCGACCCCTGATCCGTGGCATTGATGGCAAGGTTCACCAGCTGCTCGTTAACTGACAGCGCCCCCTCCTCGATCACTATGCTGCCGTTCGGTCTCGTTATGTCTATCATGATCTTTTTCAGCTGGGAGAAGTTGCTCCGGACGTGAAAATCGTCCTTCGTTACGACGCGCCAGTGGTAGACTCCGTCGCTCAGATTCTCGGTGAGCCTATGCTTCCATTGAGAGGAGTTGACCCAGGATGAGTTGTACATTGCCTCATCCACATTGCCGTCCTCGAACAACTCCACGAGATAGGCGGACTGTCCGTCGCCTGTGTCTGGGTCCGTGAAGTTCCACTCCAGCGTGGGTGTCGCAGTCCCCTGCCACTCGGAGGATGACGGTGAGTTGGGCTCCGGATCGCTGAAGAGGTCGTATTCGATGATCACCCTCTCGATGTAGGGCGATACATCCTCGCTGTCGGTGGTCATTGTGGCGTTCCACATTAGGCGGGAGCCGCGATGCTCGAATATGTGATCGGTATCGTTCTGCATTGTCACCCAGTGAACCCCGTCCACCGTCATGTTGTAGACTATGCTCGTACCGGGCGGAGCGCTCTCGAACCACGTCATCTTGGCTGCCCCGATGGTGGCGACATCTCTGTATACGGCCTTCGACTGTATGTAGGATATGGGCTCCACAACGGCCCCTTCGCCTATGATCTTGATATCGTCTATCTGGATGCCGCAGCGGTCGTTGGAGCCGTCATGCGACCAGAGTTCCAGTCCCAGTAGGTATCCGTCGTCATGATCCGGGGTGAATTGCCTGCTGACCGTGGTACGCCCGTGAACCGTGGTTCCCCCCGGTACGTTGTGAGGAGCCGCCTGGGACCAGAACGTTTCCTCCGCGTTGAACTGTCCGTTGTCCCTTATGAGATGGACCTTGGTGTGGCCTCCCGGCGAGAAGATGCCCCCGCCCCTGAGCGCAATGAGGCATACCTTTGCCTCGAAGCTGTACTGTTTCGAGCTCTTCAGGGGGCCCAGCCGCACGGTGTAAAGGCACCTGGAATCCCTGTGACCGTCGTTGTCATAGAGGTACAGACAGTTGCCTTCCGAGCCGATATCCCGCAGGTAGTTCTCCGCTCCGCTGACAAGCTTGATGATGTGGTTTGCACCGTTATCGGTGGATTTCTCGAATCCGTGCGGGCCTCCCTCGAAGTCCTCCTCGTAGAGGCCGGCGAGATACACCCTTCCGTTCCCCACGTCCACCGAACACGTGGTGTTCCCGAAATCGATGTTGTCGGTGGTATTGAATATCTCATCGAAACGATTGTAGTATCTTGAGCCCGTGTACTTTACAAAAAGAGACGATGTGTGCGATGAGGTAGAGGTCCTCTCGATACGATATGAGTATGGAACATGGACTGCAAGTAGCATAAGAAGAACACACAGGATTGGCGCAACCAAGATGTGGCGGTGCCGAAGATTCATGCATTTACAATAGTGAGCTTGATATTTAAGAATTATCGAATTCCCCTTTAATAAAAGTACCTTCGCGGTGGAAGATGCCATAACATCCCATGAGGAATTCAAAAGATGAATGCGCCTATAAGGATCCCTCATCCTCCCGGAGCTTGCTGCAGGGATCGTACCTATGAGCCAATTCGAAAAGAAGAGGCCCCCCGGTCCCTATAGCGGCGGTGGAGGCGAAGCGCCGGCCGGGGGTCGGGGAGCCATATTCCCGAATATCTCGGAGAGATCCTCACCTCCCGTCACAATGCCGGGCTGCGGGATCGGTGGCAAGGGGGTCTCCGCTACTGATGCGGCCTCCCGGGGCATCCCGGCCGCCGTTCCCGGTGGGGCCTGCGGTACCACTTCGATCCCCGGCGGATAGGGAGCTACGGAAGCTTCCTGTGGATCCGGGCCAGCGTCGAATGATTGACCCGCTGGGGCAATATTTGCAGTCTCCCCGACGGCCGGAAACGTCGATCCCGGTCCGGTCGGGACCTGCTGGTCCGTACTGATCGCCGGGTACGGCATCGGGTCCCCTGACTGCGGAAACGTAGTCGATTGCATTGGCTGTACCTGCTGCTGGGCTTCGGCAACGGGTTGGTCGGCTGTCGGAAGGAGTGTTTCGGGTCCCGGTGGAAGGGCCATCAGATCGAGGTTCTGCAATCCCGCTTCTGTGGCGAAGTTGGGTAGGGAATAGGCCGAGGTCAGGGGGGCCTGGATTGTGGGTACGGGAAGGATTTGTCCGGCGACGGGTGCCCCCCCCTCGTAGACCTGGGACTGCATAATTGGTTCGAGCGGGGTTCCCATTCCCGCGTACTGTGGAAGTGCGGGTGTTGGACTGCCCCCCGGGGGAAGAGTCTGGCTGCCGGAATGGATCATTCTCCGACCGGGAGGCGGGGTTCCGGGGGCCGTTTGCCCCCCCAACGTCTGTCGCGGAACCTGTGGTCCCTGCCGGGGAGGGGGGCCTGGAGGGTATGTCCCCATGGCGGAATACTGCGGCATGTGGAAATTTTTGCTGCCAACGGGATAGGGCCTCTCGGGAGAATGGATCGGCATCGGAGCCAGGCTTTCCTCCTCCCTTTTTCGTTTTCTCCTCGCCATAACTATGAACAACAGGATTATTATGATAATTACAAATGCGGCCAGAGCGAGCGTCCACCACCATTCGGCAAGGAATCCCCTTGCTCCCTTTTTGACAGGCTCCCCGTCCCCTTCGATGTCGGTCTGGTCCGAGCCCCCGGGAACTACCTCGATGGTCACCTTCTTGCTCTCGTTGAATCCGTAGCCGTCATTCGCGTACAGCTCCACGGTATACGTTCCGGGCGTAACCAGCACCACTTCGCTGTACTGGCCCCATGCCCTTTTCTCTACGCGCTTCGTCGTCTTGTTCTTTAGCTCCCAGTAGAGGCTCAGTTCGTCGCCGTCCGGGTCCGTCGTACCGGATGCGTTCAGTTCGAAGCTGTCACCGGCTGTCATCACACCTCCGATGATCGGTAAGCGGATCAAGGGCTCGGGTCGGGAGTTCACCCAAACCCTGCTCGGATCGGAGTAGGCATAGCCGTTGCCCACCCCGTCCTTTGCCCGCCATCGTATGTAGTTGTTCGTACCGGTCCCGAAGGGGACTTCCACCATGACGTTCAGCGTTTCCCGGACCATGTTCATATCGACCTTGCTCCAGTTGAGGAACGATCCGTCATCGTCCCCCCACCGTGATATGCAGTATTCCACCGATTTTCCGTCCACTCCGCTGCCGCCGGTATCGACGATCGTGATCCCGCATGATACCTCGGGTTCCAGGAACACCTCGTAGGGCTCGGGATATGGCTCCTCGAATGTGACCATCGTGGTATCTATCTTGATATCGAGGATGTTGCTCCCCACGGGGCCATTGCCGGGTATGTCCGAGATACGCCACCTTATAGCATTTCCTCCCCCCTCGCTCACATCCACATCGACCCATGCTTCCGCCTTCTCGGGATTATCGCCCAGTCCGGTCTGAACGATCTTCGATTCGACACCGTCCGATTTCCATGCTGAGAAGGTTCCCCCGTCCATTCGTATCGAGTATTGTATCGTTCCGAGGTCCAGCCCGAAGCCGTCCTTGTCACTGAACACGGCTCCCGCCCGAATACGGGTGTTATTGTACCATGCTTTCGGGTTCGGTGTGAGGTCGTATATGCTCGGTGGAGTGGTATCGATATTGAACCTGAAGTGGGAGGTATTGCCCCACTGGTCGTACACGTCGCAAGGTACGATGTGAAAATACCAGGTGCCGTCATCGAGGCCGGAGAAATCGCCCGGGATGGTTCCGGAAATATCCCCGTTCGGGTTATAGAGAACCTTTCCCGGTTCCGTGTACTGGCTTGAATCCACCATGTAGGAATACCCCTTTATCTCCGTGACCTCGTAGGGCGGGTCCCACCCGAAAACGGGATCGGTGGAATTGAAATACCTCCCGGTATCGGGATGCGTTACCGATGAGACCATTACGTCATACGGGCCCTTGAGGTCGAAATATATGGTATCGTTGAACACCCGGGAGACTATCCCCGCATTATCCCTGAAGCGGACGCCTATGGTCTTCAGGCCGTCCGTGCTCTCTATCACGATCCTCTTGACGGAACTGAATTCCTCCCACGGGCCCGGTGTTCCCCGATCGTTTATTATCTGCATGTCGGCCACGCCAGAGCCGTTGTCAAATGCAAATATCTCCAGGTCGGCCAGCTGGTCGTTCACAGCGCCAATCCCGGGAAAGGCACCGGACGGCCTGTCCTCCACGATGGTTATGTGCCCCTCCGGTTTGGTGACGTCCAGCTTCAGCATCTTCAGTACGGACCAGTTGCTTGCAGCGTGATAAACGTCCTTCGTACGTACCCGCCAGTAATAGGTTCCGTCGGGCAGGTCCTCTTTAACCTTGTACTTCGGGTCGGTCGAGTTCACCCAGTCCGAATCATACACCATGTGGGTCATATTGGTTGTATTGTATATCTCGACCTGGAAATCGGACTGATGGTCGCCCCGGTCCGGGTCGGTGAAGTTCCATTTCAGAAGCGGTGTGGAGGTTCCGTGCCATGGTGTGGAATCGGGTTCGGAAGGCTCGGGGTCGCTGAAGAGGTCGTATTCTATTATGACCTTGTCGATATAGGGAACGATATCCTCGTTCGGCGTTGTGAAGGTGGCGTTCCACATGAGGCGGGAGCCCCTGTGTTCGAAAACGTGAGTGGTCCCGTTCTCCATGGTCACCCAGTTATCGCCGTCCGCCGTCATGTTGTATACTATGTCGGTCCCCGGAGGCCTGTGATCGAACCATGTCAGCCTTGCAGCTCCGATGGTGGGCAGTTTCCGGTAGAGTGCGCTGGACTGGAAATGGCCCAGATACTTGGCCGTTGCGGAAACGTGATATCCGATAAAGCCGCGGTAATTGTGGTTCGAACCCCCGTCCGATGCTGTACCGGCCCCGTTGTACTGCACGCTCCCGTGGCAGTTGTGATTCTCCACCATGTGTGCCCGCGTATTTATTCCGAAGAGGTACGGGTTCAGAGGTCGTGCTCCGTGCTGCCGGCAGTAATTGTAACAGGTCCGCTCCGATATGGTTCCGTAGTCATGGTAGAAGTAGAGCTTGCCGTTCACGACCCGGCTGTCGCCGAACTGGTCGTATCCCGGCGAATCCTCGTTGGCATAGGCCAGTACGCAGTAGTGCTGATCGGTCTTGGAACGCGTGTTCACCCTGTTCCAGCTGCTGCTGCTCGTGTAGGCATTGTTCGCATCCTTTTCGCCTACCCACCTCTCGTAGTTCTTGTAAGGTGCGTTGTAATTGTAAAGGCTGGGTGCGCCGGCGAACTGCGCGCCGTGATTGTTCGCCATCTCCTCCGCTTCGGCCCAGGTCATCCGACCGAAGTTGTATGTGTACCATGTTGAATAGTCCCCGCATCCTCCGCTGGAACGGAAGTCGTAATTGAACTTCATGGTATTGTGAGTATCGCCCGACAGGATGGCCCGTCCGCTGAATGTATCCACGAGGCAGGATGTGTTGCGAACGTCCACGTACGAGCGATTGTCGAAATCCTCCACTATGCGATGAACGTATCGGGAGAGACCGTGCTGGGAGGCCGATTCCTCCCCATCGAATGTGAATATCTTTACATTATGGCGGTTTGGTCCCAGTGGATCATAAAGACCTACTGACAATGCCAGTGAGAGAAACAGAGCAAGGATCCCCATGGAGAGCAAAGGCCCATGCAGATACCGCTGAATGTACCCCATCATTCTCATAGTATTCATCTCCGATTAGGGGGGTGCTTTACAGATATCATCATTCAGCCTATGTATTATGTGGATAAATAATTATCGCCAGCACCGCAGCCTGGGGTAAAATGGGGAATGATTTATCGCTAATTCACTTCATGAACAGGTTCGTCCCTTCGGGGGTCAGCTCCAGAACCTTGCTCTTTCCCTTCACTCCCTCCATGACGTAACCCAGCTCGATGAGCTGCCTTATTCTCTTGCCGGCGGTCGGTTTGCTGATACCGATGTCCCTGCTGGCCTTGGTGTGTGACGGTTTGATGCCCATCCGGTTCTGGTTGTATATGAATTTCAATACCTCGAAGAGGCTGTCCGGAAGCCATGCCTTCTGGAGAGGTATTATCTCCCTGGTTTCCTTTATCAGCTGGGCGGCTTCCCTGGGAGATAGGGTCTCGGGATCTATGGAAATGATGATGATGTTGTCGTTGTAATATGCCACTTCCTTGAGGTCTTGAATGAGCCGAAGCGTTTTCTTGAAACCCATCCTGGAGACAATATAGTCCAACCGGTCAATGAGAATGACATTCGTGAACCCACAAGCCCCGATCTCTTTCAGGATGTCCCCTGCCCTTGCCCGAATTGTCCTTTTACCCTTTCTTTCAGAAAGCCAGAGATAATCATATTCACCTTTCAGTTGCGCCCCCAACTCCCTTTCGGGCCATCGGGAAATAATCAAACCAGAATAACCGACACTCAAAAGATCGTTGATAGCGTCAATGGACAGGGCCGGCGCAGCTTCTTTGACCATATAAATATTGCCGATCTCCAGTCTGAACTTCAGCAGGCGTTTTCTGATCTCGTTCTCAGTTCGTTTTCTCTCGGAAATATCCCTCATTATTACAAGGTCCGCATTTTCCCCTTTCCAGACAGTTATTGCTGCAGTTATCTCCACCGGAAGTTTATGTCCATCCTTTCTCAATATGTACGTTTCGTATTTATTCGGTACGTTTTCACCCTTCATTCTTTTCTTGTATCTCGCTAGTATTTTTTTCCTTTCATCGGGATGTGCAAGATCCTTGATCGCCAGATTCAGTAACTCGTCAATGGAGTAACCCGTCATCTCGGATGCCATCATGTTTGCATATACATGTTTACCCTTTCCCATCCCGATCAGTATCCCGTCATTGGCATTGTCCACAACCGTCTTGAAGTTCATTTTACTCTCCATCAGGGCCTCCTCTGCCTTCTTCCGTTCTGTTATGTTTTCCACCGTTCCCTCGTAGTAGGCGATATTACCCGAATCATCCTTTACAGCGCTTGCATTTTCACGTATGAACAGCGTACTGCCGTCCATTCTTCTCCAGGCGGATTCCAGCCCGACCACCTCTCCGTGTCGTTCCATAATTTCCTGAAATGAGGTGCGGGAATAACCCGGTTCGAATCCATCCTCATTGAGGTTTCTTTTGGACAGTTCCCCGAAGGAGGAATAACCCAGCATTTTTACTAGGGCGGGATTTGCCATCAAGATATGACCTTCGGGAGTGGTGCTGTATATCCCGATGATAGAATTCTCGAATATGTGGCGGTATTTCTCCTCCGTCTCATGCATCGTTTTCTCGACCTTCTTTATTGGCGTAATGTCTCGAACCACCGCCACAGAACCCTTATATTCGTCGTCCAGGATGATAGGTGAAAGTTTGGCCTGGAACCAGAATGTACCGTCTGAGATGTCCAAAGAGTATTCAAATTCCGCAACGTCGCCGTTTCGGTTTCGCTCAAAGGCGATTTCGAATGGGCCATTCAATTCGGGGGGCATGATCTCGGCGTAACTTTTACCGATGAATTTTTCAGGATCCGAATAGAGGTTCCTCTTTTCGGGGGCATGACAGAATAAAAATTTTTTATCCGGGTCCAGTACGAATATCATATCCGCCATGGAGAATATTATGTCCCTCCAATGACAGGTCGATGCAGAGTGGAACATCTCGGTATTTCCCCAGTTGGTTCTGGCATGATCGCCCTCTGCCGATCTCTTCACGGAATCGTTACTGCCCAAGTTCTCACTACTCTTTGTGGATTTCATGGCTATCCCCGCAATCCATAATGATCCATCTAAGTTACTGTAAAATAATGCAATAATAATATATTTGTTACTATCTCGGGCATCTCCTCGCTGGTTGATATAGGTTCGGGTGTAATAATCTAGAAAAACCACAACGCGGGGAATAACACCAGCATATAGGAGTGCAATATGTCAACCGGAAATTAAAATAGCGGAATTCGGTTATAATAGTGTAAATGATCGTGGTGATTATATAAATTGCATAAATTATCATCCCTGACTATTTGGAACTAATTGATATGAAGGGTGCATTTTTCACATAAATTTGATAGGATTTTAAATTATCTTGATAAAAAGTTATTAATTAATTCGAATAACGTTATAAAAAGTTATTAATATCAAATTATTGGTTTCCCATCCCAAAATATGTGTTTTATAGATATTTTATTAATAGAGAGGTGTTAAAATGGCGAAGAGTGAGATAAAATTTGAAAAAAAGATGAATAAAAAGGAATTGGCCCTTTTTATCGATGAATCATTGAATGCGGACCCGGTTATCATAAAATATCGGCGGTCAGGCTGGTTAGTGTCTCTACCGGATGATATAAAGCTCAAGGTCAAGGGGAAATCCGAAGACGGCGAGGGAAGCCTGTCCTTCACGGTCCATTGGGGTGAAGATAATAAGAAGGACAAAAAGGATAAGGAATCCAAGAAGGATAAAAAGGATAAGGGATCCAAGAAGGACAAAAAGGATAAGGAATCCAAGAAGACCGTCAAGATAGAAGAGAAGAAGCACAAGAAAGCTACCAAGAAATCGGAGGAATGGAAGCCCACCGATGAAGATATCAAGAAAGGCAAGGAGACCTACGAGAAGGACGGCTGGAAGGGCCTCATGAAGGCATTCGGAACGAGACGCGGAAAGGTCATAAAGGATATGGTAGCCCCGAAGAAACCCAAGGTGGGGAAGAAGGTCGCCAAGAAAGAAGAGAAGAAGCCCAAGAAAGCTACCAAGAAATCGGAGGAATGGAAGCCCACCGATGAAGATATCAAG
>CAYRFL010000005.1:54473-54835 GCA_964423515.1 uncultured archaeon
AGGGGCAAGGAGACCTACGAGAAGGACGGCTGGAAGGGCCTCATGAAGGCGTTCGGAACGAGACGCGGAAAGGTCATAAAGGATATGGTAGCTCCGAAGAAGGCAAAGATTGAGAAGAAGCCGAAAGTAAAGAAGGTTTCCGTAAAAGAGGATAAGGAAAAGAAAAAGGCAGCAAAGGAGGCGGAAAAAGCGGCAAAGAAGAAAGCAAGGGAAGCGGAGAAGGCGGCAAAGAAAGAAGCCAAGAAGAAGGCAAGGGAAGCGGAAAAAGCAGCAAAGAAGAAGGAAATGAAAGAATGGAAACCTACCGATGCCGAGATCAAGAAGGGAAAGGAAACCTACGAGAAGGACGGTTGGAAGGGGCT
>CAYRFL010000005.1:54935-71676 GCA_964423515.1 uncultured archaeon
ATGCCGAGATCAAGAAGGGAAAGGAAACCTACGAGAAGGACGGTTGGAAGGGGCTTATGAAGGCTTTCGGCACCAGGCGCGGAAAGGTGATCAAGGACATCGTAGCTCCGAAGAAGGCCAAGACCGAGAAAAAGGCAGCGAAAAAGGCGAAGAAGACCGAGAAAAAGGCTGCTAAGAAGGAAAAGAAAGCAGCTAAGAAAGAGAAAAAAGATGGCGAGAAGGCGGCGGTCAAGAAGGAAGTGAAACCCAAGGTGGAAAAGAAAGCGGCCGAGAAGGTCAAGAAGTCCGAAAAACCAAAGAAGCCGAAGTCGCCAGCCAAGAAATGAGCTAGGAAACCTTAACAGGCGTCAAATGAGAATGAGAAATGGTGGATGAAGTGGAATCGATCCTTCGGGATCGGGTGTAACGCAGATACCGCTTCATCTTTTTATTCTCCATTTCCATCCTATATCAGCATTCTTGATTTTTTTCGTATTACTGCATCCATTATTATGAAAAGCTCTGCATAATGCAATATGATACCTGGTGCTGATAATTATCGAACCGCTTTTAAAAAACCGACAAAAAGTAGAAAATACATGAACCGCTTCCCCCAGGCCAATTCTGGAAATTATATAAATAGATTAAGGAGGCATAAAATGAGAAGTTTTCTTGGAAAGGATATCCTCTCTCTGCGAGATTTTGAGAGAGAGGAATACATGAGAATATTCGAGGTCGCGGACGAGCTAGCGCCCTTTGCGGCCAACAGAGAGAACGGGGATCTCCTCAAGGAGAAGACCCTGGTAACTGCGTTCTATCAGCCCAGCACGAGGACCAGGCTGGCAACCGAGGCGGCCATGCACAGGCTGGGCGGTCACGTGGTGGGATTCTCCGATGCCAAAATGACCCGGGCCGGGGATTTCTACCAGGAATCCATCAAGGACACGGTGAAGATGCTCGAATACTACGGGGATGTTATAGCCATGCGCCATTTCCAGCAGGGTGCTCCCCAGGAATCGGCAAAATGGGCCAGTATCCCCGTCATCAACTGCGGAGACGGTTGGGGCGAACATCCCACGCAGGTACTTACCGATCTGTACACCATATGGAATGACAAGGGCACCATCGACGGCCTTAACTTCCTGTGTGTCGGCGACGGCAGGATGAGGACCATGCACTCCATCGCACACGCCATCACGAGATTCGATGTTCAGGCCAACTTCGTGTGTCCCCCCGACATGGGCATGGATGAGGAATACATCAAGATAATGGAGGATCGCAATGCCCTTTTCTCCTTTGCGGACCATGTGGACAAGGTCATCGCTGAAGCGGATGTCATCTACATGGAGCCCGTGGTCCAGCCGGATTACACCAAGCCGCGCGAGGAGATCACCGAGGACAAGGGATTGACCCCTTCCAACTACAGGATAACCCGGGAACTGCTGCGGAACAAGGCAAAGAGCGACTGCATAATCCTTCATTCCCTTCCCAGGATGGACGAGCTGCCGCAGGATGTCGATGAAACTAGGCATTCGAGGTACTGGACCGAGGCCTTCAACGGCGTGGTCATGCGGATGGCCCTCCTTGCCCTCGTCCTTGGAGCGATGGAGTAGGAAACGTACGCTTGCTGACATTGGAAAATCCGTATCAGGTACGATTCGTTAAGGGGGCGAGAGCCATTCAGGCGGCATCGACCCCCCAATTTTTTTTCTCCGATGGGATTTTTACCGGACATATCATTGTCTTTCGATCCGGTTCGTGAAGGGTATGATATCGCCCTCCGATGCCCCCCTCCATTCCCGCAGAAAGATATTTAAGTGAACAGTATCATTACAATGGCTCACGCGATATCGACAGTGATTATGCACAATATCTGGCCTGTAAAAGCCGATCCCGGAAGTATGACCGATAGCCGAAGCAGGCCGTTTCACGGGAAGGTCTGCAAATGCCTCTTAGCAAACCAAAGTTCGGCGTCATAGCCGGGTGCGGTCGCCTTGGCTCATACATCGCCAACAAGCTCAGCTCCATGGGATACAGCATCACGGTGGTGGACATCGATGATAAGTCCTTCGCCAACCTTTCCGTGGAGTTCAGCGGATACCACATGACCGGTGATGTCACCGAGTTCAAGATACTGGAGAGGACAAAGCTCAAAAAGGCGGATTTCTTCATAGCCACCACCGGGGAGGATAACATCAATCTCATGGCCGCCCAGGTGGCGCTCAAGATGTTCAACGTGAGGCAGGTGATAGCCCGTATGTCCGATCCCAAGCGGGATCTGGCTTACTCCGAGATGGGGCTTCTTACGGTGTGTCCCACAGCCATTGCCGCCGATGTATTCCTCGAAAAGCTGGCATTGGAAAAGGACCGCTCGCCATTGAAGGGATGGCTGTAAGGAGGCGAAGCAGCATGAGAATACTTATCGTAGGCGGAGGCAAGCTCATATATTTCCTGTCGCGCGCGCTCATCTCCAAGGGTCACAAGGTCACCGTCATCGACAAGAGCTGGGAGGGAGGCAGCAGGCTGGCCAAGCAGTTCAGGATCAATATAGTACACGGCGACGGAAGCGACCCGGAGATACTGGAGGATGCGGGCGCTTTCTATTCGGATGCGCTCCTGGCCCTGACCTCCTACGACCAGGATAATTTCACTATATGTCAGATGGCGGATGCATATTTTCAGATTCCGAGAATACTAACGCTGGTCAACGATCCCGACAACGAGAAGGTATTCAGGAACCTCGGCATCGGGGACGCCATATCCACCACCCATATCCTTACCAGTCTCATCGAGCAAAAGGCCATCTTCGAGGACATCGTGAACCTCACCCCCGTAGGAGAGGGGAAGGTGAACATAACGGAGGTCGTGTTGAAGAAGACCGCCAGGGTCGTCAACAGACCGCTGGAGAGCATGAAGCTCCCCAAGGATTGCCTGATAGCCGGCCTGATCAGGAAGGGAACCCCCATCATCCCCCACGGCAAGACGCGCCTGAGGCCGGGCGATCGGGTCATACTCGTATCCCTTCCGGGAAATCACGATGAGGCGCTCAAGGTCCTGACAGAGGAATTCTGAACGATTTCGCCCAGCGAGGGATGATGCCGGATGCGCAGAGATACGGGTATGAGGGAGAGATACTGGGCCATCCTCTCCTATACCGGCTTCAACCTCATTCTCGTCAGCACTCTCATGATAGTGCCCCTATTCGCGCTGTTCGGGTGGCCAGGTGAATGGACCAAAAGCATAGGATTCTTCCTTCCCGCCCTGGGCAGCGCGGGCATTGGAATGATACTCTGGCGGTTCTTCGAGCCCCGCAGGCAGGTGGTGCTCACCGTCACGGATGCCGGCATCATAGTGTTCCTGACTTGGGCCCTCATATCCCTGTTCTCGGCCCTTCCCTACATGATAGTGGAGGAAATGACGTTCACCCAGTCCGTTTTCGAAGCGGTTAGCGGCTGGACCACCACCGGCCTTACCATGGTCGTGCCCGAGGAAACCTCCAACATGATCCTTCTGTGGAGGAGCACGACCCAGCTGGCGGGAGGTGCGGGCTTCGCCATTATGATGCTCGCTGCCATAACCGGGCCCGTGGGACTGGGATTCTCCGAGGCCGAAGGCAGGGCCGAGCTTCTAGCCCCCCATATACGCGAGTCGGCCAAGCTGGTCGTCAAGCTCTACATGGGCTACGTGCTCATAGGTGTTTTCGCCTACATCTTCGTGGGACTGACCCTGTTCGACGCGGTCAATCATACGTTCACCGCGGTTGCCACAGGAGGATTCTCCACACACAGTGAGAGCATAGGATACTGGGGCTCGGCGAGGGTGGAAGCGGTGACGCTCCTCTTGATGTTCCTGGGAAACCTCAACTTCCTCACCGCATACTGGCTCTTCAGGGGGAAGTTCCGCTCTTTCCTGCGCAACGGGGAGATACGTCTTTTCTTCACCGTAACGCTGGTCTCGACGATAATGCTGTTCTTCTGGACGACGAACCGGGTGACCCCGGGCGTTTACGGCAGCAAGGGATTGGCCTTTCGGGCGGCGCTTTTCGAGGGTGTATCGGCCCTGACCGGGACCGGTTTCACAACGACGGAATACAGCGGTTGGTCCGGATTCGGATGGTTGGGTCTCATCATCCTGATGATAATCGGCGGTGGGATATGCTCCACGTCGGGCGGATTGAAGCAGTACAGGGTGTATCTCCTTTTAAAGTCGATCTGGTGGCAGGTCAAAAGGCCGCTCCTTCCCAGGAATGCCATAGTGCACAACTACATCTGGAAGGGCCGGCAGAAGGAGTTCATCAGCGATCTGAAGATAAAGAATGCGGCCAATTACGTCTTTCTCTATCTCCTGGTTTTCTTCGCAGGGTCCATGATACTGGGCATCTACGGGCACGGCATGAAGGAATCCATGTTCGAGTTCGCCTCCGCTCTCGGCACGGTGGGGCTCTCTGCGGGAATAACCCGCCCCGATTCCCCGCTGCCGCTGCTGTGGACCGAGATAATCGGGATGTTCCTCGGCAGGTTGGAGTTCTTCGTCGTATTCGTGGGAATGGGAAAGATAGTGCGGGATATTTTCAACCGTTGATATTTACCGAAATGGTAGTTGTCCCGTTTGGCGCGTATCACAGAATCGTAAAAAAATGATCCACAGCCCGAGCCGGTTCCGGCTCGTTTTTTATAACATGGCAAATTATTTATCTCAATTAACCCCTTCACCGTCGGCCAGTACTCATTCCGATATACGCAGTATATAGTAAAGGAGTTCTCCTAATGCCGGACCTTTCAAATCTCGAGCGAAAGACTCTCATCGGTTATTCGCTGTTCGGGCTCCTCGTCGCGGTCCTGGCCCTGATTCTCCTTCTCTACAAACTCGTATGGGGCGAAGACCTGCCCTCACTATTCTGGTTCTTACTCGTCGTTCTACTCTCCATATTCATCTGGAAGGCATGCGACCCTTTCTCCGAAGCCTCCTTCTTCCTGGGAAGGAACATTCCCGGTTCAGTCAGGGGGGCCACTATCGATGCCATCGCCAGCTCTCTTCCCGAGTTCTTCACGGTATTGTTCTTCCTGGTCATATACAGAGGATTCTCCAGCGGTACAGGCTATTCCTCCGGGATCGCCACCTGCGCGGGCAGCGCCATCTACAACATGATGGTTATACCTGCCATCTGCACCTTTTTCATCTACCGCTACAGGAAGAAAAAGGGTCAGGAAACGGACCTCGTGGTGGAGAAGGAGGTTCTCTACAGGGACGGAGTTTATTTCCTGCTCTCCGAGATAGTGCTGATCGCCTTCATCACCCAGGGAAGCCTCACGTGGTATATGGCGCTGGTCTTCATCGGCCTTTACGGCGGATACGCCGCATGGCTATGGATGGATGCAAAGCGGCACAGGCGTCGCCTGACCAGAACGGAGAAGTACCGGATAAACGTGCTCTGCGCGGATTTTCACGAGGCCATCAGGAAGAGGGATTACGGAGCTCTCGAACGGATATGGCCGTCACTTTCGGATTCGGAATACCAGGATGAGATGGAGGAGGACCCCGAGGATTTCTGGCAGAGCTTCCACGACCACATCCACACCTCTGCATCCGTCCAGGAAGGCTGCAAACCCGGCATATGCTCGTGCAAGGTACGGGCCCAGGGAGGCGAGGATTTCTCAGTGGATTATATCGACGGGTCGCGCCCCGGTATGCTCAGGCTCAACATCGAGCAGGACGAGGATAGATGGTTGATCGGAAGCGGTGTG
Organism: uncultured archaeon; assembly: GCA_964423515.1. GTDB lineage: Archaea > Thermoplasmatota > Penumbrarchaeia > JASLWR01 > JASLWR01 > CAYRFL01. The sequence goes on from CAYRFL010000005.1 coordinate 60,659, forward strand.
AAATACGACCATACAAAGAGGGCCGCCTGGCTTACAATACTTGTAACGACCTGCATCGTGGCTGTATCATGCTATTTCCTGGCGCTCAGCTGCGAGAGGATAGCCACTTCTATGAATATCACCCCCTTCTTCGTCGCGGTGATCATCGCGGCGGCAGCGACCTCGGTTCCGGATACGTTCCTCTCCATGCTTTCAGCCCGAAAGGGCGATGACAGCGGCGCCGTTTCCAATGCCTTCGGCAGCAATATATTCGATATAAACATCGGCCTCGGCCTTCCCCTGCTGATATGGACCCTGTGGAAGGGACCCGTGTACGTGGGCGGTTCCGGCGTACAGGAGGTTCGGATCATGCTACTGGTGTTCTCCACGATCACGCTCATCATATTTGCCGTCAAGATGAAGCTTAACCGGCTGAAGGCCATTCTGCTGTTCGGCCTGTACTTCCTCTTCATGGTCTATGCTATCATGAGGGGATGGCTGGGATTCGAGATGGGTGAACTTCTCTCCGGCTTCTTCTGATCTCCGGGCATGGGTTTTATGCTCGAATCGGAAAATAAAATATTTATAGCTATACCGAGAATATTGTCAATGGTGAAAAACTCGACAGAAAGTCGAGCTTTTCAGCTTGACAATGTGCGCGGAATCGGGGCCCGTAGGAAACAGAATGTTTCCGAGGGCTCAGGAGTGCCCGAAGGGTGTCTCCGGAACATAGTGGGAGCCCCAGGGGACCGATTCCGCTTCATCAATATGGTTACATCCCAGAGACGATTTTTCCTTTTTACATTAATGGTACGGTGTTCAAAATGAGACGGACTCTCCTTATTACCTCGTTGCTGCTGATGGCTGCCATATTCACCATGATCGCACCGATCCGGTCTTCCTCGGCGTACGGAACGCATACGCGTAACGACGATAACGACATGGGGAACGCCACAGAGATACTTGTGAATGCCAGCGCCTCCGATTCGCTTCATAATCAGACTGATTACGTGGACTGGTACGTGCTGCCCCTGGAGGCAGGGGACATAGTCACGGTCAATCTCACGGTTCCCTCCACAGGAGATTTCAGCCTCACGGTGTACGACCCTGCGGCCGACTATCTCATATCGAGCTCTGCCGAGGGCATGGGCGGTTATCGGGAGGTACGGTTCATGGCCAATGTCACAGATGGTTATTTTCTACAGTTGTTCACCTTCTGGGGATATGGGGATTATACCCTTACGGTCACCGGCGAGGGCGAATACCCTTCGGACGGGAACGATTTTCTGTATCTCGCAACCGAGATAACGCCCCCTGCCACCATCGAGGACGAGCTTCTTGAAGGTATCGACGACGACGATTTCTTCAAGCTCATGCTGGGGGAGAACGACTTCGTGCACGTGACAATGGTGTTCCAGCCCGCCCTGAACTTCGATCTCTATCTTCAGGCAGAGAACGGGACGGTGATGGCGGGATCGACGGATTACGCCCATTACGAGGAACTGAACCACACGGCAGGCCAGGAGGGATATTACTACATCCGGGCCGCAGTGGGCTGGGGAGGCGGGGACTATATCATGCAGGTATCGGTCACCAGGGCAAATCTGCCACCGGAGGTAATTTCGCGATCGCCCGCTGCCGGGATAGTGACCGTGGACGAGGGAAATTCGGCGGTATTCGAGGTGTCCGCATCCGACCCGGAGACGGATTCGCTGTTCTATTCATGGCTTCTGGACGATGAGGAGATGAAAGGGGAGAACGAACCCACCCTGAACATCACAACGGCCTACGCGGGGGAGCTATCCGCCGGTGAATATTCCGTCAAGGTGATAGTGTCAGACTATTTCGCCTCGGTGAACGAGAGCTGGGAGCTCGTGGTGCAGGATGTGAACCCGTTACCGGAGATAACTGTGAAATGGCCTCCCGGGAGATCGGCCACCATCTCCGAGAACGAGAATGTCAACTTCGTTCTGACAGTATCCGATCCTGACGGCACGGAGCCCGGATTGCAGTGGTTCGAGGACGGAGAGGCGGTTCCTGGTGCGACGCTGCAGTCCCACAACTTCAGGGCGGATTACGGAATGGCGGGCACCCATACTGTGAAGCTCGTGGTAACGGATGCAACCGACGACGCGCTCACAGTCGCTATGAACTGGACTGTGGTGGTTCTCAACGTCGACCGTCCGCCCATGACCATGGTTGTCTATCCGGCGGCGGATACTGAGACGGATGAGGAAAGACAGGTGGAGTTCACCTTCAACGTGAGCGATCCGGACGGAGATGAGGTCAGCTACGCGTGGTTCTTCGACGGCGAGCTTCTGGATGACGAGAGCGGTCCCCGATATATCTATATTCCCGATTATGACAGCGGCGACGATGTGACCCACGAGGTGAAGGTGGAGGCCAGTTCGGGTGGTCGGGGCATTAACAGGACGTGGAAGCTCATCATCAACGACGTGAACCGATGGCCATCCCTGAACCTGACCGGTACGACCCCTCAGAGCGGTGGAAGCTTCACTTCCGGCAAGAAGGTGGAGTTCCGCGCACAGGTGCAGGACCCCGACGGGGACGATCTGACCTATTCCTGGGTCATGGTGGAGACGGGAGAAGAACTCTCGAACTCGTCCGGGTTCTCCAGGAGCTTCGATGCGGGCCATCACACCGTACTGCTCACCGTGAAGGACGGCAAAGGAGGGGAGGATTCGGTGGAGCTGCGCTTCGAAGTGCAGGAAAAGACCGATTCACCCGGATTCGAGCTGGTCTTTCTTCTCTTGGCGGTTCTGATATTGTTGTTCCACAGGATCTCGGTTAAGGGGAAATAGGCGTCTGTGTTGTTGTCATGCAAAGGTTCTTTCGATGGCGAGCGAGATTCATCTGACGCTCGTTATGTTCGTTATATGGGCTCTGTGACAGAGAAAAATGATAATATCATCCGTCTGGCACAAGGTCGGCGTCCCGCCGATCACGAGGGCACTCGCCCTCGTTCTCAACCCCTTTTCTACCAGTTTTTATGATATTTACGTCGGGCTCGTATGCGCTTACACCACCCCTGTTCCCCACCCCGGCTACCAGGATCGGACGGAACACCTTCCGGACGAGACAGTTATGCTCGAAGAGGCCAACGAGTCCCTCCTATTGAAGAGAGTACGTCCTCCGATGATGCAGGATCGGTGTCGGCCCATCAATCGCCTCTGAGCACGTGCATGGCATCCGCGGCGTCCTCTATGACCTTCTTCTCGTCCATGGTGAGGACCTCGCGGTCCTTCATTATTATACGTCCCCCCACCAGAACCGTCTCGATATCCTTGGACGATGACGAGTAGACCAGGTTGGACAGGAGATTGTGCTGCGGGTTCATGTTCGGCCCCGAGCAGTCCATGATGATGATATCTGCGTACTTGCCCACCTCCAGGGTCCCGATGTCCTTATCGAGTCCCATGGCCCTGGCGCCGTTGATGGTGGCGGTATCCAGGGTTCGGGAAAGTGGCATTGCGGTGGGCTTACCGGTGGAATATTTCTGCAGCAGCGCCGCCAGCTGTATCTCCGTCAGCATGTCGAGGTCGTTGTTGGAGCCGTTCCCGTCCGTACCGACGCTGACGTTTATGCCGGCATCGAGATATTCGTTGACGGGGGCTATGCCCGAGGAGAGCTTGAGGTTCGAGGTGGGATTGTGTAGCACGTGAATGTCCCTGGCGGCCATGATCTTCCGGTCCTCCGGCGTGCTAACGACGCAGTGTGCCGCAAGTATGCGCTCGCTGAGAAGCCCGATCTCCTCGAGATACTGGAAGGGCGTCTTGCCGAAGCTCTTCATCGCCTCGTCCACCTCCCACTGTGTCTCCTGCATGTGAATATGGATCGGAAGCCCCCTGTCGTGGCCGAAATCCTTTATCTTCCACAGCCATTCCTTGTCCACCGTGTACGGCGCGTGAGGACCCATTCCCCAGGTGACCCTTTCGTTCTTGCCGTACCACTGGTCCACCACCTCGCAGGCTCTCTTGAAACAGTTGTCTATGGATCCCGCTTCTGCGTTGTTGTCGAAAACGCTGGGGCACAGAAGGCCCCTTATGCCGCTTTCCGCCACCGCTTCGGCTATCTCGTTCGCATAGTAGAATTGATCGATGAAGCCGGTGACTCCGTTCTTGATGAGCTCCAGGCATCCCAGCATCGAGCCGGCCTTCGCCTCCTTCGGGGTCATTCGCCCCTCCCATACCCAAACGTTCTCCCAGAGCCATTTTTCAAGCATCTCGTCGTCGCATATCCCCCGAAGCAGGGTCTCCGGAAGGTGAGTATGACCGTTTATGAATCCGGGCAGAACGAGCTTGCCCGAGCCGTCGATGACGACCGCATCCCCGGTGGGGAATTTCCCCGTTATCTCCTCGTACGGACCCAGGGCGGCGATTCGCCCTTCCCGGACCAGGATCGAATGTTCTTTCAATACGGCATCGGCCGGTCGGACCGGGATGACCGTGGCGTTCTTGATCAGTATATCCTCCATTTTCTATTCCTCCATTCTGTAGTGTTCCATTCACTTTACAGTCGAGCGTTAAGAACATTATCGTTTATAGGTTTAAGCACTTGTTTTTCGGTTTAATTATTCGAACTCGACAATAGCGTTGGATCTGCTCCGTTCGATAGGAGGCACTGGGAGTCCCCTGCGGAAAGAGGGAGGGGGTTGGTATGGGCTCACTTATATATATCAAACTCACGAAGGCTCCAAGATTTTGTCGTACTTTTCACCGTTGACAATAAATAATGGGAACCCAATCCGCTTTGTTCGGGTGTTAATCCATGTGCGGAATATTCGGCATCGTGTTCGGAAAGAGCAATCCGGAGCTCGGAAAGATCATGGTCGAAGCGGGCAGGCGGCTCGTTTACAGGGGCTACGATTCCGTCGGCGTCGGGGTAATGGACGGCAAGAGAACTGACCTTCGAAAGGATGCGGGGACCATCGAGCAGGTGAGCAGGGAATATCGTTTCGAGGAGCTGAGCGGGGAACGGGGCATCATCCAGCTCAGGTGGGCCACCTTCGGAAGGCCTTCGAAGAGGAACTCCCAGCCGCATTACGACTGCGACGGGGACATGATCGGGGCCCACAACGGCAACATAGTGAACTGCACACAGCTCAGGAACCAGTACATGAAGGAGGGGCATGCCGTCAAGGGCTGGAACGACGGGGAGATGATGGTACACACGGTGGAGAAGTACTACGATCAGTACGGCAGGGACCTCAACGATGCTCTCATCCGCGCCGATGCGGACCTGCATGGAGATTACGCCTTCGTGATAACCACCGTGCATGCCAATGAGATGTATGCGGTCAAGAGAGGTAGCAGCCTCTATCTCGGTGTCGGCGACGGCTTCATATGCTGCAGCAGCGACCTGCCGTCCATACTGCCCCTGACGAAGATGATAATGCCCCTTCGCGACGGGGAGTTCGTTCGCTTCGACGAGAGTTCGTTCACCCTTTTCTCCCTGAAGGATGGAAGCGAGATCGATCGGATACCGGAAGAGAGCGAACTGGATCCGGAAGAGGCGAACAAGGGAGGCTTCGAGCATTACATGGCAAAGGAGATATACGACCAGCCCAAGAGGGTCGAGATGCTTATGGAGACCCTGGACGAGTCCGACTTCGTTGACAGCTTCATCGAGAAGATCATGGAGGCAAAACGCATCTTCATCGTGGCATGCGGCTCCTCCTTCAACGCATCGGTCACCGGCTCCTACTTCTTCAACAAGTTCGCAGGGGTTCCGGTAATGCCCGTCATCGCCGGCCAGTTCATCGATAATTTCGGACAGTCCATCGGGGAGGAGGACTGCGTTATATTCATCTCCCAGTCGGGAGAGACAAAGGACGTTATAAACGGTCTGAATTTCCTCCGAAAGCTGAAGAAGGGAACCCTTCTCGGCGTTCTCAACGTCCTGGGTTCCACGCTCATGCTGAACACCGACGTGTATCTGCCACTGGTATGCGACCTGGAGATAAGCGTCCCCGCCACCAAGACATTTCTGAACCAGGTGGTGCTGCTGTACTACGTCGCACTTGAACTGGGTAGGAAGAACGGCATGCTGAAGAAAAAACGCTATGAGACGTTGAAACGGGAGCTCCGCACGCTTCCGGGCATCCTCAGGAAGACCCTGGCCAGGGTGGACCCCCAGTGCAAGACCCTGGTCAAGGATCTGGAGGGCATTAGCGACTGTTACTGCCTGGGTTACGGAGTATCCCACGGCATAGCCCTGGAGGGGGCTCTCAAGATCAAGGAGATAACTTACATACACTGCGAGGGAATGTACAGCTCGGAATTCAAACACGGCCCGCTGTCCATAGTTAGCAAGGGTTATCCGGTCCTGTTCATCACGACCCCGGAGGACACCTACATGATAGTATCGCACATGAACGAGGTCTCCTGCAGGAAGGGGAACGTCATAGTGATCTCCGAGGACTCGCGATCGCTGCGAGCGAACAGTGACCATTTCCTTGCGACCCCCCGGGCGGGAACGAACCTCAGCCCAATAGTTAATGTCATCCCCCTACAGCTACTTTCATATTACTGGGCCCTGGCCGGCGGGGTAGACCCGGACTATCCCCGAAACCTGTCAAAGACCCTCACGGTCGACTGAGGATCACCATCCGGACACCGGATGGAACGCTATGATGCCAGGGGCGGCCATCCGGGATACGGGAATGTGGAAATTGAACGGACGGACAGGTGATATGATGAGCTCGTACAACAGAATCAAAACGATGCTGGCCCACGTGATTTTGATAATCGTATTCGGATTCCTCTTCTTTCTTTCATTACAGCACTTCTCCAAGGACAGTTCCAATTGGTTCCCTCCCGCTCTCATGGGCATCAGCACGTTCTTCCTTGCATTGGTATGGATGAACTACATGGGCCATCTGGTAAAGGCCAGGAAAAAGAGCAAATTCTCCATCGACGAGAACTTCCTGAAGGAGCTTCCCCTGTCCGACAGGATCGCCCTGTACAATGCCGAGCCCGTGGAGGTACTGGACCGTCACGAGATACGCAGGTCGCTGGTCATCGCCCTTACGGTGGTCTACATAGCGCTACTGTTCAAGGGCGATACGGATTCCCTGAAGTATTTCACATGGGTATATCTGGCCATAATCGCATTCTATTTCGGCTCCCGTATCCTCGAGAAGTACGGTGGGATCGCCAAGGCTGCCAAGGAAGCGTCCCAGCAGATGGATGACGGGCCGGTGAAGGTACCTGCCAAATCCACCGTTTCGAAGGGGACTCCCATCAGGTTCAAAAAGGGTGATCGGAAGACCGTAGAGGAACGGAAAAGCCGGAAATGACGTGCCCAGAGTTATGTGAGTGCAATTATCGTTCCACAAAACTTATAATATACGATATCCTAAATCATATTTGCTGGCCTCACCTGTTTACAATGCCGGATCAACATCTGCTTGATTCGCACCTCGTTACGAATACCTCTGTCCCCGCAGGATCCTAGGTTTCTCATGGTGTGCGCCGGCTTTTTTTTTCTTCGTCGAATGAACGTGACATTCACGATCGGGTCCATAAGCATGGGCCTTCCTTCGAGCAAATAGCGGAAAACGAGCGTGGTGCAGGGTATGGGACAACAGGAAGTGTACCAGTTCCTAAGGGACAATCCGAACAGGTGGTTTACGGCAAGGGAGATCTGCGACGTGTTGGGGAATGCCAGGGGAGCGATATGCCGCTCCCTGCGGGGATTGAGGAAACGGAAGGAGGTCCATTTCACCCAGCTGCCTCCGGCATGGAGAGGATTCCGATACAAGTTCAAGGAATGAACTCCACGATAATGCCCGGTGGTCTTCAATGTAACAACCTTAATATATGAATGAGCCGATTTTACCGGCGTGGAAACATGAAAACGTACAATCGCATACTCGTTCCGATCGACGGCTCGAAGCTTTCCGACAAGGCATTCAAACATGCACTGAGGCTCGCAAGGCTCATGGACGCCGAGATAACCGTGATACACGTGATAGATTCCAAGCTTCAGCTTTCCGCTCCCTTCGAATCGACCGAGATGAGCACCGCCATGAGGCTCGTGGAGGAGGAATGCGAATCCATAGCCCATTCTCTCCTGGAGGAATACACCGGCCGGAGCAGGGATGGAGGCATCGAGATCACCACCCTCCTGCTGAGGGGGAACGTGGCCAACGAGATAATCGGGGTATCGGGGGATTTCGACCTGGTGGTCATGGGCACGGTGGGACAGGGGACGCTGACGTCGCTGCTCCTGGGTTCCGTCGCGGAGAAGGTGGCCCGGCACGCGGAGTGCCCCGTTATGCTCGTGAGAAAGCGGCGCAAGAAGTGATACCGGCGCATCCCCTGGTATGGGGCATGAGGTACGGAACCAGTATCACTTTTTATTGTCACTGGTATCATTAAACGTGAATGTCGATTCGACCATTACTATTTCTGTATACTCGAGGCGATCCTCATGACCGACACGGAATACGGCAGCACTTCAAACGTATACGATCCAAGGCCCCAGCCTCAGGGAGAGCGGGTGCAGTTCGAATACGATCCCAGGCCCCAATCTCCGGATGGGCAGATGCAGTACGATTATCGATCGTCGGGCCCTCCACCCGGCAAGAAAAAGATGAGCACTGCTGCCCTGGTTATCATGATCGTATCCATCGTGATCGGTGCAGCTGTCCTCCTGTCCATCATCGTGGCCGGGATAATGTATATGTGGGTTATATCCCTGGCCGATACTGAAGGAGATGTCAGTATCATGAAGCTCACGGTCGAGGATGGAACCAACGAGAATGACGAAGTGGGATGTTTCTTCCTCATCCGTGCCGAGAGAGGGGTTGATATCAATCCGAAGATCCATACTTTCTGGGTATCCGAAGAGGGACGCTCACCGCAGAAACTGAGCTTTGCGTTCAGGGACTACTCGCAGGATGGTGAGAAGATACCGGAGGATGGTGACAGGAACGCCACGTTTCGCTATGATAACTCGATCAAAGCGGGTCGATGGCCGGACATGCCTGTTGAGGAGGACCGGGAGAGGTGGAACGATGGCGAATTCATCGGATTCGATATGCCGACCGACGATATGGGCATCCACATCGTTAGTGGGAATAACTACGAGGTTCTAATAAAGAACCCGAACAATGATATCATATACCGTGACACATTCAAGTATAAATCACCCCTTTAATCCACATGTCGAAGTAAGGCTTAAAAACTCCAAGGTTGATATTAGCTATTGAAGTCGAACAGACCAAGGAGTGAGATACATCGCCATATCGAATATTCCTGTTGTACCATGCGAATGCCATCTCGGTTCTCCGCCACCTGTAGAGCAGAATGATTCTAAAACGTCGCCTTCTTCATCAGCAAAGAAGAAGATTATCACTGCTGTTAAAATCATCCTAATGGTCTATATCGTCAGCATACCTGTCGTGTTTGTAGGAGTTCAATATCTGGATATAAACCCCATACTTCCCCCTCCTGATGAGCACATTTGCATCATGAGATTCAGCGTTGAGGGCAGCCCGAATGAAAGCGATACGGTTGGATGTTTCTTCCGTATACGTGCAGAAATGTCGGTTGATATTGATCCAAGGAATCATACGTTCTGGATTTCAGAAGAAGGGGATATGCCAGTAGTATTGAATTTTTCTTTCCGGGACTATTCTACGGATACCTTGAAGATAGCCGAGGGGGGCGACAGGAACGCTACATATCGTTATGACGACTCCTTCACGTCAGGTAGATGGGCAGATCTGCCAGCGGAGGAGGACCGGGAGAGGTGGACCGATGGAGAGTATATCGGATTCGACATGCCGACCGAAGATATGGGTATCGACATCGTTAGTGGGAATAACTACGAGGTTCTAATAAAGAACCCGGAAAATGATATAATCTGCCGTGAGACATTCAAGTACCAAGAGCCATGGAGTCCAATGTAGAGGATTATCCAACTCAATCGATACTGCGGGTTCTTCTTCACTCTTTAAGCGCCGAAGTGAGTTTTCGTCCATCTACTTGTAGACCACATGTCGGAGCTACCCTTATAAGCTTCTGGGCAGTAATTAGCATGGAGTGAAAACCGTCCCGGAAAAAGGCTTATGACCTTTACCAATTACAGAGACACATCCAAAGAACACTCTCTTTCTTCCGGGATACTCCTAAGGAGGAAGGTAATGAACATCTCGACAGTCGCGTGTATATTCTATTTAGTGATTGTAGGTACCGCCTTCCTTTTATATCCTGCAGTAATAATCGTCGATGAAATAATACAACCGCCCCAGAGAAATGAGATTGCTATAATTGGTTGCTCTGTCAAGGATGGCCCAAACATGAACAACACCACGGGGTGCTTTTTCACAATACGTGCAGAAGCGGCAGTCGATATAGATCCAATGAGATACACGTTCTGGGTAGCGGAGGAAGGATTCTCCCCAAAGCAAATGGACTTCCAGTTCAGGGATTACTCGCCCAATGGAACTCCTATAGGAGGAGACAGGAACGCCACGTACCGCTATGATGCCGCCATCAAGTCGGGTCGATGGCCGGACATGCCTGTTGAGGAGGACCGGGAGAGGTGGAACGATGGCGAATTCATCGGATTCGACATGCCGACCGAAGAAATGGGTATCGACATCGTGGAAGGGAACAAGTACGACGTCATGATAAAGGACCCGAACAATGAGGTCATCTACCGTGATACGTTCGTGTACAAAGAGCAAACGTAATTTTCCTGTGTACAATATTCACATCCCGTGTAGCGTGCTCGGGAAGTCCTGCGGGTGGGGACATCATTCTGGTCATAACTACTGACATGGTGCGGGAAGGATTTGGACGAGATACGAAAGGTTATCGCACCGGAGCCCCTGAGCACGCGTGTTATGCGAGGGCGCTAGCCCCGAGCATCGGGGGTGGAGGCCCACGAAAAGCGCAGAGTAGCGAACTCGTTCGATAAGATTGAAAGAATTCCCGTTATAATGGGTAGGAATGGTAGCGTAAACTGAACTGTGTAAATGGTCATATATACCTATTTCGATATAGGAA
>CAYRFL010000006.1:0-22035 GCA_964423515.1 uncultured archaeon
TGATAAGCTGGAAGATCATGGGTATTGTCCTTGACAGCGATGGCTTCAGCTACTTCAGTTACCTCCACATAATACTCGCCATAATAATCTCACCAACCCTCATGTACTTTGGGTTGAAAAATGTGGCTTCCGAGCTAGGTTATTCGCTCAGAAGGGATAGGGAATTCTATCAGCGCATCATCTTGATAATGGCCATATTCGGACTGCCCTTTATTTTCATCATGGAGTTCTGGTTCGTCCAGGATTCACTCATGTACAAAAAGACGATAGGGAACCTGAGCTATGCAACGATGCACATGGGATACAAGAATATGGTGAACTTCTTCGAACTGCATCAAACGATAATAACGATAATGGAGATCATCGGGATACTGATGGCATTGTATATATTGATCAGGTTCAAGGCGGATGGGGATCCGAAAAAAAGACGGAGACATCTATCCAAGATGTTAAAAACGGTCTTTATAATTGGTATCATTTTCACAGTTCCCCTGGCAGCAATAGAGGACGGTTTTATTACCAGAAACAACAAGATAAACGAGATCGAGCTCGAATCCAATGACTTTTCTGACCGAGATCTTTGTTCCATAGACATATATCATCATGATCTGGAGGAGAGAAGTGTGCACATGGCCATATTCGTACCCGAATATATCGAGTTGATCGAGTTCATCCAGCCTTCCGAAACGAACATGAGGAGAACGGATGTGATATCCTACAAGGAAACGGTGGAATACGAAGGGCTCGAAATGGCGGATCATTTCTATACTGACGAATATAAGGACTCGAAATGGAAATCCCTCTCCAGGGAGGTGGACATCGTAAGATACGATGTGTTTGGCTCGGACATAAAGGACATTGAAAGTTGGGGGGAATATGGTGAGATGGAATTGCCCGTGAACACCCAGTTCCAATTCCATTACGAGAAGAATTCGTCCCATCCGTTTGGAGATTCACCATTCTATGTCTTCGTGATCCTATACGGGAACGACGGCATGGTTGATTTCTCCTATCTACCGGATGGGAGCTTCTGAGAGCTCCGGTGTTGAGATATATGAAGCAGTTGATGTTTTACATTTTGAGTGAATAAGGTCCGTCCGGACACATATGGTCAAGTTGATCAGGCAACCGATATTTTCCAACGGGGAATCGTATTCTATTGGATGTTAACGAGGTGGGATCCATTCCTTGATGAAGATTCGGTGACGATAATGAGTAAAGTGGTGTTTGTTGAATTGCTTTGCTTTTATCTTTTTAACCGTTTTTCAACCTTTTTTCAAACGTCCGGAATTGTTTTCAAAATTCTGTCAAGCTTGCCTAGGATCTTTTTATTTTTATCATGTTTGAAGTTTTTCAGGTTATCATGGTATTTATCCAGGTTTTCTGTGAAGCTTGTTAAGTGCTTTTTTGTAATGAGGTCATGAAATTCACCATATCCCAGACGTTTTAGGTAAAGACCATTTAACATTTGCTCAAACTGTTTTTTGAGCGGGATTGCATAGTAGGGTTTTTGCAGCGTCAATGCTTCGCTTATAAGTGAAAAACCGCTGTTTGCTATAACGCCCTTTGCTGATGCCAGATCGTCTATGAATCCTTGTTCTGAGAAGTTCTTAAATTCCAACTGGCCAACCTTTTTGTCCTCGTTGTAACCATATATGATAAACTTCCGGTCAAGGCCGTTGAGTAGTTTCATGAGACGTTTGCTTGTATTGGATGTCTGGTAGACTAGTATATGTTCACCTTCTTTCTTCTTGGCATTATACACTTTCGGCCGTACAATCGGTCCGAACAGGTGTGTATTTTTCTCCATGACCTCCGGGTAGAAGAAAGTCGTCAAAAGATAGTGTTTGCAGTTTGGCAGTTTGTTGCCGATGATCGTCTTGGTGAACTTGTAATTGGTCCACGTTGACACAGGTATCTCAATATCGCACCTGCTTATTACATGTATATTGTCTATTGCGATCACTGGCCTTCTGTGTGTCCGGCCGAACATGTATGCGAAGCTGTCGAAGTCGCTGATCACCACATCGGGACTTATTTTTTTGCGCGTATCCATAAACTGATTGAAATTAATTCTGGTTTTTTTTGGCATTGATTTAAGAATACTGGTAAAGGTTTTACTGCGGTCCAGTTCATTATCATCGATGGTAAGTTCAAAACCTTCTATCTCGGTAATGTCATCGTATAGTCTGGACAAGTAATTATATGCCTTATTTGAGGCTACGATGTGTACATCATGCTTTTTCCGAAGATGCTCAAGTATCACATGGCTCCTGGTTGCATGACCGATTCCCTCTCCTGTGACACCGTAGAGAATGTCCATTGTAATTTCCTCTGTTGGGTCATATTAAGTTTAGTTCTATTTCACAACATGGTTTTAATGGTATTTACTGTTTCTACTATTGCCCTCATGCTTGTGCTAGGTTATCAGGATTTAAGAGATTTCTATCTCCCACACAGTCCCTCCCCTCGATAGACATGGGCTTCGGGACCTCGTCCCTCGTCCCGATCCTTCCCGAGATCGCCCTCAAGTTATCCTAAGTCCCTTCACCCTCATGGAAGGCAGATACGCCGTGGTGGCCCCCATGCTCCCGCTCATCATCTTGTGATCGTCGCAGACCGCATCTATTCCTCCCAGCAGATCGAGGGCGTTACCGCTGATCATGGCCGACGTCACCGGATGGACCATCTCTCCCCTCTCCACGTAGAACAATCGCGACGAGTTCACAGAGAAGTCCCCCGATACGCGGTTGGCCGTATGGGCTCCCAGAACGTCCATCACCACCATTCCCCTGTCCATCTCGCCCAGCACGTCGTCGTACTTTCTCATGCCAGCCGCCCCCGTCTCCACACAGATGTTCCTTGCCATGGTGGTGGGTGGTTGCCTGAAGGACCTGTCACCGGACAGCCTGCCCCCCCGTACGCCCGAGGACGTTGAGACCTCCGAATGCTTCAGGGCCGAGAAGTGGTCGAACAGCACCTCCTCTGCAATACCTTTCTTCACCAGCCGCACCTTCCTCGAAGGGATGCCCTCGTCGTCCGATGCCGAGGTGCCCAGGCCCGCCGGCATCAACGGGTCGTCCACAAGCCCGAACCATTCCGGGGCCACATGCGTTCCCATCCTCCCGTGCAGGTAGGTGCGTCCCTTCCTCTCGTCCGCCCCGTAAAAGGCCGGTATGACCGTATTGTCCAGCATCTCCCAGGCGGCCTCGTTGACGAAAAGAACGTCCATCTCCCCCCCCTCGGCGGGCCTTGCTCCCTGGCCCCGCAGCGCCAGCATGGCCGCTTCCCTCCCCACTGCCCGGGGATCGACGTCGAGACAGTTGGATTCCGCCGACGCGCTTGCAGCCGAAACACCCTTTCCCTCGAGGACGCATGAGACGTACAGCGATATGCCGGTCCCCATCTCCTCGTAGGCCGCTCCCCTGGAGTTGGCGATGGCCGCCCCGCTCCAACCGAACCCGCCTCCCCCGTGGCTCACCCTGGCGTCCGGGGCGGTCTCCTTCAGTTCCGCCATCATCTCCTCCATCATCCCAACTGCTCCCTGTACCTCCATATCCCGGATCTTGCCGTCGTACGTGCCTGTAACGACCGGGTACCCTGCCGGGTCCGGAAAGGTTATTTTCCGTACCGGGGAGATATTCGTCATCCTCACCGCCCTTGCCGCCGCCCCCGGAAGGTCGGCAAACGAGCTGGAATAGATGAATCCCACCTTTCCGTCCCGTATCACCCGAAGGCCGAAACCCGCGGTATCGCCCCCCGACACCCGTTTGAGCTCGTCCCCCTCCACCGTGACGCCGTACCCGGTCCCCCACTCGAGGAAACATTCGCTCTCATGGGCCCCCGCGGACTGTGCGGCCTTTACTATCTTCTCCGCGAGGCCCAGACCCATATCCTCGCCCGTGAGCGTTTCACCCCGTGCCGATGCCCCGGATACCCCCGGTGCCCCCATTGCACCCGGTTCCCCCGGTCTCGCCGGGACCGTTTTTCGCCATATACGATATGCGTTTCCGGTCATCTATCTACCCCCCACTACGGCATCCCTGATCCGAACATGCGGCCCCCCGTCGCAGACCGGGACGTACTGTCCCTTTCCGCAGAAGCCGGGCGATCCGAAGCGGAAATCGTCCCCCAGTGCGTCGATGTTCCGCAGGGTATCCAGCGTGGACCCCGAGAGGGAGACGTCCCTTACGGGTTTCGATATCTCACCCCGCTCGATGAGATATCCCTCCTCCGCGTTGAACTGGAACATGCCCTTGGCGGTATCGACCTGTCCCCCCCGGGACCCCTTCAGATAGACGCCGTGCCCGATGTCCTCAAGCAGCTCCTCGAAGGATCTGTCTCCGTCGGCGATCATGGTGTTGCTCATCCGGACCAGGGGGGAAGATCCCGCCGACTGGGCCCTTGCCGAGCCATTTGGCTCCACTCCCAGGGCGGCGGCCGTTTCCCGGCTCGTGAGGAATTCCCGAAGAATTCCCCTTTCGATTATGATCTTTCTCCTGGTCCTTACGCCCTCGGCGTCGTAGGGAAAGCTGCCGAAACCCTCCTCCATGGTCGGGTCGTCGAATATTGTAACCCCGGAAGAGGCCAGTTCCTCTCCTATCCGGCCCCGGAGTATCGAATCGCCCGAGAGCACCAGGTCCGCCTCCGCGGCGTGTCCCACAGCCTCGTGGGCGAACACGCCGGCAAGGTCCGGGTCCGCGATAACCGTGAACCTGCCGGAGGGCGCCGAGCCCGCCGAGAGCAGCCTTATGGTGCTGCAGGCGGCCTCCGCGGTACGCTTCGATACGTCCTCGTAGTCCACGAGCTCGTAACCGCCGGAACCTCCGTGACGCATCCGGTAGGCCACCACTCCCTTCTCGTCCCTGGCCGTGAGCTGCGCGCTAACGAGGGCACTGGACTGATAGAAGGTTATATCCGCTCCCTCGCTGGACAGATAAAGATTCTTGGCCACTCCGTCGCTCAGGCCGAGCTCCACTGAGTTCAGGGCGGGGAAATCGTCGAGCAGGTCCAGAAGACCCCGCAGCATCTCCACCTTCTCGGAGATGTCCACTTCCCGGGGGTCGATCCCGACATCGAGGGGAACATTATCCGTCAACACGGGAACGGGGGCAAGCTCCGCCTTTCCGGGACCTCTGCCGGACAGGACCCCTGCTAGCCTCACCGCGGTATCCACGCCCCGGGCGATGTCTCCCGTCCCTTCCAGGGCGTAGAATCCCCAGTTGCCCCGTTTCAGCACCCTTATGCCTATGCCCCGGTCACCACTGGATACCGCCTTGTCGAGCTCGCCGTCCTTGAAGGAGAGGGACGTACCCTGTGCCTCCACTATCCTGATATCACAGTAGCTGGCACCGAGTTCCTCGGCCCTTCGAAACGCTCTCTCCGGATTCATGATATCACCAGTACCCAGCCTACGGGTATGCTCGATATTGAAATCGTTAGCATAAATGTCTATCGCGCCTTTTTCTCGCTCTAAAACGATAATCCCGGTCGTTCTACTCCAACAGGCCGCCGATCGTGTGGCATTGTATCTTCCAGGCGAGCACAGGCCCGAGCCCGAGATAATATCCCCTCACACCTTGTCTCAATGGTTCAATCAGGCTTTTGGCCGTATCGCTCACTTCGTTCCACTTCCCGTTCCTTTGATCAAATCACGTCCAACAACACCAACAAAGAAACAATTATTTACCCATAGCGCAATGGCTCCGCCAATGAGGGCAATAATCGAGGGATTCTCCACGCCGGACATCTTCAGGGACCAGTCCAAGCTAAGCTTCGATTACGTTCCGGACGAGCTGCTCTACAGGGACAGGGAGGCCAGGGACCTCGTCAACCTCCTGAGACCCGTGATGAAGAAAGACCTGTCCCAGAACATACTTCTGACCGGCTCCGTGGGAAGCGGGAAAACGCTCATGGCCAAGAGGTTCTGCATGGACTTCCAGGAGGTGGCGGCCGAGAGAAAGATGAACCTCCAGTACATCCACGTCAACTGCCGCCAGCGCCGCAGCGAGAGCATGGTGATGTCAAAGCTGGTCCGCCACTTCCAGAGACATTTTCCCGATCGCGGTTTCACGGTGAACGAGATGCTCCGCATTCTGATGCGGGACATAAAGAAACAGAAATGCAAGCTGATCATCGTTCTCGACGAGGTGGACGAGCTCATAAGGAACAGCGGGTCGAGCCTCATCTATTCCCTTTCCAGGTTCAACGAGGAGGAGGCGTATCTCAAGGGCAGCGTCTCGCTGCTCCTCATATCCCAGAAGAACGTATTCGATATGCTGGACCCCGCCACGCTTTCCACCATCAAGAGGACGAACAGGATCAACCTCGACAGGTACGACAAGGAACAGCTCTGGGGAATAGTGGAGAAGCGTGTTGATATGGCGTTCTCCGAGGGTGTAGTGGAAATGGAGGTACCAGAACTCATCGCCGAGATCGCCTCCGAGTGGGGTGATGCGAGATATGCCATCGAGCTTCTTGAGACCGGGGGCATGATAGCCCAGGGCGAGGGGGCGAAATACGTCAACGCGGAGCACATCAGGGCCGCCAGGGCAAAGACGTACCAGAACATCACGGGTGACAAGCTGGCCACTCTCTCCCTTCATCAGAAATTGACCTTTCTGGCCGTTGCCAGAGGCCTTACCCGGGAGACGTACGTATCCACGGGCGACGTGGAGAGCATATACCAGATAATATGCGAGGAGTACGGCGAGAGGCCCAGGAAGTATACCCAGTACTGGAAGTACGTCGGAGAGCTCATCGACCGGGGTTTCGTGGATGCCAGGAAGGTATCCGAGGGCATAAGGGGCACTACCCGCTACATCACCATATCGGACATTCCAGTGAAATTTCTGGCGGTTGAGCTAGAGAAGATCATCGGCAAGGAGCTGAAAAAGAGGTAGATCCATTCGTACACCGTCCCCAGGGGGCGTTCCCGGAGTATTGAAATGCTCGTCTTCAAGATAGATGCCAGGTTGCTGCACCGTGTCCTTCGGAGCATTCCCCCCCTCGACGAGTTCTGCATAGTGTATATCGAGGGGAGCCAGCTCGGAGTCATCTGCAAGAATCCGGAGAACACATTGGCGGTCCAGGCCACCATACGGGGGGTAAGCTTCCATTACATCCTGTCCAACGACCTGACCTTCGCGGTGAACCTGGGGAAGATAAGAGCCTTCGTTGACGGTATACCCCACAGCGGCACAGTGGGAGCGGTCCTCGACGAGGACCGGGGTTACCTTATACTCTCCTCGGGGCCTCTGGTTAGGGAAATACGGTCCCTCCATCCCGATGCGGTGGACCTCGTTCGCATTCACGTTCCACCGGGTTACGGAACCGGTATAAACACGACGAGTGCAGAGATGTCGGTGATTTCGAGGGGGCTGGCCCAGGTCGATCCCACGGTCCGCGTCAATCTGACCGGTGGTACAATGGCCTTCCATTCCGTGCTTGGAGGGGAAACGTTCAGCTACAGCCGGGAAATACCTGTGAAATGGGAAGACCGCGTCGAGCTGGCCATATCCGTGGAGAACCTGCGAACGGTGGCCGATCATCTCATCCATTCACGGAGCGTCCTGCTTCACCTGAAGGAGGATTCTTCCATTATCGTAAGCAGCAGGATAGACGACGGCAGCGAGGTCCGTTATCTCATGGCCCGCATCGTCGAGGGCTGATCCGATCCCGGATCGAGCCGTCCAGGCAACAGGGTTCACGCACGTCGCTGGTAGGGCCAGACTGTTAATCGACCGGGAAATTATTAATACGAATATGGATAACTACTTGCCTGTTCGATCAAGGCCAATGCTCGGATCGATGTATCGAACAGTGTATCAAAATGAGCACAGGTATGTAGATGACCCTCGCCGGTGAGTTGTTCAAGTGGGCATTCCGGAAGTACGGAAGGAGAGTACGCAAGTTCGCCAAGATGGTGACCCAGGATATTCTGGATTCCGAGGAACGCCGGAGGATACTCTGCCGGTTCAAGAACGCGGAAATGGACGACGTTCCCGGTGCGCTCATCGAGGCGTGGAGGGACGTTCGAGAGGGAAAATACGTACGGTACTTCAGGCAGAACCGGGCCCGACGAAAGTTCGAGAGGGCGTTCAAGAAGGGCGCCTACAGGTTCCTGAAGCTCGTGGCCATCGGCATGGTCCTTTACGTGCTCTTCATGACCGGACCGCCCATGACCTTCGGCGTTTCGGTCTTCGCATTTCTATTCATAATCTGGTTCCTGGAGGACATCTTCCTCATGATATACACTCTGAGGCGGACCAGAAAATTCTATCTGAAAGGACTGGACCCCCCAGAAATGGAGAAGAAACGGCACAGGGCACGGTTAAATCTGTCCTATATCATAGGCACCATGTTCTTCGTGTTCTCGCTGATGTCCGTTGTGTTTCTCATACCTCCCCTTTCGACGCCCTGGGACATCAAGGAAAGTTACGGAGGCGGATCATGGCCGGTGATCTACGTCTTCATCATACTCCTGTGGTTCATGGCTGCTAAGGCCATAGTCGTGTCGTTCAAGTACGGTCATGCCCTCTCGAAGAGACTGGCCCACCTGGGGCACGACAAGAGGATCATACGGAGTATGAAACGGAATGAAACCCTGAGCAAGTACGGGGTCGCCCTGACCAAATACATCTACATACCCATAATCCTCTCGGGCTCGTTCATAGTCATAAGTCTGGGTTTCAAGTACATCTACGCCATACTGATGGAAGGGCTCAAGGGGGAGGACTTCTCCATAATGGATTCCATGGGTACGGGTCTTATCAACCTCCTGCAGGGCGAGGAGGCGGCGGAGCTGCCGGAATGGCTCCCGAGGATACGGGGAGAGCTCCTGATATTGCTCCAGCTCTGCTGCCTCTTGCTTCTCGGGATCGGGACATATCTCCGGAACCGGAAGATCGCCCAGGTGCTCTGGCCGAACACGCCCCAGTCTCCAGCCGGGAAGAAGGTCACCATGCTCATCAAGGACCTGAAGATGTTCAAGAAGGGCAAGGACCACGGGAGCGAGGGAAAGGGCAGCGAGGACGAGGGGAAGGATGATGAGGACGAGGATGGCGAGGGCGGAGACGATGCGGGGGATGAGCACATAGGCAAGGGCGCGGGGAAACCTGCACCCACACCGCCGCCGGACCGGAATGAGACGGGGGAACGGGGGAACGAGGGGAAGGGCTGTAAGAAGGACGAGAAAGGGGACATGACGGTGGATGAATTGGTGCTCGAGCTCAAGAACCGCCTCGTCAGGGGAGAAATCACGATGGAGGAGTACGAGGGGCTCAGGGAAAAGGTGCTGGAATAGAGGGATCGCTTCACGGTTGAACATTATCGATACATGCGAGGTCATGAATCGGTTCGATCGAAAGAAATCCCTACGATACCGGTGATGAACATTCCATGTTGGATCGACAGATGAACAGCGTACGCGGGCCCGGGCCCGTAAAGCCTTCGCTCCGCCATCACTGTTCACAGTCTATCGAAAAAACCGACGGGACCGAATACTACCTTCGTCAGTAATCGTCCTCATATCCTTCATCGTAATAATCGTCGTAACCGTCATCGTATCCATCGTCGTAATATTCGTCGTCATATTCGTCATCGTAGCCATCGTCATAGTACTCGTCTTCATATCCATCGTCGTAGCCGTTATCGTAATAATCCCTGCCGCCACTCACACCTGCCCCGCCGGTGCTTCCCCCATCGTATGAGAAACGGTTGGAATCCTGGCCCTTATCCGCAGTCTTGCTCTTGGGCTTCTCGTCGGAGCGGTCCAGCTTGATTATCTTGACCCAGATTATTATCCAGGTTATGGAGGAGATCGCTATTGCGAATACGAGGGCATACGTGTAGGAGATATCGAATCCGCCTCCGCCCACTGTCGAGCTTTTGGCGATGGCGTTGAAGAGACCGTGTATGGCAATGGCGATTAGGAGGAACACGGGGGATAGCCACAGCTTGCCCTTCTTGTGCTTGGTGGCCACGGCACGGCTGATCCCGTAGCCCGCAATGGCGCCCACGGAAGCCTGGAGTATGACCACCGATACGGTTCTCAGAAGAACGGTATAGATGAATACCTCAATACCGTAACTGGAGAAAACGAAGAGACCGTAGAGCATCATCTCGGTGGCGGCGAATCCCAGGCCGGCCACGGCCCCGTAGATGAGGCCGTCCTCGGCCTCGTCCAGTTCCTCTCGTACGAAGAAAAGGCTCATGAGCTTCAGTATCTCCGCCGCGATCGGTGTGATGAGCCAGCTCGTGTAGATGGTCATCATTGATTTGTCCGATGCGATGGCGGGATAGTTATCCCTCATGTAGACCTCGAAATATCCCCTGGCAAGGATCACCAGGACGACCGTAGCAGTTGCACCCCACAGAAAGGCTGTTAGAACGGCACCCCAGGGCTCCCTCTCGTATTTCTCCGTGAATCTCAGAATGACCATGAGAATGAGGGAGGGTAGAAAGGCGATGGCAAAGGTCAGGAGGATGACATCGGGTTGGGGGCCGGAATACAGCATAGACTAAACCTTCCTTCGGTTCCCGTGGCGATGAGTCGGGTAATTTACTAAAAAGGGGAACGTTATACTTAATCCTATTGATTTCTTTTCGGCAGCACAGTTATGTGAAATAACCGGCTGTCCAGGCCCATTTCCCACGGGCCGGACCGACCGGTGCGGATGGCATTCTTTTACTCCAAACGAAGACAAAAAAAGAGCCCCGACCGCTTCACCTCCTGCCTCATCCAATGCACCCCTTCGAATTGTCTTGCAGTTAAAAAAATCGAAGGAATAAATATAACCGTTGAACACCAATATACATCGCTCCATAACTGGCAAGCGCACATGTATGGGCAATTGATCACTATCCTAGGGCATATTTGATACTGTTCGCAGAATCGCAGCTCCGTGCCGGGCCGATTCTGAAGAACCACAAGAGAAGGAGAATGGATCGGACTCCCGTAGCATCGAAGCAGGCAACCAATTTCGGCCGTATCATCGAGAGGGGAGATGGTACTTCGGACGATATGATTGGAAATGTAAGGCAACGTCGTTTCTACAGTACCCTTTGAACCATGGCCCCTGCTGACCGTGGCGGTCGGACGTTCGATCCCGAAAGCAGAAGTGAGACTCATGAAGCAATTCTTCCGCTCCAGGACGGGCAATTCCGTGTTCATATATCTGGCGTTGTCACTACTGGTCACAGCCATCATTCTGCCCGCGATACGGGAGCCGGGGGCACCCCGTTCGGAGGAGGAGTTCTATTCAAGCGAGGGCCTGGCTACCAGCAGTGCCGGGGCGTTGGAGGAAGAGGCAACAGGAAGGGAGGACACCGGTTCGTCGAACACGGACGGACATCATGAGGACATGCGGGTGAGAGTTTCATGCAATCAGGAAGAGGACGGGGCAGAGGACCGAAACGAGCACCGGGACGGGGAGGATGGAAGGCATGGTGGTCCCGAGGCTACAAAGAGAAGCAGGATAAAATCCATCGGGGCATGGACCATCTACTGGGACCCGGAATCCCATCGAAACCTGACTGAGAATCCAGACATATTCACCCACGTCTATCCTTACTGGTACACCCTCGATGAGGCGGGCAATATCATACCTACATCGGATAACAGCTCCTTCTTTGGCAGCTGGTTATCCCTCTATCATCAAATGGGTCTCTCCGTGTTTCCCATACTCTACTCGGGGACGAATTCCACCTACGTTCCCATCCTGAGGGACCCGGACCGCCGGGACCAGCATATCGGGGAGATCGTCAACCTCGTTCTATCCATGGGCTTCGACGGCATCGAGATCAACTACGAGGCCCTGCCCTATCCGGAGCGCTTCACGTTCGCATCCTTCATAGAGAACCTGACCGACGAGCTGGGCCGGAACTTCAAGGACCTGTCGGTGACCCTCTATCCCAGGAGCACCGGGGATTCCGTGGGCCTCCAGTGCGACGCCTATCTCTACGAGGAGCTGGGAAGGGCCGCCGATATGGTCAAGCTGATGACGTACAACGAGCACTGGACGACACATCCCTTCGCAGGCCCCATAGCCTCCTACCCATGGGTGGAGGCGACGGTGAAGTACGCCTCCGAGACCATAGACCTGGCAAAGATCATCATTGGTATACCGACCTTCGGCTATGATTGGCCGGTGGACCCGTGGGGAAGGACACTCCGCATATCCCGAAATTACACCTACAACGAGGCCGAGAGGGTCAGAAACCTCTTCGGGGCCGAAAGGCTGTGGAACGACACGGGAAGATGCCCCTACTACAGGTATTACGACCAGTACGTGGACCACGAGATGCATCAGGTGCATTACACGGATAACCAGAGCATCTCCTACCTGCTGTATCTGGTGCAGAAGTACGACCTCTTCGGGATCAGCCTCTGGCATGCGGGCGGTCACGATAATAAGATATATTCCATATTGAGGGAATGGATGGCATCGGACTACTCCAACCTGCCGCCCCTGGCCTACCCGGGGGAGGGAAGGTACGTGGAGACCGGTGAGATCCTTCGATTCAACGACTCGGTAGCACTGGACATCGACGGGACCCTTGAAAGCATAGAATGGGACTTCGGGGACGGGAACACCTCGGATCGGATACACCCCTCCCATTCCTACCAGCATCCCGGCCTTTACACCGTATCCCTCACAGTGACGGACGACCTGGGCATTGTCGATCGGGGAACGACGAAGATGCTGGTGGGTCCCTATGCAAATCCCGGACCCGACCGTGCCGTGGACGAGGACCGGGAGGTCCATTTCGACGCCTCCGGCTCCATCGACCGGGATGGCATCATCAGCCATACCTGGGATTTTGGGGACGGGGTGGTGGCCTATCATTCCGGTCCCGTGGTGAGCCACATATATGACCACCCGGGAAACTACACCGTGAAGCTCACCAACATAAACAGGTCGGGTTACACAGCAACCGGTGCCTGCCGGATCACCGTCAGGGACATCACGCCTCCTCTCGCGGCCATCACAGAATCGCTGGCAGTGGGGAAGAACGAGGTGTTCATCCTGGATGCTTCGGGATCGCAGGACAACGGAGACATCGTGCTCTATCGCTGGGACCTGGGGGGAGGCTTCAATGCGGATACGGAGGAGCCGAGCATCGAGCATTCATACCCGGATATGGGCAATCACACCGTCTCGGTCACGGTTTTCGACAGTGCGGGTAATCCGGATACCGCCTTCGGTAATGTGCGCGTAAGGGATGGGGACCCCCCGCTCCTCCAGGTGGAATATGACCGGGAGATGCCCCACGGCCGGCCCTCGAGGTTCGACGCCGGCAATACCACCGACAACGAGGCCGTAGCGGAGTACAACTGGTCCTTCGGCGACGGCATGTGGTTCAACTCCTCCGAGCCGTGGACGGAACACATCTACGAGAGCCCGGGAAGGTATATCGTGACTCTCACCGTCCTCGATGCGGCAGGGAACTGGAACTCCACAACATTTCATATCGACGTGAAGGACGTCATTCCCCCCGATCCGGTGATGAGCATATCCATCCTTACCGAGGGGGAGATAGGCGAATCATACGAGATCAGCCTCGAAAACGGTACCGCGATACTCTCATCTAACGATATCTTCATCGGTCCCATGCCGGAGGACTGGCGGTTCAGTACGGAGGGGGATCGGACCATCATATTCAACTGCACGCAATCCCACGACGACCTCGGTATCGAGAACGTCACCTGGGAGACGGGGGACGGCTACATCGCATACGAGGACGTGTTCTACTATCTCTACCGCAGTTCGGGCAATTTCACCGTCGTTTTAAGGGTTCGCGACGGTGAGGGGAACACCGGCGAGCTGGCCGTGCCGGTGGAGATATTCACCCCGAGAGCGGGGTGGGACGCGCCATTTTCACCCAACGGCAGCGATGATGGGAACGGGACCGAGGGAGAGGGGGACGAGGAAGGCGGGCTGGAGAGCACTCATGGAAGGCTCGTGGGTCTGTTCTGGTTATTGTTCGGTTTCATAGTGATCCTGGTCATCGTGATGGACCTGGCGGCCATGGCCAGGAAGAGGGAGACCGAACAGAACCTCAGTTACTACCACAAGAAGAGGGAGATCAACGAGTTCGAGAGGAAACGAATGATGGGGCCGTAAGGCCCGCTGGACTGATAGAACGGCTGTGAGGTGACTCGATGGGGATGAAGCCCGACGGAAAGCAATGCGGGAGCGGTTCGATACACCCAACCGGAGGTGGATGGAACATCGGGCTCCCTACCGGAAGGATCGTCCTGTCCCTTCTTACCTTGATCGTTCTATTGATGCCGATGATAACGGGATCCATCCATTCCCTCGAGATCGAAGGACGGGCCTCGGCTGATAATGGAAAATCCATGTCGGGGGAGCTTCCCATCATCTCCGCAGGGGACCATGGGCCCCGGGACTGTGACGGAACCGTGGACCTGCCGAACGGGGTCCCGGGCGCGGATGACGGCATACCGGCGCCTGATGGCGGATACAACGCATATTCCGGAAAGTATGCCTCTTCCCGTTCCGGCCAGAATATCGAATACCGGGGAATGTGGTGCGACGGCTACAAGATAGTGAACCGCAGCCAGATAATGAAGCTCCTGGACTTCCTGGTCCAGAACCACTTCAATGCCATCAGCCCCCTCATCAACGCGGACAGCGACGGCGTGTTCTACAATTCCAACCTCTACAAGAAGCATTTCGACGTCCGCCCGAACTTCGACCCCCTAATGACACTCTGCACAGAGGCCCACAAGCGGGGTATCGAGGTGCATCCGTGGACACATGTGCTCTACAACAGGCTTGCCCGGAAGGACAATCCCGACTGGGCGCAGATATCCGACAGCGGGAAAAGGAGCAGCTCCTGGATCAATCCTGCTCTGCCGGAGGTCCGGGATCACGTCAAAAAGATGGTAATGGAGATCGCCAGATACCCGGTTGACGGCATCAGGATGGATACGGTCAGGTACGCCTCGGGGAGCTACTCCTACGACGACTATTCCAACCAGGCATACGCCGATTCGGGCTATTCCAGCAGAAGCCAGTGGCAGAGGGACCAGGTGACGGAGGTGGTGAGGATGGTCCGGAATGCCATCAACGAGTACAAGCCCTATCTCTGGCTTTCGGCGGACGTTTCGCTGTGGTATTCGAGCTGGTACTCATGGGTATTCCAGGAGAGCAGGGGCTGGACGGAGGAAGGTCTCGTGGATTACCTGGCCGTTATGGGTTACACCACCAGTGAGAGCTCCTTCCGCTCCGGGGTCGACGACTGGGTTGACCACAGGGACGGGAACCTCCTATACGCGGGGCCCTACGCTTACGTGCCGGGGAACTCGGCCCACGGGAGCGTCAGCACGGAGGAGGAGGGCATCGAAAAGCTCCTGAACCAGATCGCCATAGCCCGTCAGGAGGGGGCCGACGGGATCAACATATTCAAGTACGACTTTCTGCGACGTCACCCCGCGTACGGGGAGGCCCTGCGCTTCGGTCCCTACGCATCCTTGGCGAGGACACCCGTCAAGGAGCAGGTGTATCCCGTGAAGGCGAAACAGTGGGAATTCAACAATCAGAGCCTCCGTGAGGGTTGGGAGCTCAATCCCAGGAGTAACTATCATCCTCTTAACGGGGTCTGGGAAATAAACAATCTCAACACCGGCCACGAGATGACATCGCCCCTGACGAATATCGACCCCGATGACGTCACAACCCTCGAATTCCGGGCCAGGAACGTTGGGGTGAGGCCCATAGAGGTCACATTCGAATGGATGAAGGGCAAGGAGATGGAGCTGGACCCCACCGCCGAGGAGGTATCCTTCATCATCCCCGATGACGGGGAGTTCCACATACTATCCAAACGGCTCGACGACGTCAAGGGATGGAGGAATGTTCCGGACCGGGGCAACGTGACCCCGGGAAACATCTCGCGCATGCGCCTCAGGGTCGCCTACAGCCCGGCGGGTTCCGCATTGACCCTCGATTATTTCCGTCTTCTCGATATCCCCCGCTGCCAGAAGGAATGGCTGCTCCTGGGGCCCTTCGAGAACGTGGACTACGAACACGCCATCGGCCTCGACCAGGGCGGCCTGGGAGAGGGAAGAACAAAGCCAGGGGAGGACATACTGGAACGCATCCCCGAACCCGGGGATGTTACTGCGGGTCATGAATGGGGACACTTCAACTCCAGCCGCGACTACATCGATCTGAACGATCAGGGATTCGGCCTCCGATCCAACGTCATGTACGCCATGAACTGCATACTCGCGGAAAGGCCCATGAACGTCACCCTCCTGCTGGGGGCCAACGACGGCCTGGACGTTTGGCTGAACGGAGAACTGCTGCTCTCGGAGAACAGGACAACGGAAATGGCCCGTCCGGACGAGTTCTCGATACCCCTTCGGCTCAGAGAAGGGGACAACACGCTGGCCATAAAGTTATCGCAGGAGATGGGAGAGTTCGGTTTCTTCGGCAGGCTCACGGATGATGTGGGCATGGTCCCCACGGGGGCAGAGTTCGTTCCCGTGCTGCCCGGTGTGCCGGTACCAGTTATTAGCAATGAGGAGCCGGGTTGGGGCAACGATCCGTCGCCTCTGGTTCACTTCGAGCCTGCGGTCGCCCCGGACCCCCGGCCCTTCTTCGAGATAGTGCGGCACTGGTGGACCGTCGATTCCGCTTCCCCATCACCGCTGGAGCCGGGCGAGTTGAACGTCGCGGATGGCATGGGGGAGCTGCGTATGCCATTACTTGAGGATGGCAAACATGTGTTTAGAATAAGAGCAGAGGACGCACTGGGCAGGAACGGCGGGTGGGCAGAGTACACATTTTGTACGGACAGTTCCATTCCGCAATACTCCCCCCCGGTTCCGGAAAGAGAGCTCATAACCGCCGGGGAGAGGGAAACCGGCAGCGTTATGGCGAGATGGAGCTGGAACCTCACGTCCCCCACGTTGTCGGGCATAAACCGAACGGAGGTGCTGGTTGGAACCTCGCCGGGAAAGGGAGATCTGTATGCGGAGGCCGTCACGGGACATATTACCAGCTATGAATACGCCAATCTGACCTCCGTGAACGGAACCATTTTCCTCACAGTAACCCCGGTCAGCGAGAGCCGGATGAGGGGACCCTCGGTGTCGTCGACGGGACCTATCGTGATCGACGTGATTGGGCCGGAAAAGGTTTCGAACCTGAGCGTCATCCCCAGGCTCGGGGAGAACGATACACGGGTCGAATGCTACGAGATCGCGTGGAAGCCCTCGTCGGACGACGAGAACGGCAGCGGTATCGCCCTGTATGTCGTGGAATACCGGAGCCAGAACATACCTGAATGGAGGAGACTGGGCGTAACCTCCCCCGGTATCAACAACATCACCTTCCACCGGCCCCCGAGGAGCGAGCGGCTGAGGTTCCGTATACATGCTCTGGACAACGCCGGCAATCCCGGACCCCGCTCCGACGAGCTGGAGATACCGAACCTGCATCCCGTGGCAAATATAACATTCCCGGGCGAAAGGCCCACGAATCGAACCCTCGGTGTTCCCATGCGGGTTATTTCCAACTCCTCGTTCGATCCCGACGGCAGGATCACGGCATATTTCTGGAACTTCGGCGACGGTACGTTCTCGTACTTCCCCGAGGCATATCATACCTACACCCTCCCGGGCCTTTACAATCTCAGCCTCACGGTCTACGACGATTTCGGCAATCACAACCGGACGGTCATCGCCCTGAACCTGACGGAGACGGATGAAATGGACGGGAACGGGACGGGAGGGAGCCCGGGCGGCGGGGTCCCGGATGCGGAGGATCAACCGGTGAAGGATGCCCCGGAAGATGTCAGCCTTGGGGAGGCCCTTAACGATTCACCCCTTGGATACATCATGCTGGCCACTATTCTCGCCTTTCTGGCCCTCTTCGGATACGTGGTGGGATCGAACATACTCTCGAAGAGGCAGGAGAGGCTCAGCTACAGTCTGATCGGGAAGGAAAAGGGAGGGAATTCAAGGGGTGCCGTCGAGGGTGAAAGTACGTGGAATGACATACCGGTGAACGGAACAGGAAGATCCGGAAACGGAATGGCCCATCAGAGCGTCCGGCAAACCGGAAGAGGACCCGGGAGACAGTATTGACGGATGGTATAGAAGGAAAATAATGATCGAATGGAACGATCGGCCGGATCGATTTGCAGGATCGACAGATAGGATCTCCGGGCTGCATCGACGGAATACAATGATGGAAACGGGCAACCAAATGGCTACGTGTACCACATCGTCCTTTCGGAAAAGGACTTCACTGCATATCAAATGGAGATAAGATAAAATGGTAAAGAGCAGGGTACTGGCGTTCTTTCTCACGCTTGCCATCATAGTGCCCATGCTGTTCCTCCCCAACTCCATCGGATTGTACATACGCGATCCCAAGGGGGGGCCCGGAACGGACAATTCAGGCGAGCCGGTACTTTTCTTCTTCGAACCGAGAACGGTAAGCATTGCAATGCTCGTCGTGATCGAGGGATTCTATTATTTTTTCGTCCTGACCAACCTGTTCCCCAGCCTCTTTCTCATCATCTGGTCCAGCATTGCCAACAGGAGAAGGAAGCGATCCGGGGGGCTCCATTCCGAGGAGGCTGTGGAGATCCCCCTCATACCGGATCAGGGCATGAGGAGGCGGTTCTTCCAGAGGGGTGGGACGGAGAACGGTCCACTTCCCATGGGCCTCGTGAGATCTGGGGAGTTCCCCATGATACCCAGAAAGGGGGACGAACTGCGAGAACCGCATCCCGACGTATCGCTCATAATACCTTGCTACAACGAGGAGCAGAGCGTCGCAACCGCCATCGAGAGGGCGTATCTACAGGATTACAAGGGAAAGATAGAGATAATCGTGGTCAACGACGGCTCCAGGGACAACACCAGTGCGATAATGAGCATAATGGCCGATCGGGGGGGCAACCGTGAGGTGCTGACCCTGGACAAGCCCAACGGTGGAAAGGCCAGCGCCCTCAATTACGGCATAATGCACTCCACCGGCAAGATCATCGTGACCACGGACGGGGATTCCCACCTGGACAGAAGCTGCATCTCGAATATAGTGGGAGAGTTCAAGCGGCGACCAAACGTGGGGGCGGTGGGCGGTTTCGTCCTCATCCGGAACACGCACAAGGGATATCTCGTGAAGCTGCAGCAGATAGAGTACATACTCACGCAGCACGTCATACGGATACCGCAGAGCGAGATGGGGAACGTGCTCATCGAGCCCGGACCGGTCTTCGGCATACGGGCCGAGATCGCCAGGAGGTATCCCTGCCTCACCAGGACCTGCGTGGAGGACGTGGACCTTACCCAGACCGTGCTGGGAAGCGGATACACCACCAGGACCGCCCTGGATGCGCTTTCCCTGACCGAGGCTCCCACCACCTGGAGGGGGTGGTTCAACCAGCGAAAGCGCTGGATATACGGCCAGTACCAGTCCTGGAGGGAGAACAAACAGTTCCTGAAGAAGAATCCCTGGGGCCTCTACATGTACTTCACCTGGGTGTCCACGTTCGTCACCCTCTGCATACTCCTGACGCTCTTTCTCATAACGCTCATACTGCTTCCAAACCTGTATCTGAACCAGTACCTGTTCGTATTCATCTCCGCAAGGACGCTTCTGATCATGGTCATCTATCTCCTTGCCAGGGCCCTCATACTCTCCCAGTACCGTGAAGGAAAATCAGTGATACTGTACCTTCCGTTCAAGATCGCCTACGACATGATAAACAGCTTCCTGGCCGCCATCCTCTATTTCCGCTTCATCACGGGAATGGGGGTCAGGATACGCTGGGGTGGAAGGAACACGAAGATGCAATGAGACAGAAGCAAATGATAGCGAAACAAGGACGGACCGGCCGCTCTGATCGTATCGAGTGATGGCGACCGGATGACGAGCCAGGAAAGGAAAACTGACGACTGAACGAGGCCTGAAGATGAGAAAAGCCAGGACAGGAAAACGGCCGCCCAAGAAGAAGGGTACTTCCCACAGGTGCTTTCACTGCCGCTCCAGGGACATCCCTCCCCAGAAGGTCCTGTGTTACAAGTGCCGCTCCTCCCTGGGCGACGATTTTCCCATCAACGTAAACTTCTTTTACGCGATCGCCCTGGTGGTCCTCATCCTCAACCTGTACATATCCTTTCCGGCATCCATGGGATTCGCAGAGGAATCACTTTCTCTTACCAGGGCCGGAACGGTGGAGAAGTTACAGTGGGTGGCCCTCTTTGCGCTGGCGTTCATGCTGGTGGTGACCCTGTTCAATCTGTACAGGATCAGGGGGATGGCATTGCACCGGAGCAACAGGGCACATCTCGGATTTTACGCGATCTCCATTCTATTCTCTTTCGGCATCGTCTATTTCCTGCACAATCTCAGTGAACTCTCCTGGGGGTCCGTGATCGGCCTTGCTTTCCTGGGGCTCTCCACCGCGGGGATGGTCTACCTGAGAGCATACGTTTCACGGTTCAAGAAGAGCCACCTGCTACTCCTGTTCTTGGGCCTTCTGATGTTCATTACGGTGATAGTTCGGGCGGCCGAGGGAATGGGGCCACTGGGCAGGAACTGGTTCTTCCAGCCTCCCGGCATGGCCGTGGTGGGCATCGGCGCGTGCATGGTCTCGCATCTCCTGCTGTCGTTCAGGCTCGATCTCGTATCCCGCACCTTCGGTTTCTACAATCTATGGACGGCAGGGATAGCGGGGACCACGGTTGCCGTTGCCACGGGGAACCTCTTACCCGAGGACGCCCGTTACCGGAAGGAATTCGTCATGATCGCCGCGGGACTGAGCACGCTCCTGATCATAATCGCCCTGGTGGGATATGCCATCAAGAAGGGGCTGGACCGGCACCTGGAGAACAACCTGCTGGAGACCCGACGCCAGATAGAGAACTGCTATCGGTTCTCCAACGGGGACGAGAGCTACTATGCCCTCAAGGCAATAAACAACAGCATCGAGCTGAATCCCATCCACGCCATAGACAATCCGTTCAGGTACAACAAATTGAGCTGGGTCCGTGTAATCGAGAGGAAGGGGCCCGGGAAAGACGGCCAGATCGGGAGAATGTCCGGGACCGGCGGTACAGCGGTGAACAACAGCAACACCTTCGAGATCAGACTGAACGACTGGGAGCCGTCGGGAAAGAAGGTCGAGCGGACGAGGAGCGATTATTTCAAGGGGGCCGAGATGGCATGGATCAAGAAGGCGGAGCTGGCCATAATCAAGAGGGACGTCTCGGGGGCCATCGGATACTACAAGAAGGGTATCAAGGCAAATCCGGACTTCAGCGAGACCTGGATCGAGCTCGGGAACATGTTCGCCAACCGGATGGGATTCGAGGGGGACGCCAGGAGATGCTATTCGCAGGCATTGAAGCTCAAGGCCAGGCCCATCAAGCGCTGGATCAGGGATCGACTGCCACTGCGATACGTCTCCTGGCTCATCATAAATTACCTTTTCTACGACATATCGCTTCACAAGAAGGGGCTCATTCTGGGACACCTTTCCAGAGAGGGGATGACCGAGGCGGAGCGGCTGTACGGAGCCCGGGCGTTCACCTCGGGAGATGCGGCGGGAAGGCCTGCGGCCGGCAGGGTTGTTACGGGGTACACGATAAAACCTGCGGCGGCGGGCAGCGCGGATTCACAGTTCATGGTGAAGCGGGAGGACCGGGCGGACGGAGCAGACCTGGTGGATGGGGTGGACCATGGCAGGTACGTCGGCGCGAAGTTCGAGACTCCGGCGGGATATACCATACTCCAGCACATGCCGCCCGTGGTGGAGCACGACAGTGACATGATGTACAGGGCTCT
This sequence comes from uncultured archaeon, assembly GCA_964423515.1. Classification (GTDB taxonomy): domain Archaea; phylum Thermoplasmatota; class Penumbrarchaeia; order JASLWR01; family JASLWR01; genus CAYRFL01. Next base: position 21,834 of record CAYRFL010000006.1, read on the forward strand.
TAGGGCCATGAGCCCCGCCGAGTGGATGGAGAAGAGCGGCAAGGGGCAGGCCGGATGGGGACAGAACGGGCAGGCGGCACGGACGACAGGGGCGGCCGGGACGGCCCCGCCGGGCGCCCGGACGCTGGGACCTGCACCGACACCGCAGGCGCTTCCCGTTGACCGGAGGCCCATACTACCGGCGGTGACGGAGAGCGTGAGG
>CAYRFL010000006.1:22135-30497 GCA_964423515.1 uncultured archaeon
GCCGGGAGCCCGGTGGAAAAGACGGCGGCGAAGGCAAGGCCGTTCTCCATCGACAGGGTGGAAATGCCCTCGGGGACCGAGGCGAGCCCGGGTAAGGAGCGATCCGTACCGGAAAAAAAGCTGCTGGTGGAGGATACCCGGGCGGGAGAGACAGGAATGCGAAAGGCGGCGGGGCCCGGCGATGGTCACGGCGACGGAGGCGGACTCTCCTTCGAGGAGTCCATAGCACAGGGCCTTGCCGAGGTGCTGTCGGAGGCGCCGGCGGTCCTGGATGGAAAGGAGGAGGTGGCGGACGAGGCTGCGCTGGAGTCGGAGCTCCTGGGTCTTCGATCACTTCTGGACAACGTGATAAAGGAGCGTCCCCGTGCCCTGCCCGTCCATGAGGAATACGACCTGGACGGCGTCGATGAGCTTGACGAGCTCGACGTTGAGGGGGGACCTGATCGGGAGGACGAGCCTGAAAAGAGAGGCAAAAAGGGCGCAGATGACAAGGACACCAGGAAACCAAAAGGAAAAAAACCTGTAGAAACGAAGGAGTACCCCTGGTGAGGGGGGGGTGCAGGTAGACAAATTACTCCGTTCCCTTCTCCTCCACCCCGGTTTCCGCCTCCTTCGATAGGCTCCCCTTCGTCAGGCGTTCCCTCACGCGGTACGTCTTCTGGAGGTATTCGGTACCCAGCATGAGCATCTCGATCTGCTCGTAGATGACTACCTCGTCCACGTTCTGCTTCTCAACGACGTCCACGGCATCGGTCTTCGCGTCATCGTACTGACTGTAGCAGTTGATCAGTTTGCCCGTATCGGTGGTGATTATGAACTTGGAATCGTAGAGCTCGAGCATTTATAACACCTCCAAATGTCATGGGTAACAAGAGTGCTATCGAATTAAAATGTTTTGATACAATCGCGGCGAACCGAGATTATGGCGGGGTAGGAGGAAGAGACGGATGAAGTGACTGATGAAGAAAAAGCGAACATGATCCGGTCTCATTCCCTTTCCAGAAACGATCTCTTTTTGATACCGGTCTTTCATTGCATGTGAATTATCACGTGGCTATACCTCTGGTCAGACCTTCTTCCCGGAGAACAACGAATAGGTATAGTACCCGTGGTAATGGGGATTGTCGAGAAGATAATCTTTCGAAGCCGGATCCGTGATATGCTGGAAAAGGTCCCAGTCCTCCTTCCTGACCCCGGTCTCCGCCTCGCCCCAGAGCATCGGGAAGAGTATCTTCAAGGCCCGGATCTCGATATCGTCGAAGGGTGAATTGATATCGGCCAGAAAAGTCCTTGCGGATATGTCTGAAAAACCCATCCGCTCAAGCCAGCAGCCGGCGTTCATCCAATTTATGGATGGGTCCATTCCATCGGACCAGAGAGCATTTATGGATGAGGCGGTGTTCAGCCTTGCCTCCAGCAATGGATATCCCGGAAGAAGTTGCTGGTGGGTCCAGAACAGGATATGAACCCTGCCCCCCGGCCTCAGCACCCGATGAAAATCCTTTACTATCGGATAGGGAGTTTCCGAAGGGCACCCCATCTCTTTAGGTCCTGGCCAAACGGTATCCATGCTCCATATCCAGTCGAAGCGATCCTCATCGAAAGGAAGGGAATTCACGTCCCCTTCTATGAAATCCACGTTCTTCTTCTCGATCTGTTTCCGGGCGAGATCAAGGTATTCCGTGGCAATGTCCATTCCGGTGACATGTCCGTTCTCCCCCACGCTTTCGGCAAGCATCTTCGATATCATCCCTATCCCACAACCGGCGTCCAGGCCCTTGCTTTCGGGAGGAAGTTCCAGTGATCTGATGATGGTGGACAGCAACGAACGGCGGAACTCGGTCATGCAAACGTAGATGGAGATATCCCGTTCTGTTGAAGTAGCGTCAAATCGTGCCATAGGTCAGTAATATCGATCATTCTAATAAATATTAACTGTCGGTGGTAGTCCGGTCAATTTGTCGTCCGGTCAATTCCCGTACAAAAAAAACAGAATCCTTGGGCATACCTTCAAACCCTCATAAACGGCACGGTCTTACGGTCGGATCCCGGCCTGCCCCGAACCGTTCGTCATATGTCATTTGAGGTTCCATTCCAATGATGGTCAAGAAATCCCATCATCACTCGAACCTCAGCGCGTCCGCAGGAGCGACCCTGGAGGCCGCATAGCTCGGCGGTATGGTGAATATCGCTGTGGAAACGAAGGCTATAAGGGATACCACGAGTATCTTCATCCACGGGATGTAGAACTCGTAGTCCATAGCCCTGAAGCCGTCGTACCAGATGCTGTATCCGATGGCGATCCCCAGCACCACACCCAGGAGTATCCCCACCAGGGAGATGAAGGCGGATTCCTGTATGAAAGCCATGGTGACCGCCCTTCGCTTGAACCCAATGGCCCTCATCATCCCTATCTCCTGCCGCCGCTCGTGTACCGCCCGCAGGGTTATGATGCCCAGGCCGGCGATCCCGACGATAAGACCGAGGCTCATGAAGGCGGTAAAGAGGTTGAAGAACTGCTCCATGATGTTGGTGATTTCCCTTACCGCGGATCTGAGTTCGATGGTATTGAGATTCAGTTCCCTCTCGATGTCCCTGGCCAGTTGCTCCCCGTCGTCGTCGTCCACGATATCGAAGAGGTATATGCCATTGTCCGTGAGGTTGAAATCCCTCCGGGTTGCATCCTCCGAAACGAAGAGACCGTTGAATATGTACTGGTCCAGGAAACCCACCACGGTCTTGTTTATGGGCATTCCGTCCGGCCCCATCAATACAATGGTCCCATCGATCTCCACGTTCAGGCTGGCGGCGGAATTGGGCGGTCCGTACTCCTCCTCCAGAAGGAAGCTCCCGTCCAGTATTACGAGGTCGGTATCATTGTACACGGACTCCCATACCTCACTGTCGGAGGAATATCTGCTCGAACGCTTCTGGAACGTCCAAGTGTTATTTTCAGCGAAGTCCGAACCGTAACCGTACAGGGGGTACGGGACCATCCGGTACCCGCCTGTGACGGGGTCTATGCGCGATCCGTTTATCTGGACATAGCCCGATGTGATCCCGTATATCCCGTTGAAATCTTTACTCGTGAGGTTTCCGTTGGTGAGATCCTCGATGTTCTCAAGGGTTATCTCCTTGATGGGGTTGTTGGGGTTAGATATGCCCACAATATCGAGCCCGCCCATCTGCTCCCGGGTCATACGCTCGATGTTGTAGCTCATGAGGCCCACTATCATGTACATGACGACTATCGTGAATATGATGAGGGCGAACATGTAGATGGTCATGCCGGTACGGAACCGGTTCTTCATGGGGTAGGACGAGGCGGTCTTCAGCGACGCGGTTGGCCTCCCCGTGAGGCTCCAGAGGCGAATTATACCCCCGAGTATCTGGCTCGAATTGTACACGAACAGTATGACGCCAGATGATACCAGGAACAGGCCGGAGAGAATGAACATCTCCATGTCGCCCAGATCGTCCACCAGCTTCGTGAGACCCAGCATGGAACCCGGGATTATCCACAGTACGATGAGAAGCGCGCACGCTATGGTGAATCCCCATCGATCTCCGATGAACCGTCTCAGAAGGAATCCGATCCCCAGTATGAAGAAGGAGATCCCCATGTACAACGATGCCAGCTGGTAGCTCTCCAGGTGATAGACCGAAAGGAAGACCAGGAGCGGTCCCAGCCCTACGAGGCCGAATCCGATTATAAGCATCCGCACGCTCTTCTTGGGTATCTTCGGCTCGGGGATGCTCCGTATCGCACGCACTATGTTCAACCTCGAAACCCTCTTGGATGCCAGGGACACGGTTATGACCGTGAGGAGCATCCCGAAGGTGAACGCCTGGACTATGCTCAGGAAGGTGAAATTGAAGTTCGAGAGGATGTCGAGGGAAAATCCATCTCCCACGTCCGAGAAGATGGACTCGGTGAATAGCAGCACCAGGTATGATACGCCGATACCGAGGCCGGCGCCCACCAGCGAGGATATGACCGCATAGACGCTGCCCTCGTAGAGGTAGCTTCGACCCAGGTGGAGCCTCTTCATTCCCACCGCCCGGGAAATGCCCATCTCCGTCTTCCTCTCCTCCGCCAGCATGACGAATATGTTCACTATGAGAATGACGCCGGCTATGATGGAGAAGGAACCGAAGACAAGGAACATGTCCGTGAAGGTCGATATTCCTTCGCGTCCCTCCTCCACGGAGGCATGCTTGTTCAGCTGGAACTCCAGATCGCCATAGCTGCCCGTATCGAGAAGAGTGGTGATCTTCACCTCCAGCCTGTCGCAGTACTTCCCGCCCTCCACCCGGTCTCCGTCGTTCGTCACCTTTACGATGTTGACGCTACCGGATTCGTTCAATATCCGGCGTGCTATCTCGATGGGTAGAAAGAAACCTCTTCCCTGGGCCCAGTTCGCCCTTCCCTCGGCATCGATTATATCCAGGACCTCAAAAACATGTGGTCCCGTGCTCGTGATGACTGTCAGGTCATGTCCCTTCTCGGCATCCAGGGCCTTGGCCGATTTTTCGTCCAGATAGACCATGCTCTCGTTTATTACGAACGGGACCTTCTTGCCGTTCACCGTGAAATGCCCGAACTCCTCCGAACTGACGTTGTACCCGATCATCCTGAAGGAAGGCTCTGTCTGACCGGCCTCTTTATTGATAACTGTGACCGTCTCCTCTACCTCACCCGTCACGCCTTCCACGTTGTCGAGCTTCTCTATCTCTCCCTTCAGATCTAGGAACGTGCTCTCGTTGATGTAGGCGTAGGAGCCGTCGGGATCGGCGGCCCATACCGTCTCGTCCACCTCGTGGAATATGTCATAGTGCAGGTTCACTATCATCTTCTCCATTGTGTCCCCGATAATGAGGGAGCTGGAGATGATGACCGTTCCTATCATGAGGCCGGATATGATTATCACGGAATAGCGCCGGCGTCTCACGATGTTCCTCGTACCTACCTTGAAGAGGACGTAATTGCGAGCAGCGGAAATTCCGATTATTGCGAAGGTCAGGAGAATAATAAAGATGTAGAAACCGGAGCCCGGCTTCACAGACATCGCAGTGCCAAAGGTAATAAGGAGAATCAAAATGAGCAGGGTGATTACCCAATCCCATTTTCTGATGTATCTGAGCATGGTTACCCGCCACCCCATTATCCGTTACTGGCGTTCCCCGTATCGCCCACGATCTTTCCGTCCACCATTCGCAGGTTCCTGTTCGCCCTCTGGGCAACCTCGGGGTCGTGGGTGACGATGACGAATGTCTGCTTGTTCTCCCGGTTGAGGCGGCACATTAGGTCCACTATCTCGAAGGACGTCTTCTTGTCGAGATCGCCGGTGGGCTCGTCGGCCCAGACTATGGCGGGATCGTTCACAAGGGCCCTGGCGATGGTGGCCCGCTGCCGTTCACCGCCGGAGAGCTCAGCGGGAACGTGGGTAACCCTGTCCGCAAGGCCCACCAGTTTCAGAGATTCGAGCGATTTCTCACGGGCGATCTTTGGTTTGACGCCCGATACCAGAAGCGGAAGCTCCACGTTCTCAAGGGCGGTGAGCACAGGCAGGAGATTGTAGAACTGGAAGACGAAGCCCATTCTCTTTGCCCTGTGCTCCGTCTTGCTGTTGTCCGACATGTCGTTTATCTTCATGCTCTCCACGAATACCTCCCCCTCGGTTACGTCGTCGAGACCCGAGAGGCAGTTCAGTAGGGTGGTCTTTCCGCAGCCCGATGGGCCCATGACGGCAACCATCTCCCCTTTCTCGATGGAGAGGTCTATACCCCTGAGCGCATGAACCTTTATCTTTCCGGTGTCATAGGTCTTTCGAACACCGGTAGCCTTGATTATCGTCAATTATATCGCCTCGCACTTGCTGCTAAATCTAGCGTGAACTGTTGTTCCTTATCTCAAGGATCCGTTGTGAACGTCTCCGGTCGATGGATGATATGTGGAGAGACGGATGTCGTATCGATGGATCTCGACGCATCCGGGTCTCGATACGGTACCTGTGGTCACCGAATATGGTGGTTCCGAGCACTTCGGCCCATTTTTTCGAAAGTGAACGGGGCATGGCCCGAGTGTTATATACTCCACAGTAGCGTAAACTTTACAATAGTATTTAAGATTAATCGCTTGAATCCAGATCCTCTGCTCCCCGGAAGGAATTTGCCCTATAAATGGTTTTTTTTCAGAATCCGGGGGCCGGATGAAAGAGTGTGCTAACATCAGGATTTGTTCCAAATACCAACCCTTTTTACGTTAACCGACGTTTTGCGTTTTGCCCTATTAGGGAAGTTCTTCCCGGGTCGCGGGCCGACATGCAGTGGTCGCCTACCAGAGGGGCCACGGTAACTCCCCGCATGCGATCCTCATTATTTGCCGACGAGCAGGAGCGAGAGTTCGTGCATATGTGCAGAACGAGCGCACAACTTCTCGGACACATTCTCCGGCTCGATGGGCCGGTTCACCACGAAATATTCGATATCCCTCCGTTGTACCTTCCCGTCGGCACATAACGACTCGACCCTGTACCGGCAAGGTCCTGACCCACGACCTCTGACCTTGTGCATCCCATAGCAGTAAATCTGTATATCTTCCATGGGATCCAACCGAATGGAAACCGTTTTCAACAACATCATCTTATTCGAGTCCTCGCACTTCATATTGAAATGACGGAACTCCATCTCCGAGAACAGGTGAACGTTCTCGCATCAATCACCATAAAATATATCTCATACATCGGGCGCATTTTTTTAGCGGTATTGCGACTCCATGGTTCCAATAGTGCAAATTTGTTATGAAAGTGTTGTATCCAAATGCCCTCATCGAAGGGGACGCATCCCCCGAGAGTATCATCATTTGACAGTTTGTAACTATTAAATATAGCATAAACGATAATATTTGGTGATAATTATGTAATCGAACTATAAATACTTGCATGAACATTGTATGTCTGGAAAAGAAAGAATATAAAAGGCAATGTGTAAGATCACTTCAGAGGAAGGAGGTAATAATATGAGCGGTGAAGCAGCCATTGGATACGATGAGGCCCCTCATCTGGACGAGTTCTCCTCATGCAGGGAAATTGAACTGAAAGAACTTGAGAATTTCCGAGGGGAAAAACTCTTGGAAAACCACGTGGTGAAGGTATGTCTCTGCCCTGCATGTTATGTTAAAGGTGCGGGTGAGGTCCTGAATGTGATTGAAGGCATATTGGGCATAAAGCCCGGTGAAACCACGAAGAACGGCCGATATACTCTGGAGACCGCCTATAACATTGGACATTGCGTATCCGGACCAAATGTAATGATAGACGGTCATTGCTACAACAACCTAACTCCTCTAAAGGTGCTGAAATTATTACGAAAACGAGATGACTGAACCAGGAATAAGAAGATAGATCCATATGTCGAGATGACAAGAGATGTGAAACATGCTGCAGACATATTGGGCATGAACAACAGTATCGTTCCATGTCTTCTTGAAACCCATCCGGAAGCCATCGTAAACCTACCCGTAAAAGGGCTTGCGTTTCTTGCATCGCCCGTAGGCTCAACAGCCGATACTGAAGGCATTCCTTTCGGGAACGCTTCTGTCTTGGCGAACACGTTAATTCGCCAAGGGCGCGGTTGTGTCTTCGATGCAACGGAAAGAAGAGCGCGCAGCCATTTTTTCATTAAGAGAGTTTGTCCATCGATAGTACGGAAATCGTTTTGATTTGTGCATTTTCGATGAACAACCGCATGCCTCGTCTCCGTTCACCTACGCGTGTATCTCCTTCCTCTCCCACAGGTAGTAAGCCAGGCCGATAGCTGCGATGCCCACCAGCAACGGAACGAAAATATCAACGGCGGCCACGTGATGATTCACGAGAAGGTCGGGGGCATCCATGTACGTAAGGAGGCTTATCCGCGCAAGCACGTCCGCCCACAGGCCGTCGCCTATGTTCGTCACTATCTGGATCATGTACATCCCCATTACTATGCCCATCATCCTCCACGTGCATTTCGATCCCTCGTCCGCCAGCACCGACAGGAGAACCCCGATCCCGACAAAGGCCAGGGCCAGCGGTATGCTGGCCACGAACATGAGGACGGAAACGGGAAAGGAAAGACTTTCACCAATCAGGAGCCCGCCCGCCGCCAGGCCCACGTACCCCCCCAGGAGCACAACCATAACGTTCATGCCCAACAGGGCGAGTTTCTCCGAAAGGAACCTCTTCCTGGTGTAACCCGTCGCTAGGAGCATGTCCATGGAAAGGTCCTCCACGTGTCTCGACACCACCCCGCCTCCCTTCACTCCGAGGAAGATGGCGATGAACAGGGGCCACATGGACATGAACTCGATCGACACGAA
>CAYRFL010000006.1:30597-50499 GCA_964423515.1 uncultured archaeon
GTATCCCGCCTCGTCCTTGCCGATCTCCGTGAGCACTATCCCGTTCCCCTCGGCCATTGGGTCCGAGAATGTGTCCTTCATGGAAGGGAAGACAAGCATAATTATCACGCCGTACAGGAAAAGTGCTCCAAAACAGATGATCATGCTCTTGTAGGAATCCTTAAGGGATGCCGTAAGGAGTGCGGGGCTCATGCATTCACCTCCGTACCGGACGGGTCGTCGCTCCTAGGATTGCTGATCTCCTGGACCCCGTAGAAGTGAAGGAACAGGTGCTCCAGGGATGCCTCCTTGTAGTCCATCTGCTCCACTTTGAACCTCGCCAGAGTCTTGATTACACCGTCTATACCGGATGCCACGGTCATGTTGAGCACCGTATCGTCATCCGGATCCATATGGGCCTCCGAGACCCCCTCGAGGTCGGCAAACTCATCCAGGGGGACCTTTCCGTCGAACTTCACCGTCATGATCTTGCCGGTCTTGTTCTTGAACGTGGACATCCTTTCGGTCACCACCATCTCTCCCTCGCGTATGATGCCCACCCTGTCGCAAATGGCCTCCACCTCGGCCAGGATGTGTGACGAGAGGAACACGGTACGCCCGGCAGTCTTTTCCTCCAGTATGAGCTTGTAGAACTCCTGCTGCATCAGGGGGTCGAGCCCGGTGGTGGGTTCGTCCAGTATCACCACCGGAGCGGAATGCATGAAGGCGCTCACGAGGCCCACCTTCTGGCGGTTCCCTCTGGAGAAGTCCTTGATCTTCCGCGTGAGATCGAGCTGGAATCTCCTGGCAAGGTCCTTGATCCGGTCCGGTCCGATATGCACCATCATGCCCAGGAGCGTCCGAAGGTAACTCTCGGCGGTCATCCATTTGAACGTGCCGAAGTCGGACGGGAGGTACCCCACGGACCGCCTCACCCTGCCCCCCTGCTTCTGGGGGTCCATGCCGTTCACCCTTATCCTGCCGGACGTTGGCCGGATATAATCGAGGATGGTCCTTATAGTGGTGGACTTCCCCGCGCCGTTGGGTCCCAGAAAACCGAATACCTCCCCCCTCCGGACGTTTATGTTGACCCGTTCCACACCGCGGGCCTTTCCGTAATACTTCCTGAGGTCAACGATCTCTATCACATACTCTTCCCTGGTTGAACCCATCATATCCACCTAACCGGTACTGTTTTCAAGTCGATCGATTATCCCGTCTAGGCGCTCCAGTTCCAGCACCGCAAGTATGCTGCCGTTCTCCTTTGCCAGAAGGCGAAGGTTGTCGGCCATGTGCTCCTCCCTGAGCCCCTCAATTTTGCGGTATCCCCGGAGGCCATTGATGATGGAGTCCCATTCCCTGACGAATGAGGCAGCGTCCTTACAGTGGAACCTCCTGCGGGCGAGCTTCCTTACACGAAAGGACTGGCGAATCAGCTGGAGCGTCGAGATGTTCTTGGTGAAGGCCTCCGCGAAATCGTCGTCCCCGATGTCGAGGGGGGCTAGGGGAATCTTCCTGTCCTTTGCCACCCGATAGGCCGCCACCAGGCTCGGAGGCGGAACCTGGACCTCGCCGAATTTCGAGAGGCTGCTGCCGTACATCTCCTCTGTCCGGGAAAGGCCCATCTCCTTAAGCTCCCCTCTTATCACCGCCCCGAGACCCCGCATCTCATCCGCGTGTATGTGAAGACCGATCACATCCGGCTCCGTCGTCTCGATGGCCTCCTCCACCCTCTTCTCCTCGCTCTTCAGACCCTTGATGGTTCCCAGGAGGTGGATACTCGCCCCGCCAACTCGGAGGGTGCGCAGGTCCGGTTCGGGTGTTTTTCCCTTTCCTCCTGATGCTCTTTTACCCTCCCCGCTCAACGCTTTCTCACCCTTTCCGCTCAACACTTTCTCACCTTCCCCTTTCTCTCGTTGACCAGCTCGAGTATCTCGGCCGAATAGGCCAGTCCGGCGAGCTCATCTTCCATTATTATTGGAGTGCCGGCAATGTTCTTCTTGTCTGTATGTTCCCGGAGAAAGACCACGGAGTGATGCTCCGTGATGGAAGAAAGACTGGACATCACCTTGGCCTTCTCGCGAAGTGTGCCCTTGTGGCTCTGGAAGCCGGTAAGGAAGAGCACGCGGTCGTCCCTGGTGAATGCATCGAAGGGGCATCTGAACAAGGGTATGACCTCGTAACCCAGCAGGTTCAGCTTGCTCCGGAGCGAGCTGTGCGCCTCGTCCAGCCTTTCGATGTTCTCCCTTTCCCTCTCGAGATCCCGGTTGTAGGAAAGGGGATTCAGGGGAGTTATGAGCGTCACCCCCAGGGTCTCCTCGATGGTTAGGCCAACGTCCAGCATGGCGCTCATCCCGTCCTCGTACATCTGTATGGCCTTCCTCGAAACGCCTGCCGAGCGAGCGATGTCGCCGAGAGACGTGCCGCGCTCTTTTCTGATGCGGTGCATCAAGTCTCCGTCGAGATTGACGTAAAAGCCACCTGGGGCTGCGAAAACGGATGGATAAACGCCCTCGATGAGGATGTCATAGAGCGTGCCTACGGTTATGATGGAGATCTGGTGACGGAGATAGATGATGCCGTCCTCCAGCTTCCCCGATAGGGATCTCTGCCCCACCACAACGGGACTTGCCCCGAGGAACGAGGCGAGCACGGCCAGCTGCCGGGCGGTGTCCTTGGTCAGTGAATCCACGTTGGAGAGGACCTTGAATATGAGCAGAGAATCGTCCCGCCGACAGATGATGTCGAAACTGATGGAACGGAGCTCCCTGGGATCGGAGATATAGAAACCGCTCTTTGCCAGGATGTCAACTATCTCGGCGATGATTATACTGCGGTTCACGGTGCTCTCTCCTCATCCGTCCATACCCCGTAACATCACATCGGTCCAATGATGACAGGGCAGTGATATATTTTACTTCTTCTATAAAGAGTTTCCCCTGCGGAGGGAGCAATGAATGGAGGACACGGTGGTGTGTGCGGACGGGTTGGAGCAGAGGTGCGATCGCTCGAAAAAAGATCATTCCCTGTCAACGGCCGGCTCCACATCCTCCCTGCCCTCGTACGGATCGTATCCGTACCTTTCAATGTACAGTTGCTTCCTCGTCTCCGAAGACGATGAATTGACTGCACTGGAGGGCGCCATGACGAGCTCGAGAGGCGGCAGTTCTCTCTCCGTACGCAAGCGGTTGATGTTCCTGCCGTGATGCTCCGTCTTGAAGCATATGATATTGGCCTCCAGGGTCGGGTCGAGCACGGCCCCGGTGTAAACGCTGTCATTGACCACGAATGTGTAGCGATCGCTCCCGTAACGCGCGTCGAGGTATTCGCTGACCTTCCTTCTACGCTCGGAGAGGCTCTCCATGAACTCGCTGTATTTCTTGTCCGCCACCAGTTCGTTGGTGGTTATCCCGATTGTCACGAATCGGCTTACCTCGAAAGCCTTGTCCATGAGGTCCCGATGTCCCTGGTGGAAGTGGTCGAACGTTCCACCCGTCCAGACGTTGCCATATCGATATTTCCTCTCGTCCATCATGGAAGACACCCTCCCGTTCGATGCGTTGTCTCTCCGTATCTCACATTGGTCCGGGGCCGGTCGATGCAGCATGTCACAGGCGGCCCCAGCACTCCTCCGAAAGTGCCCGGGTCACCTCGGCCATCTTCGCCGCGTTCCATCCTCTTACCTTTCCGTGCTCCATCACCACCCGGCCGTTGATCACGGTATGGATGACGTTGGTGGCATCCATGCCGAACTGCACGTGCCACGGCAGGTTTCCGCCGGTCATCCTCGTGGGCGGCCGATAATCCACAACAATGAGGTCCGCCAGGGCACCTTCCTTTACGACTCCAAGCGGTTCTTTCCAGAAACGGGATGCGATGCGGGCATTGCCGTGGGTCTGCATCCGCAGGACATTATCGCCGCCCATGAGCCGGGGATCCCTTCCCTGGAGCTTGTGGAGGACGTAGACGAACTTCATCTCGCGCCACATGTCCTGTGAGAAACCGTCTGTCCCTATGCCCACATTGAGGCCCGCATCCTGCATCTTCTCCACCGGCGCAACGCCCACGGCGTTGTTCATGTTCGACTGGGGATTGTGCATCACCTGTGTACCGGTCTCCGACAGCATGCGAATATCCTCGTCCGAAACGTGGACGCAGTGGGATGCCAGGGTATCGCCGCCCAGCATGCCCAGTTCGTGGAATCTCCGCACCACGCTCTTGCCGTACTTCTCCTGGCTGTCCCGGTTGTCGGCCATATCCTCCGCCACGTGGACGTGGAAGCCGCTCTCCAATCTTCCGGCCTCCTCCACACACCTTCTCAGCGTATCATCGCACAGCGTCAGGGATGCATGGAGGCCGAAGGAGCCTCTGTGGATGCCCGTTCCGCCTTCGCGAACCCGCCTGAGGAACCTCGCGTTCTCCTCGATGCCTTTTCTTGCTCCCTCGGGGCCGTTCCGGTCCGTCACCTCGTAGCAGAGACAGGTCCTCACACCCAGGACATCGGCCGCCTTGGCTATGACGTCGAGGCTTCCCTCGATGAAGTTGGGCGATGCATGATGGTCCAGAAGTGTGGTCGTTCCATGCCTGATGGCATCCGCCATGCATAGAAGGGCGCTGTGAAATACATCCCTTTCCGAGAGGGCCCGGTCCAGCTTCCACCAGAGGCGCTCCAGTATCTCCACGAAATTGCCCGGTGCCTCGTCGCGAAGGGCCATTCCCCGGGAGAATGCGCCGTAGAAATGTGTATGTGCGCATATCATCCCCGGCATGACAATGAGCCCGTTAGCATCCAACTCGTCGTACCCGTCCGGTTCGAGGTTCCGGGTGAGCGCCTCGTAGGGCCCCATCTCCGCAATCACGCCATTCTCGCATCGTACAGATGTTCTCTCCAGTATCGAGAACGTCTCGTCCATGGTCAGCACGAGACCGTTTTTTATTATGAGTGTCGAACGTTCGGAACGCTCCATGGTCATTCACCACCCCGTGTATTCAAAGCATCATATGAAAACGGATATGAAAGGAGAATGATAATATTCATTATTAATTTAGTGATGCAATGCGTTTCCGGATTCTACGGAACGGTTATTGGAGAGGTGGGGCATGTTGGTTCAGGTTGTATGCGTGAAGTCCCATTGACGGCCGACGAGGTTGAGCATGGTCCTACAGGACGCCCGGAACCAAATAGGACCCTGAATGCACGTGTGCAACATCATTGTGGAGAAACATAAATAATCGAAGATGCGGTTGAACCCTTCCGGTGCCGAAGGACATGAACGCCGGAAGACGTGGTACGGCAAGACAAAAGGACGCCATATTCGGCCTTCTGGGAGCTGTGCTCATAACGGTCATACTCATTGCCCTCGTCTTCTTCCAGGAGGAGTCCGTGGAGCGGGTGGAGAGGGTCGAGTTCAAGATGGGCACCGTGGTTAACATCATCGTTTACGATACCCTGGAGAGGGCGGAGGACGCCATCGATGCTGCCATGGATGCCATCGACGAGGTTTCCCTCGCCGCCTCCACCTACGACGAGGATGCAGAAGCCTACAGACTCAACAAACGGGGTTATATCAGCTCGCCCTCGGAGCACATCCTGGAGATCTTGAACCTTTCCCGGGAGTTCTACCATCTCACCGATGGAATATTCGATATCACGGTAAAACCGCTCCTGGACCTGTGGAGTTATAAATGCTGGCCCGAAGCTCATCTCCTCTTCGAACTGCCCTCACATCACGCCATCCCGCTGGGGAACCTGACCATCACACCCGAACTGTGGGATAAATTTCAGAGGGAAGGGTACGAACTCACGGAGGAACCCCTGGTTATAGAAACCGACACTTCCGGGTGGCTGGTAGCCGACAGGATAGCAACCCTTCCACAGGAATGCACGTCCCACCTCCGCAACGGCACGGTCCAAGGCGAGATGCGTGAGAGAATCGAGTCAACGGGGCATTCGCTGAGCATCCATGCCGAGATGGAGAAGGTCGGGGAGATGCGCTGGAACATAACGGACGGAAGATCAAGGTTCGTGCTGGAAACTCGCGCAGACCATATCGTGGTGGCCGTGGACCGGTTCGGAATCAACCGTGGGGATGGCGGCTTGAATGTCACGGCCCAGTTCTGGGACCTCAACGAATCGCGACAGAAGGCGGATATAGCATCGTCAAGGCAGCTTCTGGGGTGCGACAGGATAGAGATGGAGCGGGACGAGATACGCCTTCCCCGGGGGATGGAGATCACCCTGGGGGGGATAGCAAAGGGATACGCGGTGGACAGGGCCATGGAAGCTCTCAGGAGCAAGGGGGTCGAGAATGCCCTCATCAACGCCGGAGGCGATATCGCCACCATCGGGAACAATCCGGAGAGGGGGGAATGGAGGGTCGGATTGGAGAACCCGAAGAACCGGAAGGAGGCCGTCACCCGTTTCGGATTGAACAGCGGATCCGTATGCACATCGGGGAACTACATAAGGTACTTCGATCCCGAGGCAAAGGTAGGTCATATCATCGATCCGAGAACGGGTTTTTCGGCGGAAGGATCCATGAGCGCCACCGTCATCGCCGACGACTGTACCACTGCCGACATTCTGGCCACCGCCCTCTTCGTAATGGGGCCCGATGAAGGCATACGATTTATCGAAAATATAACTGGTGCCGAAGGGATGATAATTGACATAGACAGGACCCTGCACCGATCATCGGGAATGGCAGCACTGGAGGGGTAGGAAACTACCAGGGAAAATGGGAGGTTTATAAATCGAGGAAAGGTTTATAGACTATAAGTCTATTCCTCCACCTGACAGGCTAAATCTTGGGTAAAAAATCCGTAATAAAGTACAATAACTACATGCCGGATGGCCATTTCTTGACATCGTTTATAGGTAAAATCTGGAAAAACGGAGAAAATGATATCCTGTAGCAAGACAACCTTCGTACATATCAGGTCGGCCGTGATCGAAAGATAATCCAACCAGGCATATACACAACAAAAAACCTGTCGAAGCAGCATCCCATAGACATACCTTTGATGAATTCAATTATACGGTCGGAGATCATATGGAACTATTCGGTTTCGATCTGATATTCGGTAAGGCCCGGAAGGGAGTGAAACCTCCAGAGAGAAAGTTGACCGAACAGGTCAAGACCGAGAAGGGACCCATGCCCGAGAAGGTGATAGTGCCGCTATCCCAACATATCGGTGCACCCTCCAAACCCGCGGTGAAGAACAGGGAAGAGGTCAAGGCAGGCCAGCTCATCGCCGAGCCCGGTGGGTTCGTATCCGCGCCCATACATTCGCCAGTATCCGGCAAGGTCACGAAAATGGGGCAGACCGTACACCTCATTACCGGACGCGTGGTGGACACCATCGAGATAGAGTCGGACGGCAAGGACGAATGGGTGGAGCCCATGGAGCCCTTGGATCCCGATACCTGTGATCCCGATGAGCTGAAGACCAGGATCGCCGATGCTGGGATCGTGGGCCTCGGAGGTGCCACGTTCCCGACCCGGGTAAAGCTGAGTCCCCCGCCCGGAAAGGAAATCGATGCCATTCTGATCAACGGATGCGAATGTGAGCCCTACATCACTTCGGACCACAGGGTCATGCTCGAGAAGGGGGAGGAAATACTCGGTGGTATCAAGATACTCCGGAGACTGCTGGCATGCGACCGGGTTATAATTGCCATCGAGGATAACAAGCAGGATGCCATTGCCCATATGAGGAAGCTGGTATCCGATCCGGGTGCCGGTTCGGACGTCACCGTTCGGGCCCTTCGATCCAAGTATCCCATGGGAGCCGAGAAGACGCTCATCAAGACCCTTCTCGGGAGAGAGGTGCCCATTGGCGGCCTTCCCTTCGATGTGGGGGCCCTCGTTCATAACGTGAGCACGGTGACCGCCATATACGACGCCGTGTACAAGGGAACGCCGTTGGTTGAACGCACCATGACCGTAACGGGTGCGGTGAAACATCCGAAGAACCTCCTGGTACGGTTCGGCACTCCCATAAGGACGCTCATCGACCACTGCGGGGGATTGACCGTGGATAACGCAAAGGTCATCTTCGGCGGTGCCATGATGGGCCTGGCACAGCACGACCTTGATGCTCCCGTCATCAAGGGAACCAACTGCATACTCGTCATGGACGCCGAGAGATGGGCCGAGCAGGACTGCATCGGATGCAGCAGGTGTATTGGCGCCTGTCCGATGGATCTCATGCCCACCATGTACGTTAAGATGATAAAGAAGAAGAAGTTCGTGGAATGCAGCGATTATTTCATCGACAACTGCGTGGAATGCGGCTCATGCTCGTATTCCTGCCCGTCGAAGATACCCCTGGTCCAGTACATCAAGGTCGGGAAGGCCGAGCTTATGAAGATTAGAAGGAGGGAGGGATAACGATGAGCGAGAAAGCTGAGGAAAACAACCGCTTCCTGCTGGCGGCCACGTCGCCCCATGTGCGCAGCAGCATCTCGGTGAACAAGCTGATGTTCGCGGTTATCGGCGCACTGCTCCTGCCCACCCTTGGAGGTGTTTATTACTTCGGGTGGAATGCCCTTTTCGTCATTCTTACCACCGTTATCACATCGGTCCTGACCGAATTCGTGATAAAGCGCGTCATAAGGAAGACAAAATTCGTCATGGACGGCAGCGCCATCGTCACCGGCCTTCTGCTGGGTCTGATCCTACCGCCCCTGAAGCCGCAGTACCTCTGGATGGCCATGATCGGTGCCATCGTCGCCATCGCCATCGCCAAGGAGGCCTTCGGCGGGCTAGGACATAACATATTCAATCCCGCCCTGGTGGGCCGCGCCTTCATGGCTGCCAGCTTCACGGGCGTCATGACCACCTGGGCCGTTGCCAGGGGGGCGGATCTGGATGCCTTCACCGGTGCGACACCCCTTAAAGATTCCTTCGGGGCCATGGGAAATGCCACCGTCTACAAGAGCCTCTTTCTCGGGAACGTGGGCGGATCCATAGGGGAGACGTCGGCCCTCCTCATACTCATCGGTGGTGTGGCCCTCATCCTCCTCAACGTCATCAACTGGAGGATCCCTCTCTTTTATATAGGCATGGTATTCGCGCTGACACCTCTTCTGGGCGGAGACCCGGTCAAGCACATACTGGCGGGAGGTCTTTTCCTGGGCGCGTTCTTCATGGCAACGGATTATGTAACAGCTCCTCTGACGGACAAGGGCAAGATATATTTCGCCGTTGGAGCGGGGATACTCACCGTCTGCATCCGTAAATTCGCAGGGATGCCCGAAGGCGTGTGTTTCTCCATACTTCTCATGAATGCGGTAACGCCTCTCATCGACAGGTACACAAGGCCGATACCCTTCGGGTACAAGAAACCCGAAAAGAAGAAGGTGGAAGAGAAGCCCCCGGAGATAACGGATGAGAAGAAGCCTCCCGTGAAGGAAGAAGTGGAGAAGAAGGGAGAGACGAAGCCCGATAAGAGCAAGAAGGAGGAGAAGAAAACACCCCTGAAGGAGGAAGTGGAGAAGAAGGGAGTGGGAAAGGCGGGAAAGGGAGATAAGGACAAGAAAAAGGGTCCTCCGAAAGGGAGTGGCACAAGAGGAAAAGGCGGCAAGAAAGATGACAAGAGCGTACAGAAGAAGAAGGAGGAAGGAAAATGAGCGAGAGCAGCCCCATGAAGGATATTATCCCCATCCTGTTCCTGACCATAGTGGTATGCATATCCGTGACCCTCCTTACGCTTACCGATGCCTTGACATGGGAGAGGATCGAGGAGGAGGAAAGGAAGGCCATCCAGGAGAAACTGGAGGAGATATATCCGGGAATGGACAATTATACCAAGGATGATGACCTGGGCATATACATAATCATTGACAGCTATGCCGAGATAGGAGTGGCCTTCGAGGTAATAGGAAAGGGGTACGGCGGCGATATCAAGATGATCGTCGGGCTGGACTGGAACAGGAGCCAGATCCATGATCCCGACAACAAGGCGGAGGACGCCCCCATCAGGGGAATGAAGATAGTACCGCCCATACAGGAGACACCCGGCCTCGGGGCCAAGATAATCGAGGACGATTTCCAGGACCAGTTCGGGAATATAACGGCAGGAGACGTGGAGCGCAAGGCGGACGGAGGTATGATCTCGGATGCCACAACCGGGGCCACCATAAGCTCGAGCGCGGTCGTGGACGGAGTGAGGAAAACCATAGAGAAAAAGATCAATACGATCAAAGAAAAATGGGAGGAGGAGGGATAACCATGGGATCGTTTGCAAGGAACTTCCTGAAGGGATTGAGCGTCTCAAATCCGGTGTTCGTACTGCTTCTTGGCCTGTGCCCGACGCTGGCAGTGAGCACGTCGGTGGAGAACGGTATCGGGATGAGCGCCGCGGTGCTTTTCGTTCTCCTGGCCTCCAACATCATAATCTCCCTTATGAGACGATGGGTCCCGAACACCGTGAGAATACCCGTCTTCATCGTGATAATCGCTACGTTCGTGACCATAGTGGAACTTGTGATGAAGGCTTATCTGCCCCCCCTGAGCAAGTCGCTGGGCATCTACGTTCCCCTCATCGTGGTGAACTGCATAATCCTCGGAAGGGCCGAGGCCTTCGCATCCAAGAACACGCTCACCGATTCCGTAGCCGACGCCTTCGGCATTGGACTGGGATTCGCCATCGCCATAATCCTGATATCCTTTATCAGAGAGGTGCTGGGAAGCGGGAAGATGAACGCCTTCGGATTCCTGAAATGGTCCATCCCGGGATTCGTGGACAATCCCATGAGCATCTTCATCATGCCAATGGGCGCATTCCTGGTGATAGGGTTGCTGCTCGCCCTTTTCCGACAGACGGGGGTGTTGAAGAATGAGTAATCTCATAGCGATCTTCCTGAGCATGATGCTCATAAACAACTTCATACTGGCGAAGTTCCTGGGACTGTGCCCGTTCTTCGGCGTATCGAAGAAGCTGGACAACGCGGTCAGCATGGGCGTGGCAGTGCTTTTCGTCATGCTCATGGCCTCCCTGTCCACATGGGCCATATACAAGTTCATACTGGTGCCCTTCGAACTGGAGTACATGAAGATAATAATCTACATCCTGGTGATAGCCACCCTGGTGCAGCTCGTGGAGATGACCATCAAGAGGACAAATATCAAGC
Organism: uncultured archaeon; assembly: GCA_964423515.1. Taxonomy (GTDB): domain Archaea; phylum Thermoplasmatota; class Penumbrarchaeia; order JASLWR01; family JASLWR01; genus CAYRFL01. The sequence continues at coordinate 41,714 of CAYRFL010000006.1, forward strand.
TCTACAACGCACTGGGCATCTACCTGCCCCTGATCACCACCAACTGCGCCGTCCTGGGTGTGGCTTTCCTCAATTCACAGGAGAATTACAATCTCCTCGAAAGTCTCATCAGCGCCCTTGGTGCCGGGATCGGCTTCACCCTGGTCCTTATAATAATGTCGGGCATAAGGGAGCGGCTCGAGCTCTGCGACGTTCCCAAGCCCTTCAAGGGCATGCCCATCGCGTTTCTGATAGCTATGATGCTGGGTCTTGCATTCCTTGGATTCGGGGGGATGGTATAGATGCTCAGCGAAACGAACATCATCACTATCCTCATTCTGACCGGCATAGGGGTCGCCTGTGGAATAATCATATTCCTCGTGGGCAAGGTACTCCCGAAGGAGGACGAGACCCTTGTGAAGACGGGGCTTCTCGCAGAGATCCTGCCGGGTATGAACTGCGGTGCCTGCGGACAGCCGGGATGCTTCGCCTACGCCCAGGAGCTGGCGAATGACTCCGATTTCATCCTGAAGAATCCCTGCATGACCCTGTTTCAGGACGAAGAAGCCATAAAGAAGCTGGAGAAGGTCCTGGGGATAACGCTGGACGTGTCCGGAATGGCCAAGATGGCGGTCATACACTGCATGGGAAAATCCGAAAAGATCTTCGACTACGAGGGTATCGACAGCTGCAAGGCGGCAGGCCAGATCGCCGCCGGATACAAGGTATGCCCCTACGGCTGCCTCGGGCTCGGGGACTGCGCGGAGGTATGCCCGCAGGATGCCATCATCATAGATCATGAGAGGAACGTGGCCATAGTCGACCCCGAGCTATGCGTGGGATGCGGCCTCTGCGTGGACGAGTGTCCGCACGGTCTTATTGAGCTGGTGCCCCGCAACATGCCGCATTTCCTGGGATGCAGTTACCAGAACAAGAAGAAGATCCCGGGAAGGGAGTGGTGCGAGAACGGCTGCATCCACTGCAGGAAATGCGTGAGGCTCTGCGAGACCGATGCGGTAACGTGGGACGACGGGAGAAATCTTCCCAGGTTCGACATGGAGAACTGCACAGCCGCACCGGAATCCATCGAGGCATGCCCCAACGACGTTATCATCCCCATCGATAACGCGCCTAATGGGAAATCGGAGTGAAACCGGCAAGCGATCCTGCAGTGAATGTGTGCTCGCTTGATCGTGTTATTTTCGACCACGAGGGCGTGCGAGCTAAGTGATTGCACGATCTCGCCAGAGCCCTAAAATTAACATAATGTTGAAGGTCGGCGCTCCGCCGACCAGGTGGGACGGAGGCCCTCCATGTAAGGATCATTATAGGGAGAAGCCATCCAAAATCCTCACCTACCTCCTGCGCTGGCCCGATGGAATGTCGATACATTTAAATCCCACCGAAAGCATAGATTGAGGTCAGGAACCTTCTCTTTCCGTCTTTTCTTCGGTCGTTCCAAGCAGAATCTTCGGGGCCTACGTATGTCGATCATGTGGATAACGCTGAAGACCGCCATTCCATTGATAGTAAAGAGCAAGAGACGGGCGGTTATAGCCGTACTCGGTCTGGCCATAGGTGTCGCAGTCCTTTCCGCGGAGATAATCGCCATCGACTCCATAATGGACCAGGTCATCGAGTCCAACCTGGACCGGATTAACATTGACATGATGCTGCGAGGGGAGGATGACAATTATACATATATTTCAGATGAGCTGGAGTCTCTGGAGGAAATAGACCGGGTGGAGCCCGTGTCGATAACTCAAATAGAATATGATCTGATAGACGAAGATATGATTGGTACCGAGGTATATCATACCGCACCCTACCAGCAATATATGCCCTTCGAGAATGGAAATGTCCACTGGCACAACATCTCACTTCCCACCGGGAAGGGGATGGCAGAGGTCTATGGCCTCGTTGAATACGGAGATTCGGAAGATCAAGTGGAGTATGCAGAGATCGCGGTGTACCGGGATGGAAGGGAGATAGTAAGGAGTTCGAATTATCTTCATAAGGAATACGGGGAGACATATTACTCCCTGCGTCTCCCGTACGGATGTTACGTCATCGAATGCATACCCAATATCGGGGCCGGGCCACAGTACCGCCGAGAGCGTCATTCCGTCAATATCAGCACATCCGTACCTAAACGCCTGGATTTCCGTCTCGAGCCCGTGGGAGAGACCACGATCAGATTGAACGGTTCGGTCCATAACGGGTATACCGGGGAGAAGATAAATGATCCGGAGTTTTCAGATTACTATTATTATTCTCCATATAATTATACGGAGGTTTCCATACTGGTGGAGGGAGAGGACTATCGGTATTCTCTGAATGTACCTGTCATCAATGGCTCTTATAATATATCCATTCACGAAGGCAACGTGACCATCTATGCCTTGAGAACCCGATCATGGTCTTATTACCGCCAGTTTTCGGAAATCATCACCATGAAGGCGAGAGCGGGGCAGCAGATCGAGTGCGATCTGGAACTGACGAAGAACCACCTTTTCGAACTGAAGATAACAGATGGCGAGTATGCTTATCCCATGGAGAATTTCAGCATATACGAATACCGCAGGGGGATCTACGATACATATCACCTTTACCCGGTGGTGGAATACAATTACAACGACAGCGTTCTCTATAATCTCAGCGCCAACACTTTCGGCCTATATATATGGAATTATACCCACTCCATTTTCATAAACGTGGATTTCGAACCGGGACGCACTCAGAGCTATGAGCTCGACATATCGAGGATGAGCACCCGGGAATACTCCGTAAGAGGCTGGTTGAGCGATCCCGGGGGTATGGGCCTGGCCGATATCCGTGTGGAGTTGGATAGTGATAATTACTACTACGGTTCAGGGGGAGAGAGCGATAGCGAAAACGAGGGATACTTCGAGATCGTGACAAAGGCTCCTCCACCCTATTGGATCTCGATCCATTCGCTTGAATTGCTCGGGGGCAGGAGACTCGACCAGATCCTCCATAAACCAGAGAGAATAGAATACAATCACACGTCCAATCCGGATGATCGAACCACCATTTACGGAATCGATCCGAACTGGACCGATGCGGACCGTCTGTTCCATCGCTATGAAACGCCTCCCATCGACAAATTGGAAGGAAACAAGGTCATAATCAATTCATTTCTTGCAAGGGCCATGGATGTATCCGTTGGCGATCATATAAACCTCACGTCGAGGTTCTACATCGAACAGAACAACTCCGCCTGGAAGGAGCTTCAAAGAAAGTCGCTTGATTATAATTATTACTGGTATTATCATTCTCCGGTCCAACTCGACGTGATACTGAAGAGAATGGAACTGGAGATCGTGGATATCATAGATCTGGATGTGAACATCGGTGGTGAGAAGAACGATTACGAGAATTCGTACAACAGCTGGATGTTCCTGCATTATTCCGATTTCGACCAGTATTGCAATATGATATTGATGGACATCGATTACGTCAATACTTTCCTCGATGGTCTGACCATTTCCGTTCAGGAATATCTCGATACTTATGGCCTATCGCCGAAGGGGTTCGAAATGGAGAACGTATCGATGGGCATCCGAATCAATTGGCCTTATTATATCGATGCAACGGAGTACAACCTCAAAGATCGGGTAGGATACTTCGATAGTCCCCGGTACATATACTGCATGTGGTTCGACCGGGACCGGATGATCAACATATACGACGAGGAAGCAACCATCGAGAGGATCGATGACCTGCAAATTGGGATCAGAATCCTTCTCAAGGACAAGAGCACGGAAGAGGACTGGAGCATATCGGGAAGCGACGTCACCTGGATAATGGAGAGGTATTCCAAGACGTTCACATACGCCAAACTCATCATCGTGGGCGTCTCCATACCGGTGATCATACTGGCGCTTTATCTCACCATCATCGGAATAAATCTCGGCGAGAAGGAACTTGCCAGGGAGGCTGCATTCTACAAGACAAGGGGTATATCGAATTCCCAACTTGCCGGGATATTTGCCATTCAATCGGTGGCATTCGGGCTTCTGGCATCCGGTATTGGCATAGCACTGGGGATACTTCTGTCTTTCCTGTTCCTCAGGTCAGATAACCTCGTGAATGCGATATTCTTCATGCGCGACGGATCGTTATCCTCCCTTGGCGAGCTCGAATTGACCATATCCGGAAGTACTATCCTGACCATCATGGTCGGCTCGGTCATAATGATGACGGTGATAACTGCAAGGAGCATAGGTAGAATCACAAAGGTCAAGCTATCCGAAGCCCTACGACTGCACAACGTAATTGAGTATGCCAGGGGAAAATACCTGTTCAAGCTCGATGTGACCCTCCTCTCCATATCCGTCGTCGCCTATGCATCCATCATATGGATGGACGATGCTGAACCACTGCTGTTCCTGGGAACCTTTGGCTCCCTCCTGTACATCATCATATCTACCATCTCGTTTGCGGTATCTCCGCTGCTTCCGTTCTTCTTCGGGATCTCGGTGACGAGAATACTGACTAGAAAGATCAGAGCCCCCTATAACATTGCGGCAATAATCATGAGGCCCATATCGGGCAAACTGCACCCGGTGGTGAAGAAGAATCTCCGAAGGAATCCCAAACGTGTATCCGCAGTGTGCATAATGATCGCCCTGTCGCTCTGCTTCGGTCTTTACACACTGACCATAGTGGAATCGGAATACGAACTGGAGATGACGGAGGTCGATATCAGATATCCGGCGGACATCATGCTCCTCAGCTACCAGGGCCCTGAATTGGCCGACAACATCTCAGCCGTGGAGGGCATTAGAGAATGCTCCCCCGTGACGTTCATCAAGCAAGGGACGCGCCGCTTAAGTGAAATGGGAGAGGAAATGAACCTGATATTCCTGGACCCGGATTTCATTCTCAACCACACAACTCTCGAGAAGGGTATATTTCCTGAAGATGACTCGAACGGGCTTCTAGAATCTCTGAAGGATCCTTTCAATGTGATAATATCCAGAGCCCATTCCCGCGTAGACAACCTCATCGTGGGCGATTCCATCAACATGTATTCGTGGCTTGATCAGTTGGATATTCGTTCATCCTATCGTTATTACGAAAATTTCACGGAGGATAGGAGGACCAACTGGGATATCAATCTGACAGTGAGGGGGATTTTCGAGGACATGCCCGGTCTTGAGATCGACGAATATACCTGTGCCGTGATAATGAGCTACGGTTCGCTCGGACGTTTCCTTTATAACAATACCTTCATTGAAAAGAACGAGATCGATTTTAAATACTCCCAGGAAACGAGGTACGATTTCTGCTCGCTGCTTCTCATAGAAACCCGGGCCGGATACGATGATACGACCATAGCAGAGGCGATCTTTGCGGAATATCCCTTCGATACGGGAAATTTCCGGATAAAGGAGGAGAGATCATCCAACCTTTCGGGAGATCGTGACTCATTCGTGTATCTCATCGGCGTGGAATACGGCCTGATACTTCTCATATCCACCATTGGACTTGTGTTCATACTGTGGGTATCCTTCTCCGAGAGAAGGGTGGAGACTGCCAGCATGAGAGCGAGAGGTGCCTCGGTGGGAGACATATTCCGCCTTTTCCTCAGCGAGGCGCTGTCTTATCTGGCGATAGGGTTGATAATCGGCGTGGTCACGGGTCTTATATCGGGAATAGCCTACCTGAGAGTAATCGATGACCTCACCGATCCACCATACCCGAGGGAGTTCATTTTCTCGAGCACGAGCCTTTATATGATACTACTATCTTGCGTTTTCATGATCATTATTATCGTAATCCTCGCTACGTTCATGTCCGGGCTCTCGCTGGGCAAGACCATGCGATCCAGGGGTGATTAGAAAATGTCCTACATCGAATTGAATGGCGTGATAAAGGTGTACAAGAGCAGGGCTCTCGAGGTCGTGGCTCTACGGGGTCTCAACATGAAGGTGGAGAAGGGAGAGATCATAGCAATAATGGGACCCAGCGGTTCCGGGAAGACCACGCTTCTCAACATCATGGGAGCCCTGGATACTCCCACCGCCGGTTCGGTCAAAGTGGATGGAGGGTCAATAATCGGATTGAAGGAGAAGGAACTGGTTAAATACAGGCGGCATACGGTGGGCTTCGTTTTTCAGTTCTTCAATCTGGTCCCAACTCTCTCGGCAAGGGAGAACATCGAACTGCCGCTTCGCTTCGCCGGGATGTCCCATGCCGAGAGAAGGGAAAGGGTGGATCATCTTATCGACCTCATCGGCATGAAGGATCGGGAGAGGAGCAGGCCGGACGAACTTTCAGGAGGCGAGCAGCAGAGAATCGCCATAGCCGTGGCCCTGGCAAATGATCCCGAACTGATACTGGCCGACGAGCCCACGGGGGAGCTGGACACCGAGACGGGAAAGGCGGTGTTGAACATTTTCCAACGATTGAAGGAGAAGCAGGGGAAGACGATAATCATCGTGACCCACGACGAGAGGATATCCCGGATTGCGGACAGGATCGCCCATATCGTCGACGGTATGATCGTGGATGATGGAGCCGGGCTCGGGATGGGAGATGGAGGCAGCAAAACAAGAGGAAATAACACCGGGGCCAAGATAAAAGGGGCGGGAAGGAAGGGCGTATCTGGTGAAAAGGATGGTATAGCTGGGAAGGGTGGGCTGAAGAAGAAGAATGCGAAGACCGGACGCAGTAGACGACGGCACGGTAAAGGGCCGGGGGAGAGTTCTTCCGATCAGGAGGAGCAGATCTCACAGGATAGGGGAAAATCGGGCGGATCCCTCCCGGTGGACAATGCGATGCCGGATCGAGACCCGAAGAACATCATAAACGAGGACAGAGCCCTTTACATTCCCATAGAAGGGACCAAAAAGCTCCTTCGGATCGAGATCTCCGAGGTGGACGGAACGGAGAAACGAAAGGCAATGCCCGGGGGAAGAGGGGCCAAGGATGGAGGAAATTAGGGATCGGGAAGGGGAACATACCGAACACGGAATTCCACGTTCATCAGGATGATGGTGACCAGAACCCACGATCCTTCCCATCATGTATGTCCAACACCTTTCTATCTACACCTTCAAGGAGGTGAATTTCTCCCCCGCCAGCAGATAATTCAGCAGAATCGTTTCCTCCGACCCGCGATTCTGCGAACGTTGTCAAGCTGAAAAGCTCGACAGGACAAAAGTCGAACTATTCACCATTGACAACATTCCCATAATATTTATTTAAGTTAATAACAATCGTGAGCCAGCTTTCTACAAGGTGGATCGATTGGTGATCGGCTATAAATCCGATTGAGGTGAACAGATGAGGACGATGAACAGGTGTCTTGCGACCATTCTCCTGGCAGTGCTGCTCTCTATCGGAGCGGTTCTCCCTATGGTGGATACGGTTCGGAACGATGACGGTGCGGTTTCCAGCACCGAGAATGAGGGTACGGCCCGGTATTCGGAAGGCAGGAACGGGAACCTCGTGGGACACTGGAAGTTCAACGAGGGAGCGGGAACCTCGGTGACGGACGAGACCGGCAACAACAATGACGGGACCCTCGACCAGGGAACGGAGGGTATCACCGAGATCGGACAGGCATGGGTGGACGGATATGCCAGCGGCGCTCTCTTCGTGGACGGCAGGGACGACGTTGTGACCTGCGGTGCGGATCCATCGCTCAACATAAGAAACGAGATAACGATAATCGTCTGGACGAAGTGCAATTTCGACTTCGACAAGGCCATGGTAGCCAAGTATTCCGATGCGGACCCGGGATACATGTTGAAGTGGGACCGGGGGAAGGGGATCATGTTCACAATAGACGATACCCAGCAGAACGTCTATACGCGCTTTTCCAACGTCAATACCGTCACCAACAGGTGGTACCATCTGGCAGCCACGTTCAAGGACGACACGCATCTCTACATCGACGGCAACCCCGCCGACGGGACTGCCTCGGGTACGAAGCCCGGCAGCATCGGGGCCAGTGCCGAACCACTGACCTTCGGAAGGAAGACCGGGGCCACCAGCGGCTACAACGGAACCTTCGACGAGATCAAGATATACGACAGAGCCCTCTCCGAACAGGAGATTCGGGACGATTTCATGAAGGTGACAAGAAGGGCCGGCTGGGCCCTGGACGAGACCGGCGGCAGCTCCGCGGGAGATTCCTCCGAGTTCGGCAATGACGGCAGCATCGGCCACGACCCTTCGGCAGGTGGCGACGGAACGGCCCCGACTTGGACCGAGGGAATACTGGACAACGCTCTCGAGTTCGACGGTACCGAGGATTACATGGAGGCTCCTGACGATGCTTCGCTCGATTTCGCCGAGGATGAATGTCTCAGCCTGTCCGCCTGGGTCAAGACCGCGGACCCGAACGGAAATATCCTGTGCAAGCGGTTTGGGGATACGTTCTACCGCCTAAGGGTTGTGAATGGTTTTCTCTCCGGTGAGATATCCAGCGACGCCGACGGCTCGGCCAACACGGCGGAGGCGGTCAGCTCTGGGGAGGACGGAAAGATAAACGATAACTCGTGGCATCTGGTGGGAATGAGCCTGGACTACCCAGACCCCCCAGATCCCCTGCGCGATCCGGTCCTGCAGTTGTACATAGACGGTATCGAGATGGCTCATGCGGATCCCACCAACGTGGGTGACCTGACGAATTCCGGTTCGGTGAACCTCGGACGCGACGGATATGCCCAGGCCGGTTATCTCTCCGGAATGGTGGATCAGGTCGAGATATGGGCATGGCCCCTGCTGGCCCGCGATTTCGAGCACAATTATACAACGGTATCCAGCATTGC
>CAYRFL010000006.1:50599-69027 GCA_964423515.1 uncultured archaeon
TTTCTCCTCTATTACCCGGACGACGACCTTCAGATAAACGTGACGGCGACAGGGCACATCAACATCACCCCCGAGACGAAGAACTACAATGGCGACATCCTCCTCAACGTATCCGTTAGGGAGGTGGGCAGTCAGAAACAGAGCCTCAGAAAGACGATCCCGGTCTCCGTGGCCCCCGTCAACGACCCGCCCGTGGCGACTCTCCAGTCCCCCGCATCCGGCACTGCACAGGACGGCGTGAATGCCACCCTCAGCTGGAGCTACAGGGACGTGGACAATGCCCTCGGCGACATCTCCTTCGACCTGTATTTCGGCAAGACCGAATCGCCTCCCCTTCTGGAGTCGGGGATCAAGGAACGCAAATTCAACGTCACGGACCTTGATGACTTCACGAAATATTACTGGAAGGTGATACCCTATGACGACGAGAATCCCGGAAACTGCTCGAGCGGCGTGTGGAATCTCACCGTTGACTCACTTCTGAACATTCCCAAGGTCAGGCTCCTGGCCCCGGCCAGCGGCGTCGTGATAGACGAACTCCAGGTGAACATATCCTGGGAGGTGATGAACAATCCCACCGGCAAGCCTCTCTCGTACCGTATCTTCCTTGGTCCTTCGCCTGATAATATGTCCCACAAGTACAACACCAAGATGACCGAGTACGTACTGAAGGATCTCCAGCCGTCCGAAGATTACTATTGGTCCGTTGAACCCTATACGAGCAAGGGGGACGGCATCTGTCTTTCCGAACCGAATGTGTGGAAGATAACGGTCGGTGACGTTCCCGTTTACAAGCTATTGATGGAAACACTCATCACCGAGATCACGGTCCCCGTGGGAGAGAGCCGCTCTATCAACTTCACCCTCATCAATCAGGGAAACAGGGTGCTCGACGTACAGGTCGAGATCGCTGGGAACATAAGCGAGCATGTCACCATCTCCGACAGTATGGAAGTAGCGATCGGAGAGACCGTATTTCTGGATATAACCATCGAGAATCCGGGCACGTATCCCCTGGGAGATTACGGCATCGACATAACACTTACCCATGAGGCGGGCACGAACAGGAAACACGTTAATGTCAAATACTCGAAGAAACCCGGTAACGGCGGAAAGGAGGAGAACGGGAAGGATAGTTTCCTTGTACAGTACGGGCTGTATATCGCGGGAGGTGTCGTGCTCCTGCTGCTGTTCATAATCTTGATCGTTGTCATCATCGTTAAGGTCAGAAAGAAAAAACAGGACCGGATCGCAGCCAAGAAGGCAAAGGAGGAGCAGGAGAAGAGGACTCGGGAGGAGGAGGAAAGGAAGAGGTTCCAGGCCGAGCAAGAGGCACTTGCCAAGGATCATTCCAGATGGCGCAGGGATGACGTGGACTACTCCAAGTTCGAGCAGGTGGACACGGACGGGTGGGAGAAGGATTACATGGATGAGGTTAAGAAGGAAATGAAGGGTGCCGGACAGGTCCGCGACCTGCTGGCCGGGGCCGGAACCTTCTCCCTGGAAGGAGATAAGCCGACGGGCCCGGTCTTCGGGGCCTCCATGAAGGTCCTTGATGACGACGATGCCCCGTCGGTCCAGCCCCAACCGACCCCCGCACCTGCTGGAGCGCAGGCGGCAACGAGACGACCGACCCCACCGCCGGCTGCTCCCGTGAGACCTTCCAAGCTGCCAACCGCCACCACCAGGGCCGTCACCGGCGCCCCGGCAACAACGAGACCCGTCACCTCACCCGGAGGGACCGCCCAACCACGGCAGCCAACCATGACCCGACCGCCAGGACCCCCTGCAGCCACTGCATCCCCGGTAACATCCCCGACAGCATCGGCCGCACCCCCGAAGGTGGTGTTGAAACCCACGGAACCCGCAATGGAGAAGGACGGGAAGAAAGCCAAGGGCGATACCGCTCTGGACAGCGTTTTGAAAGAGCTGGAACTGGACAAATGGTAAAGCGGCATCCGAAGAAGACGAACAGGGCCACCGTACATGTGCGATCCCGGCATGGTCCGTACGGATCCCGGTCGATGATATCGATATTTGACCACATTATCGGCATCATGTCCAGGAATGTTCTGCGGAAACATTCTCTCTTTGGACGTCGATGGTAGATAACTTTCCGTACTTGTGAAAATTATTCTATAATAAAAAGAGCTGGGAGCCAATGCCTCGTTCGAGCTCCCGGTATGCACGGCCCTTGCAGAGCCAAAGTCAGAGGAAGGGTCAAATATCCATTTAGAACTTTCTCGACCTCAGATATATCTTGAGGGCTTCGCGGATATAATCGCCCATGCTCCTGGATGATTTGGATACTAGCTTGTTTAGGCCGTCCAGAATCTTGGCTGGCAATACGCAGTGGACATCCTCTGCACCCTCCATCTCCTGGTCCAGTATCTCGAGGGCCTTTCCGAACTTGTTGATCTTGTAATCCCCGGAACTGAGCATGTCGGATATCTTATCCTTCAATTCGGGCTGGGCATACCATTCATCATTGATCTGGATGGTCCTGTTATCATAATTTATGTTTGCCATTTATCGTCCCCCATAGGGAATCGGTTCCCTCCAAAAATCCAATATAAATCACATTTCTGGCTGGTATTATCACGTTCCGGTAGTTGATTTTATTTATGGTATATAAAACTTTTTTTGAAAAAAGTCTCTCCTCCAAGGCTGATGTATTTCGGCGGTCACCTGTTACTTACCAGGGGGAATGAAGCAGGGGGCGCTCATCTACGAAACTGTATCCCTACAAGCGGAATCCATGCTCGTGAGCCATGCTCATCAGTTCCGATAGATCCATTTCCCCTTCCCTTAAGACCTCTATCCTCCTGCCCACTATGCGCATGACGGTGGAACCGGGATTATTCGGATTCTCCTCGAGCTTTCGGTCCAGTTCGCTGCTCCGTATAAAGATCCGGACCCGGCCCATAATATCCTTGATATCCGCCAGTTCGTCGCCGGAAAGGTCGCCAGGCTCCCCGTGGACGTTGGCCGATGTGGAGGTAAGGGGTCCCGTTGCCCGTAGGAGATCCCTAGTGAAGGCGTTATCCGGAACCCGGATGCCTAAAAAGCCGTCCGCACCAAGGAGGAGCGGAAGGACACCTTCCTTTCCGGGCAGCAGAACGGTGGTCCTGGAGGGAAACAGGACTCCCAGAAATCCCAAAAGGGCATCATCGTCCATGATGGTGAGTTCCCCCGCCAGCTTCACATCATGTACGGCTATTGAAACGGGCATGGACAAAGGTCTGCCCTTGGTCTCGAAAATCCTCGTCAGGCCCTCTGCGCTCGATGCGGAGGCTCCTAGTCCGTACAGCGTATCGGTGGGATAAACGACGAGACCGGAATCCCGGACGACCTCACGGCATTCTTCGAACAGATCCGGGTACTCCGAGTGGCCGATCCGCTCGAGAAGATATGATTTCATGGAATCACCAGTGACGCTCCGGGGATGAGAAGGATCATTTCAGCCTTGTCCTGCACTTGTAACATACCTTGGACCTGGAGGAGACCACCGTCTCGCAGACCGGGCAGATCAGCTTCGACGGGTGTTTTATCTCCTGTCTGACAGCCAGCATGAACCAGCGCCTCTCCCGGTCGTCGGGGAACTTGATGAGGAGGAACATCATGGAGCCCAGAAGAATGAAGCCCGACGCGATGACCACGGATATCATCCTGTAACTCTGCTGGGTTCCCGTGAGGTCCTCGGTGAACTTCGGATAGATGCCCACGACGATGAGAAAGAGGATGGCGGAATAGACTACGAAGAGCGACACGGCCCCAAGGAAACCGAGCTTGGGCTGCTTCCTTGGCAGGCCCAGAACGTACATTAGGGCGATTATCAGGCAGGCGGAAAGGAACAATATGATCATGACCAGCCCCTGGGTGGTGCTGATATCGGGCGCCACCGACAGGTTAGAGAAGTTCATGTCTTTCAATGCCAATATCGAGAGCAGTCCCAGCAGTAATGCGATGAGATGCAGGAATACGAGCCCCGGTCTATTTATTCTGGCCATTTTATTCACCATGAGGAATGGAACATTCCCAACGGCCATATCGATAAAATATATAAAAAGCTATCCGAATCTTTCATGGGAGATTCCATTTTTTCATTCGATGATGTTTGCCGTATCTTATTTTTCCGGATTCAGCGAAGGACCGCGTGAAACCGCTTGCCAGGACTCCCTTATAGGATTGTGCCTATTTTTTGAGAACAGCATATATATAAAACCTCCCCATTCGTATCCATTCGTCCGTCACATGGATGGAATATACATGATGCAAGCGGTAAGTAACTCTCGCCATGTTCGGATAAGTAGTTAACCAGAACCGTATGAGACTCCTTTTGATGAATTCTGATAGGGCGTTAGACAGGGTGGAACCATGATCTGCGAACTCTGTGGCATCGATGTTCCCAGACTTAGGAGGATCGAGATAGAGGGCAGCCTTTTGGAGGTATGCCAGAAATGTCAGCAATACGGCGTGACCCGGGCGGTACCCATCCCGGGCGCCGCTACGACCAAAACGGACAGCGACTCTATCGAGGAGAGACTGGAGAAAAGGGAAAGAAGGAGAAAGGGGAGGGACATCTACTCCAATATGACCACCGAACTCGTGGAGGATTATTCGAAGAAGATCCAGAAGGCCAGGCAGAAGAAGGGGCTCGATCAGAAGAAACTGGCCGCCATAATCAACGAGAAGAAGTCCATCATCGCGAAACTCGAGACCGGAGCCATGCGGCCCGATGATCGGCTCCTTCGCAAGATCGAGAAGGCACTGGGCATACAGCTGACGGAGCAGGTCGATGCATCCTCATCCACCGGCGGCTCCCTTTCCGGTCCCATGACCATCGGGGATCTCATTATGATGAAGATGAAGGAAAAGAAGAAGTGAGCAGAAATGGCCGAGAAGCTCTTCGTAAGCGTGGTAGTCACAGTCTTCAACGAGGAGAGGAACATGCCGGACTTCCTCGATTCCTTCGTTGCTCAGGAGAATCCCTTCGAGGTCCTTATCGTGGATGCTGGTTCCCGGGATGGGACCCAGAGGATCGTCAGGGAATACGAGAGAAAATACGATTTCGTCAAGCTGGAGATATACCCCGGTACCAGGGGAGAGAGCCGGAACAGGGGTATCGAGGTCGCAAAGGGAGACGTGATCGCCTTCATCGACGGGGATACAATGGCCCATCCCTTCTGGATAAAGGAGCTTCGCCGCAGCTTTCGAAAATATGACGTGGTGGGAGGAAAGATAACCAACTTCGGATATCAACCCTTCGTGGAGCTGGGGCGGGTTGAGATATATTTCAAGGGATATGACATGTCCCTGCCCTCGTGCAACCTGGCCTTTAAAAGGGAGGTTCTGGAGGATATCGGAGGCTTCGATCCGGCATTCATAACCGCAGAGGACATGGACCTCAATATCCGTGCCGTCAAGGCTGGTTACTCAATTCGATACAACGACAGGGCCATCGTCTATCACCACGCTCGATCCACTCTCTTCACATTCATCAAGCAGGCCTTCTGGAACGGGGTGGGACGAAAACAACTGGGGATGAAGCACGGGAATCTCTGGGATAAATATGATATAGGGGAAGTTCTTTTCCGAAACACCAATATCTGGTATTATATTAGAATGGTCGTGGGGATCGGAGGATACGTGGCCTGCACCATCACCCGGGAGAAAAAATATTTTCCAGAATCGAACATGAAGACCCCGGGCAGAGACTGAGTCTATGTCACGGTATACAATGTACGTAGAATCGGAGTGGGATTACAATGTCTGAAGAAGAACGGGCGGATGATCCGGCAGCGGCGCAGAAATCCGTCAAAAAGGCAGTGAAGAAAACTGTCAAGAAGGCTCGCAAGAGGGCGGTTAAGAAAGCCGTCGCCAAAAAACCCAAGGCGTCCAAGCTCGAGCGGCTCACAGAGAAGAGTATTAGGGTATACGAGGACTATGTCCGGAAGGCCGAGGTTTTACAGGCATTCGGGGCTGACACAAGCGGCCTGGCGGAAGCAATGTCAAGGGCGGACGGAATGAAGGGGACTATTTCGGCAACGCCAGAGCTAAAGGAGTTCCTTGCGGTGAGCAAGCTGGTGAACGGAGGTCTGGCGGAGATACAGGGGGCCTTTGTCGGCGAGCTCCTGGCAACCGCCCAGAGCGAGATGGATGCACTTGCGCAGAGGGGAACGGACGTATCAAATTTACACGGCTCCGTGAATGCCCAGGTCGGAATACTCTCCAATGTCAAGGCAAGTTCAAATGAACTGAATACGGCATTGGATCAGCTCAACGAGATCCGTATCTGGATACATGGCGAGCTGGAGAGGGAGGAAACGCCTGTGGAAGCGACGCCGGAAGAATCTCCGGAGGCCGCCTTTCCCACGGATGAGGAAGAAGCGGAAGCGGGCGAACCGGGGATGGGGGAAGAGGAAACGGAGGAGATCGGGATCCAGGAAGGGACTGTATCGGAAGAGGCGGAACCCGGTGTGGAACCGGAGAAAGTCCTGGAGGAAGGAGCTCGCGAGGAGCTACAGGAGGAGGTCCCGGCCAAGGAGGTGCCCGTGGAGGCAGGGCCCACTCCGGAGGAGCTTCAGTTGGAGGAAGATAAGCAGAAGGCTGCAATCCTCATCAACGAGACATACATGTACCTTCAGTCAAGGCAGGAGGAAACCGGACTGCCACTGAAGGAGGCTATAGACATACTCGATCGGGCAGGGGAGCTGGTGGAGTCGGGAGAGCTTGAGACCATTGGCGATCTGAGACCCGAGGTGGATAGGGCCATCGAGGCCGAGATCGAGCTTCGAAGAACCGTGGGAGTCGAACTCGAGAAATGCAGAAAGGACATACTGGCGGCCAACCAGCAGGGAATCAACCTAGAGGAGGTGACCCGGTTGTTCTCCCAGGCAAGGGAGATGTTCGACGCCAATGATATCGCCGGCGCGAGGAAGGCCGCCAAGACCATCAATGAGGACGTCGAGAGAATAACGGGCGAGTTCAAGGAGACCGTTGCCAGAATAGAGGAGGTCAAGAGCTCGATCAACGAGGCCCGGGAAAGGGAGATCGACGTCAGCAAGGAGATGAACGAGTTCCAGTCCCTCAAGGTATTCATATCCCATGGTGAGTTTTCCCGCGCCAAGGAGCTCCTGGCCACGATCAACGAATCCATAATCGAGAAGATAAAGGAATTGGTCCTAAATGAGATCCGACAGACACGGACCATTCTCGAGAAGGCGCCCGCCTATATCGATACCACGGAGCCAATGGCGATACTCGATCGGGCCGAGGAGGAGCTCGGTGAAGGAGAAGTCGACAAGGCCGCCCAGAGCGTGGGTGAGAGCAAGGAACTGGCCATGAAGATACGGGAGAGATACCTTAAACTGGTGGAGAGGTCGAACGAGATCTCCGGCCAGCTGCAGAAACTCAAGGATGCCGGCCTCGAGATCGAGAGCCTGATCGATATGTTCTCCTCGGCCAAGGAGGAATTGAAGGAAGGCGACTTTTCAGCCTGTGAACAGCATTTCGAGAAGACCCTTCAGACCATCGACGATACGCAGGTCAGAACATATGACGAGCTTACAGCCAAGATAAACAGGGTCATGGAAGAGGTCCAGGAGGGATTGACCGGGCTCGGAAAGAGATATCCCGATAAGAACATCTCGGACCTCCTCGATAGGAATGCGGGGATATCGGTAGATTACGACAGGGCCAGGGACATCGGCGATCTGAAGGACGTGGATGTGGAACTCGGCACTCTCAAGCAAGCCCTGACCGAAAGGGAAAAGGAGCTTGAAACACTGGTGGAGAGGGAGAGGGAACAGAGGATAAGGGACGATTTCGCCGACAAGGCCCAGAGATGCAAGATGCTCCTTGCGGATATTGGCGGCCATGAGAACGTCAGAAAGGAGGAGAAGCTGGTCAAGGACGTGCTCCTGGGGGCGAAGGAAAAGGGCCTCGAGACGGCTCTGGAAGAGATCAACGAGGTCTATCTGGTCCTCGTGGAGATGAAGAAGGAGCTGGACCTGCGGGTGGAGGTCGCCCTGAGCGGAAAGGGTTTCGAGAAGGGTATCTGGGGTGAGGCAAAGGTCAGGGTCATGAACTGCAGCAGCTTTCCTATGTCCGATGTTTCGGTGACGCTGGTGGGCCCCTTCGACACCAGGCGACGCATTCATTTCAAGTACATGGAGGCCCAGGAGATACTCAACACGTCGCTGGCATTGAAGTTCTCGGAGGTGGGAAGGATACCCGTGGACATAAAGACCTCCTTCACTGCCGAGCCTGACGGGGTGGTGAAGGAGAAGACCTTCATGGGATGGATAGAGGTGAAGAGGAGACATCCTCACACCATAGAGATGGCATTTCAGTCCGAGGACGGGGCGGATACCAAAAAGGGAGAATCTGTCTCGCCCGACATACCCGAAATAGGTGAACTGGCCGGAAAGGAGAAGAGGGACGAGCCCTCGCCTCTTGATACCTGCCCGGTATGTAAACAGGTAATAAACGAGGCGGATGTTCGCTATCTTTGCGGCTGCAATCAGATGTATCACAAGAGATGCGCGGAGAAGGTGAACAACAACGCCTGCCTCAACTGCGGCGTAGCCCTCTTCGAGGTGGAGAACCTGGTCTACCTGACCTGTCCCGTCTGCAGGGGGGATATCTGGTATGATGATGAGATATTCGCCCACGATTGCGGTGAATTCTATCACAGGGACTGCATCCTCGGGGAAGGGACCTGCAAGAACTGCTATGCTCCGGTGGACGGCACAACGAACTTTCTCCTGTCCACCTGCATGGTCTGCCACAGGACCATTCGTGACGATGACGATTTCCGCAGGTGCAAATGCGGGGAGCCTTATCATTCCCCCTGTTACCGCAGGGTAGCCTACTGCGTCAGGTGCGGAGCCGATCTCAAGGGCAAGGGAGGGGGAAAGACCTCCTCCGGCACCATCAAGAAAGAGGAGCCGGAGGTTCAAGCGGTTCTCAAGCCCGTGATGAAGGCAACGGAGACGGCCCACCCGGCCAAGGCGGTCGGAGAAGGGGATACGGATCAGCTCGAGGAAACGAAACCGGCAGATGAAGGTGCGGTGAAGGACGGGAGCAAGGAAGAGGAGACCGTGGATAGCGAGGGAGAAGGCGGGTCGGAAGGTTCGCAGGAGACCGCATCGGATGGTCCGACGCATGACGACGTGGACCTGGACGATCTTCTGGACGACCTGGTCGACGAGCTCTAGGTAGGTACGTATGATGCGGAATGCCGATGGCGGAATTTCTTTTTCGGAGTGAATCGTTATGACCGAAGATAGAGTGGAAAATCCCAACAAGAGCGGGGAATGGAAAAGAACCCATCTCACGGGTGAGATATGGAATTACACATTCGGAAAGGAGGTTGTACTGGGAGGGTGGGTCCACGAGGTGCGCAATCTCGGTGGGGTCGCCTTCCTCCAGCTGCGGGACAGGGGAGGCATAGCGCAGGTGACCCTGGAGCGGAAGGCAAACCCAGAGATGTTCGAGCGGCTCACGAAACTGTCCAGGGAGAGCGTGATCATGGTGAGGGGCACCGTGGTGGAGAACCAGCGGGCTCCCGGAGGTTTCGAGGTCATGCCGGAGGATGCCAGGGTACTTTCGGAGGCGGCGGTCCCCCTGCCCCTGGGTGTTTCCGACAAGGTCTTCGCAGACCTGGATACGAGGCTCGATAACAGGTACCTCGATCTTCGAAAACAGGACGTGCTGGCCCTCTTCAAGCTGAAACACGAGATACTGGATGCGGTGAGCATCGGCCTTTCCAACCTTGGTTTCCTGAATGTCAACACGCCCAAGATAGTGGCCACGGCCACGGAGGGGGGTACGGAGCTGTTCAAGGTGCGCTACTTCGACGAGGATGCCTACCTGAACCAGTCCCCTCAGCTCTACAAGCAGATGCTCATGGGAGCGGGGTTCGACAGGGTCTCCGAGATAGGCCCAGCCTTCCGTGCGGAGGAGCATGATACCATACGCCATCTCAACGAGTTCATATCCATAGACATCGAGATGTCCTTTGCCGATGAATGGGATGCGATGGACATACTGGAGAGGGTGGTCAGGTCAGCAGTGGGCAGCGTTTCTTCCCGGACCGATGACATTGAGGCTGTGAACAGGGGAAGGAAGATGCTCAACAAGCTCGTATCCGGCGTGAACCAGAACATTTCCCGCCAGAACAAGGCGATTAGGAAGGAAAATCAACGCCTGAAGGCCAGGGGTGAGGAGCTCAAGCCCATCGTTCCCGAGAAGGAACGGTTCGACATGCTGGAGATAGAGCCCATGGAGAGGGTGGTCCCCCGGGTCAGATACGAGGAATGTATCGAGTTAGCCGCAGAGAAGGGTGTGAACGTCGAGTTCGGCGAGGACCTGTCAATGGAATGCATGAAGGCGGTGGCGGAGGTCTATCCGGGATACCACTTCATCACACACTGGCCCACTTCCATCAAACCCTTCTACGTTCAACCATACGAGGACCGCCCCGAGGTGTGCAGGGCCTTCGATATGAACTTCGGGGAGAAGGAGATATGCTCCGGGGCACAGAGGGTGCATGATTACGACCTTCTCGTATCCAACATTTCCGAGATGGGCCTCGATCCGGAGGCCTTCGAATTCTACCTCGCACCCTTCCGATACGGCATGCCGCCCCATGCCGGGTGGGGACTGGGGCTCGAGAGACTGACCATGGTCGTAACCGGCGTAAGGAACGTAAGGGAGATAGTACTTTTTCCCAGGGACCGGTATCGTTTGGTACCCTAATCGCTCTAATGTGCGAACGCCGTTTTTTTAGTTTATTTCTATCGCAGCCAGGGCCATCATCAGAGCACCTGGCCACCATTTTTGGCTCGATTTTAATTGTACACATAATAATGCAATATCGAGGAGATAGTTTAATTATTGAACTTATTGCTCCGAATTCAATATATAATCTCACAATTTCACGGATGCACCAGAATTTATATATATGTGTAATATCATTGTTATTACACGGTACACCTTGCTTGTATGAAACAATGCCCGGGATGGGGCGCGTGCAACCTCCTGATTTCTTGCGCGTTCTCGCATCCCCGGAATACTGTCAATGGTGTTGACCTCGATGTGTCTGCGACACATTGAGACCGTTCGGGGCGTTACCCGAAAGATCTCGACAAAAAGTCGAAGCCTCATATCTAAAATGTGTGTGATACGATGCAGGGAATAGAGTACTTCGATAAACAGAAAGGGCTCATAAACCTGATACTCTATCTTCACAACAACGGTCGTGCCAACATATCCCGCATCCGGAACAACGCAAATCTGAGTTTCGGGGTGGCCTACAAGTGCCTGGACATCATGAAGGACCTCAACCTCATAGATACCAGCATCGAAGGCCACATCAAGAAGAGGAGGGGGCCGCGGACCAAGGAATATCATCTCACCGAGAGGGGAGATCGGGTGGCCGGCATCCTTCGGAGCATCGAAGGCTCCACCGGCACCAACACCAAGCTGAACTACCTCGATAACCAGACCGGCCTCATAAAGATGATACTCTACCTCTTCCGGAACAAGAAGGCATACTTTACCGAGATACAGAGGAAAGGTGGAATAAACACCGTTCCGGAATGTCTCAATCTTCTGGATATCTGGGGATATGTGGGCTCCACAATGGAATCTCCCAACAAGGTCAGGAAGGGTTTCAAGACGAATCATTATTACCTGACCGAGAGCGGGGAACATGCGGCCGAAGAACTGGTGAAAATAGACGAACTGCTTGACATGGCCCAGTGAAGGGAGGAATCGAGACCCGGCTCCTCCGAATGTCCGGTAGCGAGCTTTGATGCTCACACCGCAAATCCTGATTCCTGTTTATTTTTTTAAAAAAATATCTACTCCCGGAATCGCGGATACCCTCTTGGGACGTTCAGGAATGAAGATCGCCTCGAACGAACTAGGATCCTCCATCATACCCTCCCGGATCCATAACGGTGTCGAAAAAGGGATAAGCCAATATATATTCACATGCGTGTTATTTCGGAGGAATGGAAATGGCCCTGATACCCCCCTTTTTTCTGGACTGCGTGGTGGCCATCGGCGTGGGCGCCGATGCTGACAAGAGGGAATGGAAGGCCTCGGGCTTTCTCTACGGCGAGCTCATCGAGACCAAGGATAGCGGTGAGAAAAAATACCGGATATACCTCGTCTCCAACAGGCACGTTTTCGAGGAGATAAGCGAGGAGAGCGTCTACCTCCGCTTCAATCCGCGGAATGTTCTCGAGACCGTTCACGATTACGAACTTCCCCTCTACGACGAGGAGGGGAACCGGGTGTGGGTGGCGCATCCCGACGAGGAGATAGACGTCGCCGTCACCAACATCAATTACCAGCTGCTTCGCGAACACGCCATGCAGGTGAACTTCTTTCGCGGAGACCTTCACGGGGCGGACGTGGACGAGCTGAGAGAGCTCGGAATAACGGAGGGGGATTTCCTGTACGTGATGGGATTCCCCATGGGTCTGGTGGGTCAGAGGCGGAGCACGGTGATAGTCCGAAGCGGCACCCTGGCCAGGATCAGGGATACCATAGCCGGGGAAGAGCCGGAATATTTGATAGATTCCTTCGTGTTCCCCGGGAACAGCGGCGGTCCGGTCATTTCCAAACCGGAGGCTATCGCCATTAGCGGCACAAAGGCCCAGAGCTCGGCCTACCTCATCGGCATCGTCAAATCCGCAGTGAAGTACAGGGACGTGGCCATCAGCATCCAGACCCGACGACCGAGGGTCATATTCGAGGAGAACTCGGGCCTTGCGGACGTCCATCCCATCGATTTCATTCAGGAAACGATAACGGAGCACGAGGAGCAGCTGGGACACCGGGGGAAAATGAAGGAGCTGTTCTACAAGATAAAATGATGCGGATCGGGATAACGGAGTTACGGACGGAAGATGTAGAACTCCATCACCGGTCGATCATTCCCTCCGGAACATCTCGAATTCCTTGATGACGGGGGTTTCCAGGGGATTCTGAACGTAATAACAATCGATGCACAGCTCCGGCCCCACCCTCCAGCAGGTATGGGCGCAAACGCTCCTGCCGCACTGGCTGCATTCTTTTTGGGCGTCATCCGCGGGCTCGTCGCATATTGCGCATTTCATTGGCATCTCCACTCCTCCGGCAGCGGCTTTCCACAGAAGACGCAATGATCCGATCCCGGCTTTAGAAGCTGACGGCAGTGCTGGCAGAACGTGGGTCTGGCCTGGGAAGAGATGGCTGTGGGGGCGGGGCCGTATCTCTGCGGAGCAACGTCGTATCCCCAGCTGCCGCTTCCGTATCGGCTGCCGTAGCTGCTGTACTCCTCGGGTGTCACGTAATAATCGCTAATGGGTTGGGGCGTGCCGCCACCGCCGAAGTCCCCGGCCGCAACGAGACGGGATTGCAGCTCATCCCCCCCGTACTCGTCCTCTTCCGACAGCTCCACGGTAATGTCCCGTCTGATGCCCGCACAGAGCCCGCCGGCAAGGAACAGGACTGCTCCGCAGGCGATGGTGGCGTAGAAGGCCCACATTGGTCCGTAGGTGATCTCGTTGCTCTCCCCGGTTGTGGTGTCGGTACCGCCCCCGTTGAAATCCCTCCAGGGACCGGCCAGGTCCGTATCGAAGCCCAGGCCTTCGGCGTCCTTGTCCCAAGCAAGGGGATTGTTGAACATCATGTAAACCGGACCAAGCACAACGGCCAGCCCGGCAATTATACCGATGAGGAAAGGCACGCCGCCGGGAATGAGCCGGGAAGCGCCAACGATGAGGGAGAGGATCTCGAATATGACCGTCATAACGATGCCTATGATAAGGAGGGCCTTGACGGTGCTCTGGGACGATGAAACCTTTCCCCCGTCCCAGGGAGCCTCGTCGTATCCCGTGGCGTTCACCGTGCCCTCGGAGGTTATCCGTACCGAACTGAGGCCCTGCTCCATCTCCATGGGACCGCCTTCCCTGCGCCCCTCGAACCGGTACCATTCCATGCTGTAGAGCGCGTTGAACAGAATGAACACTATGATGAGACCCATGAATGTCGCCACCAGGGCCCTTGCGCTCGTCTTCCCCATATCAATTGCACCTTCAGAGTTCATTCATTTCGAATACGGGCCGCAAGCCCGGTTCCAGACCATCGATCGAGGAGGAACGGACCGGATACGATAACCACAGTATAAGTGCGGATTCAAATATATCAGTTTGCCCGAAATAATTTGCGGGGATTTTTTCATCACCTCCAAGGTAAAACGTTTATACGCAGACCGCCGATTCCCCGGCAATGGTGAAAAGAATGAACGGCTGGATACTGTTCTCTGTTCTGGCCCTGCTGTCGTGGGGTATATGGGGATTCCTTCCCAAGCTGGCACTAGACAAGTTAGATCCCGGGAGCATCATCGTCTTCGAGGTCGTGGGCTCCCTTGTGGTCGGTATCGTGGTGCTGGCGCTGCTTCGCTTCAAGCCACAGATACAGTGGAAGGGGATCCTGATAGCGGTCCTGACTGGAGTGCTGGGTATGCTGGGCGCGTTCTTTTTCGTACTGGCGGTGAGCAGGGGCAAGACCTCGGTAATTGTGACCCTTACTGCCCTGTATCCCCTTGTGACGATAATGCTTGCCCTGATATTTCTACGTGAACCAATAACGCTGAAGCAGGGCGCTGGCATAGTGCTGGCCCTTGGGGCCATGGTGCTTTTTACCGTTTGAGACCAGATATCCCGCCCCCGCGGATGTGTCCCTGCGGACGGCAATTGTCCTTTTTTGGATTGACAGCCCAAATTTCATATACGGTTCGAAATAATATGGGAAACGTACAGAGGTTTCATGGTGATGAACATGCTGTCCGAGAAACAGAAACTGGTGGGAGTACTCCTGACCGCATCCCTCCTTGTCGTGACCGCCCTCATCGTCGTTTTCGCCACCATAGATGAGGATAAAGGGACCGACCAAGGCGATAGGGGACCGGCACAGTGGACTACATTCTTCTGGTTCTGCGGCGACGGGAACCTGGCGGACTGGAACATGATGCTCTGTAACCTGCATTACCTCGAGATGGTGGAATCCAGCGACGACGTGAACCTCATCGGCGTGCTCGACAGGCAGGAACCGGGGGACACGAGGCTGCTGAAGATCGAATACGGCAATTCCACCGAGATACCTCTTACCAGTATCGACGCGAACTGGACCGACAGCGAGCTGAACCTGGGCGATCCGGAGCACCTGTGGAAGTTCCTGGAATGGGGCATGGAGGCGTATCCGGCGGAGCATTACAACGTTCACCTGTGCAATCACGGAGGAGGCTGGCGCGGGATGTGCTGGGATGAGAGCTCCGAGGACCATCTTTCCCTTCCGGAGATACGGGATGTCTGCGAGAGGTTCCGGGACCGCCTCGGCAGGAACCTCGAGATCCTGTCCACGGAGGGGTGTCTGGTGGGAATGATGGAGTTTGGATACGAGCTGCGCGACAGCGTGGATTACTTCATAGGCGGGTCCACCTACGGATGGGGCGCGGAGGCGGAGCCGGAGAACGACGTGTGGGAGCCGGGGAACTGGATCTACGACGAATGCTGGGGGCGCCTGGTGGAGAACCCGCAGATGGACGCGGAGGAGTTCACGCTCACAATGATAGACACCTTCGAACCCTACGGGCCCTGGAGCGGCGGACCCTACATACCGAAGACGACCTACTCCGACGTGATGGCAGCCTACAATCTGTCGGTGATGAACGAGTTGAAGGAGGCGGTGGACGACATGGCCGGCGAGCTGCTGGGCAAGGTCACGGGACCGGGGCAGACGATTCGACAGGTGAACCTGATCAACAACGTCATAGGCCACCCGGAGATGCCCGACGAGATGCACACAGAATCCTTCTCGGCACAGATGGACTGGATAGGCCAGGGAACCTTCACCAATTACGATCTGTACGATCTCGCATACATGCTATCGAAGACCACCGCGGGCACGCTCAGGAACTCGCACGCGGAGGAGGTCATGAGGCTGGTGGACGAGGCGGTGATGGCCTGCAGGAACATCAACGCGGAGGGGGGACATCCGGACGCACACGGGATATCCATCTACATTCCATATCGTTCTGAAGCATACAACCCCGGCTACGAGGAGATACAGTTCGCACAGGACACGCAGTGGGACGAGTTCCTAAGGGCTGTGCACTGGACGTGATGGTGAGCGAGCGGAGGAGATGGCCCTCCATTTACCATTATTCTATAGTCCAGACAGGGATTTCGGGGGTAGTGAGAGGGTATCGGGGAAAGCCGTATTTCTACAAAATGGGCGTTTGGCGACTCAAGTGAAGAAAATAGGTTTGACAAAAAATTGGAAAGATATATATATGTTTTCAATAATATGTCATTATGTGAAATTAAACAATACACATATCCGGATACTATCGCAGTTATCTCGAAGGGAATACGAGAGCATCGTGGCCCTGGGCACGGATCTGCGGATGATCCCCTCCACTCTGGACATGTCGCTCGTGACTCTCCGGGACATGGGAT
Organism: uncultured archaeon; assembly: GCA_964423515.1. Taxonomy (GTDB): domain Archaea; phylum Thermoplasmatota; class Penumbrarchaeia; order JASLWR01; family JASLWR01; genus CAYRFL01. Next base: position 67,120 of record CAYRFL010000006.1, read on the forward strand.
TTGTGGAAATGACGAGAAACGGAAGATCCGTCCGTGTCGGTTTAAGCTGCCATAAACACGCCGGGGCGTACAGGAAGCTAGTTACTCTTCATCCTCACATGGGATTTGAGGACATTCTATCCAGACACAACATCCGGATAATGATAATACTTTTACAGGGGCGCAGTACAGTAAAAGATCTGGCCGGGAAACTGGGCGTGTCTTCAAGGACCGTCGAACGGTCCGTACGAACCCTTCTGAATTATGGAATGGTGAGAAATGAGGATGGTTCATATCTGTTGAACGAGCAACATGGAATGGTGTATGAGTTCATAGGAGAATATCAAGCTTATATGAATATGAAAATGGCGAGGGCGAGCGACCCCGGTGCGACCGTCATCTGGGAGAATCTTGAGGAGTTCATCATGGAAAGCCCGAATCCTGTAAAACAAGAGGGCTTTTATGCTACGGGATACCGAACCCTTGGGCTCTATGGCATTACATTGTTAACGGACAATCGATATCATTATTTCCATTCCCCGTATAAAAGAGATATACGTCTGGAGGATGTATGTCTTCACATCTTGGCGATCGATCCTTCAAGCGTCAGGGGTATCCTGTATATCTCTCTGGCAATCGTAAATAATAGAAACGCATGGGACTGGAAGTATCTCGAAGCCGAATCACGAACGTATCAATTGGATGATATGACCGGAAGGCTGAGAAGGTATATCGAAAACCGGGGGAAGGTGAGAGACGAGGGTATTCCATCCTGGGACGAATTGAAAGAAAAGGCCGGAGTGTATGATATAGATGTACAATAGGCGATTCGACCTGGAATATATCGAGACCGAACTGAAAAAGATCGGAGGGTTGGTCCCATACTCGGTCGAAATCATGCTGATCGGCGGAGCAAATATGATCTATCGAGGTTTGAAAGCTGCCACTAAAGATGTCGATATTGTGGTCATAAAATCAGGTGATCTGAACACATTTTCAAGAACCCTGAAGGATATGGGCTATATTGAAATCAAGGAACTGCCCAGGGATTATCAAAGAATAGGGGCTTCCTTCATAATGCGCAATTCCGATGGATTTCAGTGCGATGTATTCTATCGTCAGGTATGTCAGAGTCTGGTTCTGACTCCAAGGATCATGGAAAGAGCGGAACCACGGAGTGGCTTTGGCAATCTATCATTATCCCTGATGTCTCCCGAGGACCTGTTTCTTTTTAAAAGCATAACCGAACGCGAGCTGGACCTTGAGGACATGAAGATCCTCGTCGAGAGCGGTGTTGACTGGGATATCATATTCGATGAATGCCAGGAACAGAGTGGGTACAAGATCTGGGAAGCGTTCCTGCTGGTGAAACTTGAAGAGTTACAGGAAAAGTATGGTATCCAAGCGCCCATATACCGAAAATTACACCGATTGACAGAGCGAAGGCTTATCACGGATGCAATACTGTCGTTCATAGAGGATGGAAAGACCTACAGGAATATCTCGGATTATATTCGAACAAAATATGAATGCTCGGATTCCTGGATCAGAAAGCAGGTTTCCATGATGGTCAAGGAAGGAGCACTCGTGCGCAAGAGGGTGGGCAGGACATATCGGTACTATGAAAATAATGGAAGACGTTAAGAATATGTGGAGCATATCTGAAATATCTCTTTTTTCCAATGACTGCGGCAATGTTATTCCTGTATTCGTATGATTTGTTGAGAAGCGGAAAATGACATTTGTCAACAGTGTGGGTGAATTTTTTTCGTTGAGGCAGGGGACTTTTGTCGGTGGGGCAGGCAACTTTTGTCAGCGGGGTAGGGGACTTTTTTAGATGGGGAAGGGGACTATTTTTAGCGGTTTAGGCGGAATATTTTTAAAGGTTTAGGCAGTGATGGTGTGGCGGTAGTTAACGTTGATAGTCAG
>CAYRFL010000006.1:69037-71301 GCA_964423515.1 uncultured archaeon
TTTTTGCGTGGTTTGGGTCTTTTTTTTGCGGTTTAGGCGGCCTTTTGTTTGCGGTGTCGGCGGACTTTTGTTAGCGGTGTTTGGGGACTTTTGTTAGCGGTTTAGGCGGACTTTTGTTAGCGGTTTAGGCGGACTTTTGTCCATGGCATAGGCGAACATTTGTCAGTGGCATGGGTCAACAAAAGTCGAGATCACATTCGTATAAAACCGCTTCCACCGATAAAATTTTAAATACCATTCCGAACCTCATTTAATTGCATCATCACCTCCATTTCCCCACGGAATGATCGTCATGGACCGGGACAAACTAAGGGAGATCGGCGGGACAGTGGGTCTTACCGACAGGGACATCTCCGATATCAGGAAGAGGCACCACCGCATACGCATTCTGTCGCCCATCATCGGCGGGATCACTGCCGTACTTGCGTCCGTCATCGGATACGTCGTGGGCAGTTCCATGGGGAGCAATGCCGGTGGGGAACATGAAAAACTGGTCAACAGCGATACCGGAGAAGTGTATCCATACGCGATACCGGCCCTTTTTGTTTTCACCACTGCGATATCACATGACAAGGTCAGGAGCAGAACGAGGATGATCGTCATCATCACGGCCCTCGCCACGATAATACTGGGCATCCTGGGTTTTCTATATTTCCAGAAAGTGGGTTATGACTCCGCCTACGAGGCGGCACGGCCCATTCGTTACTATACCGGATCGATTTTATACGGCGTTTACTCAAGGGACAGGTAAGGGACGGGTAGAACGATGAAGAATGATAAGCTGGAAGAGATCGGACAAAAGCTCGACGTGTCACCGTCGACTATAAGGAAGATAGGGAAGGAGCGGCGGAAGCGGAAGGTATATGCTTACCTTATCGGGACATTGACCACCATACTAAGCTATCTGGTCGGAAAGTTCTTCGGCAAATACGGAGAGCCGCGTATGGAACACCATGGTTATCCCTACGGTCTCCCCATGATGACCTACATATGTATGGGTGTTCCCGTGCTGACGGGCGGAGCAGGGTTGTTACTGTTTATCCGTCACCTCAAGGTCAAGAAGAAATACAAAATGGCCTTAGGTATTATGGTTACGTTTTTCATCATATTAACTGTGATAGCTTTCGTACTGGGTTTCGAATCCGGACGCCCCGTGGAGTATTACAGTGAGGCAATCGGCTACGGTGTTTACTCAAGGGACAGGTAAGGGACGGGTAGAACGATGAAGAACGACAAGCTGGAGGAGATCGGACAAAAGCTCGACCTGTCGCCATCGGACGTAAGAAAGATCGGGGAGGAGCGACGGAAGCGGAAGATATACACCACCATCGTCGGCGGCATAACGGCCTTCGTCTCATTCCTGGCTGGATTGGCCATTGGTTTGAATTCCGAACCCAGAATGGAATACCGGGGATACCCCTACGGCGTATCCGGCATGTGGATGCCTTGTGGTCTTGGTTGTATCGGGATACCATCGTTATTCATCGGGGCGGGATATCTCCATCTTATCTCCCGTTTCAACAAGAAAGGAAAATATAGGCTCGTTATTCACATGCTGAAATTCCTGTTTCTGGTCCTGTCGGTCATCGCCTGCATCGCGGGATACCATGCCGGACGGCCCGTGGAGTATTACGCCGGATCGATCGAGTATGGCGTTTATACCAAAATAGAACCCGCCCACGAACCGAGATAATACTATTCCTCCTCCACCACGGGCGTCAGGAGCGCTTTTTCCATTCCTTTATCGCCCTTACCAGCACTCCCCACCGGCTTCATCCTTACCTTCCCCACCGGTTTCATTCGGACCTTTCCCCGAGGTTTCATCCGAACGACTCCTGGTCCTCCCTCATCTACCGTTCTGTCCGCCGCCTCCGATCCCTCCTTTTCCATGACCTCCGCATCCCCCTCGTCATCCTTTTTCTTCTCCACAGCCACCTCATCCACCACCGGGCCCCCTCGGTCGTCTTGCCCGTCATGCTCATCGTGCCCGTCATCCGTGGCGGGTCCGGCCGTTTTCTCCATAACCGAACGCTCCTTCCGCTTCTTCCGGTCCGATTTCTTCCGTACTAGAGCGATGATAATTAGGACTATGACAATGAGTATGAGGCCCCCCACGGCGCCGCCCACCACCGCCGGCGAGGCGCCGAACACCAGCCCCCCTTCCGAACCCGTATCGTCGTCGTCCCCCGGCGGAAGGTCGTCCTCCCGGGACGTGTCATCATCGTCATCCCCTGTATCATCGTCGCCCCCCGTATCATCGTCAT
>CAYRFL010000007.1:0-66318 GCA_964423515.1 uncultured archaeon
CTTTGATGTGCCTATATCCGCTATTTTTCATTTGGGTTCTTGCAACACCCTGTGTAAAGTATGGAAAATCCATAAATAACAGCTAAGGAATGAGAGTAAATGTCGACCACGGTCGAAAGTCCAAAATGTTACTAGGTCGGCAAGAAGACCCCCCAATAATCCCGTCGGAAAGTTTCTCACAAAGGGCGGAAAAAAGGTCCTTACGATCGGTCCTTCCGTGCTTGGGCCCCGGTGCGCATCCGGCGGGTTAATGCGCCCGGGGCCGTTTGTTCATCATTTCGTAGATTTCTGAGAAGTACGGAGCATGGCAACGAGTCATTATCATGCCGTTTCGGATCATCACATTCGAAAATCATGCCCATCGTTTTATAACGATGCGAAAGGTTTATATCTATGTTTCAACGAAATGGTGAAGTGGGATGTGCTTAGATGACCGATTACATCGGTGGAAGGGTGAAACGGATAATCGATCGGGGCACCTTCGAGCTCGAGATTCATTACAGAGAAAAGGAAAATCTGAACACATACGGCGCCACGGAGGTGGTTAAGCTCGTAGATCACCGATTCTCCGACCTGGATCGGGAGGGGCGGAGACTATCCCGCTCCGAGTTAAAGCACTTCCTGGAGAGCAAGTACGTCATACTCAGGGTTATCGGAAGGGACGGCGACGATCGGATATTGGCTTACGTCTCCAAGGTAACACTCGAAGAAACAAAGGAGTGAAGGTCTTGTCCGGAGAGAAGATACTCATAGTAAGCGACGAGGAGGACCAGAGGAACTTATACGCGGGATACGTGAAGGGCTTAGGATACAACGTGATCGAGGCCGGGAGCTGCGACGATGGACTCAGGCTTCTGGCCACGGGCGACGTTGCCCTTGCACTGGTGGACATAGTCATGCCGGGGAAGAGCGGCCTGGAATGCCTTGAATACGCTAAGGAGCATTACCCGGAGCTGCCCGTGGTGATGATGTCGGGTGACATACCCGAGGAGTTCGGCCGGGATTCGGTGAAGATGGGAGCAGCCGATTTCCTGGCGAAGCCCATCGCGGAGAAGGACCTGCAGAGATGCATCGAGTCCTTGCTCGGAGGGAAGGATTAGGAAGATCATCATCGGGATATGTGGTCTCGGGCATGGGGACCCTCTGTCCCGACGAACGTATACTGTGGAGCCCGGGGGCTAGTCGGCCGCGAATGGAAGGTCCATGCCCGCCGGTGTCGCTCTCACCATCCACAGGCACTTTCACCCACCATTCGACATATCGACACCTCACACCCGATACACGGCACCCAATACCAATTTTCTTTTGCAGGACCGCAACCGTATCCATCATTCTGCACGTTCGACCATCCGTAACATTCAGCCATTCCACTCCTCCAACCATTCCGCACCTCCAACCATCCCACACACACGACTCTGTCGAAAATCGTGCCTCTCTCCTTATTATGGGGCAAGGGCATATTATTTTCGAGAAGTGAGATGCGCGAGGTGTTTTGACATGACCGACTATATCGCAGGAAAGGTAAGAAGGATCATCGATTCTCGCAGCTTCGAGGTGAAAGTGGATTTCCGCGAGAAGAAGAACAGCGACATCTACCTCGATAACGAGGTGGTGAGACTGGCGGATTACAGGATGCCCATCCTCGGAAGGGACAGAAAGAAGGTGGATCACCGCACGCTGAGACACAGGGTGTGGAACAGGTACGTGGTCCTCAGGGTCATAGGCAGGGATGACGACGACAAGGTGATCGCACATATATCCAGGGTTACGATGTGATTTTAATAATCCTTCGGAATGCTGACGGGAAAAAATCGAAAAACATTGTCATTTATGTCAATGCTCTGATATAAAAATATGATTTAAGGTCAGTGGAGTGACATTAAATCCATTCTGCACAGGTGCTTACGTCAGCTCTGATTATAAAAACATACAACCTGACAAGCGATAAAAAATATAAAGGGGGGCCGGAGCCCCCCATCGCCCCCTTCTCACCTTCCCTAATCCTGGTAGCGGTCCCAGTCCACATCGTCCTCGTTGTTCTCCAGGTCGTCCTCCCAGCTGTCCTCCACCGGCTCCGGTCCCTTTCTCTTGCGTACGAACAGCAGGATGATGAACACCACCGCGAACACGGCGACGATAACGCCAATCACCACCAGCGTGGTCGAACTCCCGCCGTTCGGATCCTCGCCTTCCAGGTCCTTCTGCTGGGTCATTGGTGCGAATATGGTGAAGTGGGTAACGTTGGCGGATACTATGTTGCGGTCCGCGTCAACCTCGGTGTTCTCACACACCTGCCACCCTTCGCTGTCCTCGTCCCAGTAGTAGAGCTTCAGGTCCTCCTCGTCCACATCGTCCGGTACGTCGGCGTCCTCGTAGTGCACCTCCACGTAGAACCAGTCCAGGTCACCGTCGATCTCGGCGATGATGAAGTTGCCGATTATCAGGCTGCCCTCGGGAACGTCGGCCCTCGCCTCTTCGGGAATATCCCTCTCCTCCACCCACTTCCAGCTCACGGTTCCCTCGCCCTTGAACTTGCACCGCACCTTCCTGCCCTGCCGGTTCTCGAACTCGGCCTCCACCACCTCGTCCTTCTCGATAGGTATGGTGGCCTCCTCCTTCTCATCGAAGTCCTCGTACCTGATCTCGCCGGTCTCCTCGTCCACAACATCGGGGACGGCGTAATCGCCTCCCGGAGGGGTGAACAGGTTGGCCTCGCCCACGAAATTGGGGTCGTGGAACACCCTGTGTGCTACCGGATAGAGGTACCCGCCCTTCATCATGAAACCGAAGAAGACGCCCTTCTCCATTTTCTTGTGTCGCACCCAGTCCACGAGGTTCACCACCTTGTCAACACCGTGCACCTGGAAGTAAGCGGGGACCGTGTAGGAGTCGTTGCTGTTGGCCTCGGGCCATATCTCCACGTCGGACACCCAGTTCATTCTGCCAACGCGTTGCCAGTTGTCTGCGAAGTTGATGGTGTTCCGCTCTATCGCCTTGGCGTCTATGATGTCCATGACCTTGATCATCCTGCCTATCTCCTCGCGGTGAAGCTTCTCCAGGAGAGCCACGATATCCTCCTTTGTAATGTTGTACTCCTCACCGTGCCTGTAGGCCCACTCCAGGAGGTATCTGATATCTTCCTCCCCGAGGTGCTTGTGCTTGAATGCCCACACCAGCATTGCGGCGAACTTCTCCTTACTGATGAGCCCGTCGCCAATTGCTTTGACCAGGATGCGGGCCACCTCCTTCTCGGACAGTTTTCCTTCACGGTGAACCTGGAGCAGCACGAAGATGAGGTCCTCGCCCGCGAGCACCCCTTCCTCGAAGAGCTTCCCAAGGAAATGATGGATGAACTCTCCGTCGAGCACGCCGTACTTGTGACCCAGGATGAGCACGAAGGCAACCTCCTCGAGCTTCAGCTCCTCCGAAGCCAGAGCAAGCCTGACCAGCTTGATGAAATCCTCGCGATCCAGCTCACCTGCCTTGAAGGCCTGGACAAGAATCTCGGCCAGGTCCTCACGCTTGAGCTCTCCCGCGGTGTAGGCCTTGAAGAGCACCCACTTCACATCCTCCATGGTGAGATTGCCCAGTTTGTAGGACATCATGAGAAGCCAGCGGATATCGTCCCGGCTGAGCTCGCCCAGCTTGTAGGCTTCGATTATCAGCCATTTGAGGTCCTCGCGCGTTAGCTCACCGTCGCGGTAGGCCCTGGAAAGAAGCCAGCGAAGGTCCTCGCGCGTCAGCTCACCCTTCAGATGGGCATGTACCAGCAGCCAGCGGAGGTCCTCGCGCGTTAGCTCACCGAGTTTGTGGGCCCTGAAGAGGATCCAGCGAAGGTCCTCGCGCGTCAGTTCACCATCCTCGTACGCCCGCGCCAGGAGCCAGCGAAGGTCCTCGCGCGTCAGGTTTCCCAGCTTGTAGGCGGTTATGATGATCCACTTGAGATCGGAGCGGTTCAGCTCGCCTTTCCGGAATCCCTCGAAGAGCACCTTCCTAAGGTCATCGAGGCGGAATTCGCCGTGCATAAGGTCGGATATCAGCATCCATCGCAGAGTACCGCGATCGATGATGCCCTTCCTGTACAGCGTGAATATAAGCCAGTTCAGGTGCTCGTGCTTGAGCTCGTTTCTAACGTACATCCCAATAAGGAGCCACTTGAGCTCGAAATCGCTCAGCTTTGAAGCGTTGCGGAGCTCCATTATTATATGAAGGATGTCGCCCTCGTTCAGCTTATCGGCGCGGTAGCATTCGACCACGAGCCATCTGAGAAAGCTGATGTTTATCTGGCCCTCTTCAAAGGAGCGGTTAAGGAACCACGCCAGGTCCCGGTGGGAAAGCTCCCTGTCGAGCAACATCCTCAGGAGATCCTCGAAGGGCATATCGCCCAGGTGATGGCTCTGGAACAGTATCCATCGGACCTCTTCCCTGGTGAGCTCGCTCGCGGCAAGTGCTGAGAAAAATATCCATCGGACCTCCTCGTGACTCAGATGGTTCCAGTGCCTGGAATCCACGAAGAACCAGCGAAGGTCGTCGAGATTGAGGCGGCCGTCCCCGTATGCCTTCAACACCAGTAACTTCAGGTGCAGAAGGTCGATCTCCTCGTTCATGTAGGCGCTTATAAGGAGCCACTTGTAATTGCCGAGGGGTTCCTGGAGGGTTTCGTTCTCCAGGACGGCCACGGTCAGGTTGTAAAGGTCCGGGAAGGACAGGTTACCCTTCATGTGCGCGATGAAAATGGCACGACGAACGTCGTCCCTTCCCATGATGTGATGGACGTATATGGCAACGATGTTCTCGAGCCACCTGGGGTCGGAGCCATTGTTGGCCCGCCGGGTGATGTTCTCCCAGACCATGTGATATTCTGGAGAAGGTCTCGTGAGCTCCGCGGGGTCCGTGTCGCCAAGGGCACCGCCCTCCTTGAGGTCCGCCACGATCAGTCCTACCGTTTCACGGTCCAGCTGCCCGTACAGGAACGCAGTTCTAAGCAATTCCTCGATCTCGCGATCGTTCATCCATCCCTTCCCATGGGCAAAGAGAAGGGCGTCAAGGACCGAATCAAGGGTGAAATTCCCCTTCACGTAGGGACCGACGAGAAGATACCGCAGGTCGTGGATGTCCATTCCGGGATGTTCCCCCTCCCCGGGACGGTCGGCCCCGGCATATGCCGTCATAATGATGATGCCGGCGTCCCCGGCCGAGATGATCTCGAGGTCGTGGGCATGAAGGACGAATCCGAGTATCTCACGCCTGGTCAGAAGGTGCATGTCATAGCCCATGAACAGCAGGTTGCCGATATCTCCGGTATCTATCTTTCCGTCGGAGTAACCAATCAGGATCATACCCATCCATTCCTCAACCGACACAATCTCGAGCTTGAAGGCCATCAGCATGAGGTGAAGCATCTCCTCCTTCTCGGCGCCTCCGTCATCATGGGACCTGAAGACGAGGTGAAACCACTCCTCCCGGGTTATTATCCCTTCTTGATAGGCCCCGGTAAGTATGTGTATCCATTCCTCCGGCCGTAGCTCGTCGTGCTTGTAGGCGAGCCAGAGTATGTTAAGAAGCTGCGTTCTGTTGATGATGTCGTTGTTGTGAGCGTGAATGAGGACGGCCACGAAATCCTTGTGTGAAAGCACCTCCATATGGAGTGCTATTATCATTATCCTCAACCAGTGCTCCTCATCTATGACGCCGTGTTTGTAGAGAAGCGAGAAGAACCTGACGAACTCGTCCCTCTCGAGACCGCCCTTCTCGTACACCTCCATGAAGAGATGGACCAGGCACTTCTCGTCCAAGAGCTCCTTCATGTGCAGCTTCAGTGCGATATGGATCCAATCCTCCTCGGTGAGGATGCCGTGGAAATAGAGGAGGGTCATGACGAAAAGCACGTCCTCGGGCGATGCCCCGTCACGGTGGACCTTGTCCATTATCTCCGCAAGGACCTCGCGCTCTATCCGCCCTTCCTCATAGACCCTTAGAAGCACCTTCACCCATTCCTCCTTCGAGAGCCAACCCTTCCTGCGGAGCTCTATCAGCGTGTCTATCCACTCCTCCTTGGAGAACGCGTCCTTTCCGCCCAGTTCCGTCAGGATATAGACGAAGTCCTCGCGGCTCAGAAAGCCCTTCTCGCGGGCAAATACCAGCATGTCGAGGAATTCCTCCCGGTGGACGTATCTCCGCTCGTAGGCGATCAGCAGGAGTCCCACCAGTTTCTCCTTGTTTATCACGTCGGCTTTTACCATCTCCACGAGTATCCATACGAGCTCCTCGCCGGCGATTATTCCATGCGCCTTGGATTTGAAGAGGAGTCCGATTATGTCCTCATCGGATATGGTTCCCGACTTGTACAGGGAGAGAAAAACATCCCTCAGATCGTATTTGGTTATCTCGTGGTGCTTGTAGGCATCCAGGAGCCTCTCGAAGAACTCGCGCTGGCCGATCTTTCCCTTCTCCAGCTCTCCTGCGAGCTCCCGTATCTCCTTTCTAGCTTCCGGATTGATGACCACCGGCCCTCCCCTCTCCTCCTTGTCCTCTATCTTGTGCTTCCTCTCGTTCTCGTCGGCGTATTCCGCGTGGCCGCCGCCTTCGAGCATGTCCAGCAGTTCGCCCTTCAGCCAGCTGGCCACGTAAGCGGACAGATGATTTCCCATCAGCGTGTGGGTCTCGAGCATCAGCATGGAGTTGCCGGGATATTCCTTTCCGGAGGGCACCGGCTCCCTGTCCCACCCGACTATGTCGTGGTCGAACTTGAAATCGGCTGTTACTGCCTTGCCCTCGAAGCTCTCCTTTCCTCTCAGCTTCGTTTTAATTCCATCCTCGGTGACATTGACGTCGTACTGGGGGATGTCCTCCATGGAGACGTTCTCCACCGAGACCTTCACGCGGAAGGTGAACTCTACCTTGTCGAGATGAGCGCGACCGGCGGAAGCATCGTCCACGTTCTCCTCCTTTTCATCCTCTTCGTTCTTCATGTCCATGAAGCGCCGGTAAGGCAGGTCCTTCCTGGTGAGCTTGAACTCCCATATGCGATGGTTCTCCCCGGACTGCTTCAGGGCGGGCCTCTGGAGATCCCATGCGCCCGCAAGGTCCACGGTCTTTAACACCGGTTCGTGGGTCTCCTTCAGTTCCGGTCTTTCCCGGGGCTCGTGGGGTTTCTTGTCCTCCTCCCCGGGTTTCTCGTTAGGGTCCCCGGGTTTCTCATTCGGATCCTCAGGCTTGTCATCCTGGTTCTCGGGTCTTTCGTTAGGGTCCCCGGGCTTCTCATTCGGATCCTCGGGTTTATCATCCTGGTTCTCAGGCCTTTCGTTCGGATCCCCGGGCTTCTCATCGGTATCTCCGGGATTCTCATCCGGCCCTTCCCCGGCCTGGCGTGTTGGGCCCTCGTTCTTGGGATCTTCCTCATCCGATCCACCTTCATTGTCCCCGGGTTTCTCCTCCCCTTCCCCGGGCTTTTTATCGTTCTCGTCCGGTCCATCCGGTTCTATCTCGTAGAAATCGAAAGCGCTGTTGTTGTTGATGTCCTCGAACTCCATGATATAATCGAGGCGCTGGGCGAACACGGTCTGTACGGGTATACCGACCTTCTCCTCCACCTTGACGTTGCCCTCGCGGTCCTTCTTGCTCACGTTCGCAACGCCCAGATACCTCGTGTACATGGACACTATTGTCACGGCATTGGGGTTTTCTTCAGTACCGTAAACAACTGCGAACCACGAATCGCGGCCCACCCTCACCGCGACGTAATCGCCTCCCCCGTAGTCATCGGTGGTGCCTGTTTCCAGCTTGGCATCCCCCATGCCGGGAAGCTTGTCCCGGGGCGGAACGTCGCTTTCATTGGTCTTGTCATTTTCGTCGGGCCTTCCCGAGCCATCGGAATCGGTCCCGTCTTCATTCTTGCTCCCGTCGTTCGTATTCTCGAATGCAGCCACCACGCTGGCACCTATACCGCCCATTAGCAGTACGAGCACCAACATCACTGCCATCAATCGTCCGAGCTTTACACTTTTCATGCTATCACCTTACGATGGAAATGTCGATCTTCTACCCTTTGTACCAATTGGAGCCTATATAAACTGTGGGCGAAGTTATGCGGAATATATATCATCGAAGAGCATGGGTGTCGGGAGTAAAAAACCTCACCAATGTCCACCTCACAACCGACAATGAAGATACGGAAAAGTCTTAATCCTTGTAGCAAACACTCAGGTTCCTCCGGGGCACCCACGAGCAGAAAAAGGCGATCGGATATTCTATTTTCGTAGCAAAGAGGGCGGTCACATCTCCTTTCCGCATTTCTGGCATTTCGTGTAGCTGCCCACGGGTATCCTCTCCTTGCACAACTTGCAGAAGAACTTCTTCTTGCAGGATATGCATCTGGTGGCCATGAGTGGAAGGGGTTGGAGGCACTTCGGGCATCTGAACGTCATACCGCAGTGTCGGCAGCTGGTGGAATAACCGGATATTGTCTCGCTGCACTTGGTGCAGGGAACCTCGAACTCACCGGAGCATGTTCTGCACCTGCCGCTGCCGCCGCACACCTTGCATTTTCTGCGCAGTATTCCGCTCCTGCCCTTTCCCCTGCAATTACGGCAGCGGAGGTCGTTCCGGCAGTCGGGACAGTACATGAGGTATTCGTTCCGGTTGCGCTTGATCTCGTCGTTCTTCCTTTTTTCCATATCGAGGAACTCCTCCTCGGAGACATCCTCCACGAACTCCTTTTCCTCGTCGTACCTGAAAGTGCCGTCGAAATCCACCTCGTGCACGCCGTCAACCCCCACCACCTTCACGTTATCGTAGGTTATGACTCCCTTCTCCTCCTCGCGGTCCACCTCAGATACCACGGAAGACATGTCCCATAGATCTACCTTTTCGGAAGCCTGAAAGCTGACCAGGTCCGCCTCTCCCCAGTCCTTCACAACGTCCTCCTGGTGGGTTTCCTCCACCACCAGTATGTTGGAATCGAGCCATCCCTCCTCTTTCCCTTCGGAAGAAGATAGGGCATCCTTTCCCCCCGTTTCATCCTCCGGCAAGGTCCCCGGACCCCCGTCTTCCGGGGCGAGCTTCACTGCTTTTCTCTTGACGACCTTTTTTCCCATCCCTTTTTCACCAGCCGTTATAGCTCCATGCACGCGCAAATATTTAACTGAATCGATGATATGATTTTATCAAAAACCGGGGTAGAAGGAAGCCTGTCTTCCCGGATCAAATACGATATGGTCCATTAAGAAGCATGATCATTTTTACGACGTCAGTGCAATGATTGTGCCAATCTGTTTATATACAAGATATTGATATTCTTTTCCCATGGACCTAAAACGGGGAACATCGGGCCTCATCCTGGTACTTCTTATCGCTTCGTTCATGTATGTGTCAGGGTTCCCACAGGCTATCACCTTCGGAGATGCCTCCGTCTCCCCGGCACAAATCGTGGGAGTTGAGGGTGAGGAGGCGAGCCGGGACACCATAACGGTGGACGGCAGCGGTGGAGGAGACCACGCGACCATCGGAGACGCCCTTCTCGCTGCCCAGACGGGTGACACCATTCTCGTGGCGGCGGGCATCTATCACGAGAGCCCCGTCATAGACTCCGAGGTGACCCTCATGGGCTCCGGAAGCGATTCCACCTTTCTGGTCTCCGATGCCCCAAGCGTTGTGGAGATAAGGGCCAGGAACGTTCTTCTCAAGGGCTTCAACATCACGGCCGAGCATCCGGGATCATCCGGGGCAGGCGTCTCCACCGAGAGTACGGACAGCTGCTCCATCGAGAACGTGACCATATCGAACAAGACGATAGGTATCCGGCTCAACAGCTCCCGGAGCATCATCATAATAAACAACAGAATGAAACGCAACGGCATTCTCATAGAGGGAGATGCTCTGGCACACTGGAACACGCATACCATAGACACCTCCAACCTGGTCAATGGCAAGATGGTCCATTACTGGAAGAACGGGAGCGGGGGGAAGGTGCCGGACGACGCGGGGCAGATAATACTCACGGACTGTACCGGCGTCAGCGTGGAGAACCAGAACACCAGCGATACCAACGTGGGCATAGATCTGTACAACTGTATGAATATGAATATCAAGGAATGCCACAGCGACGGGAACGACCCGTACGGAATGCGGATTCAATCTTCCACGGGTAATGAGATAGACAACAACTCCATGTGCCGAAACGCGCTCTCGGGCATCATATGCGGCGACGGGGATACCATAACTTCGAACGAATGCAGCCGAAACGGCCTTTACGGCATCCGTTGCGGGAACCAGAACGTGATCCGCTCCAACACGTGCAGCTCCAACGGCCTTACCGGCATTTACTGCGGGGACTGGAACGAGCTCCGCCATAATGGTTGCGAATCCAACCAGCTCTCGGGTATACATCTATATTACGCCAGCCAATGCACCCTTAGGAACAACACCTGCAGGGGAAACACTGCGGCAGGGTTGATACTCAATACCTCCAACGATAACACCATCCTTGAGAACGACCTCTCATACAACGCGCTGGGCGGGACCGAGTTCCTTGACTCCTACGACAATACCGTGACAGGAAACACAATGGAGCACAATGCAGACGGCGTTCTGCTCTCCGGTTCACATTCGAACTAGTTTCGCTCCAATGTCATCGGTCCCAACGACAATACCGGAATAACGCTCCTCGGCTCGGAGAGAAACGACATCATAAACAACACGTTCATCTCGAACGTCGACTACGGGATGGCTGCCGACATCGATTCCCGTGAGAATCTCATTTATGACAACAATTTCCTCGATAACAACGGCGACGGCGTGCAGGCCACCGATAACGGCACTGACAACAGGTGGAACACCTCCACCGGCGGTAATTACTGGTCGGACTGGATGACGCCGGACGATAACGGCAACGGAATAGTCGATGAACCCTACGAACTGGACGGGGACGCGGGAGCCAGCGACCTGCTGCCATTGACCGACGTTCCCTCCAACCCCATAGTAAGGGCCGACGCAGGCAGTGACATCACTGTGAACCAGCACCGCGAGGTGACCTTCAACGGCACGGGCTCCTGGGCAAACGCAGCCATCGTCAACTTCACCTGGAGCTTCGAATACGGGGGGATCGGCGTTCATCTATACGGGGAAAGACCATCCTTCCTGTTCCACGATGCAGGAACCTACTCGGTGGACCTGCGGGTGCTGGACGCCCGGGGAAGGAACGACACGGACAACATGACCGTGAACGTGCTGGACACCGAGGCCCCGGTGGCATTGGCGGGACCGGATACGGTGATAAACAGGGGCGAGGCCTATCGTTTCAACGGAAGCGGCAGCACCGACAACACGAAGATAACGAACCTGACCTGGTCCTTCGAGTACGGTGGCGACGAGGTTCGCCTCTACGGGACGGATGCTTCATTCATTTTCGTCGTTCCCGGCATTTACAATATAACGCTGACGGTCATCGATACCGGCGGCAACGTTCACCGGGATTATCTCACGCTCACGGTCCGAGACTCCGACCTTCCCATTGCCAGGGCGGGGAAGGACGTGACCGTGGAGCAGTACGACAGGGTGAGCTTCGACGGCGGCACCAGCTTCGCCGTGGGATCGGCGAACCACACCTGGTCCTTCGAGTACGAGGGCAAGGATATCATTCTGTACGGTCCCACGGGCAGCTTTACATTCGTCGAGCCCGGGGAGTACAACGTCACCCTCAACGTCACCGACGGACAGGGAAGGTGGGACCTCGATCACCTCCTCGTGACTGTAGAGGACGTCACTCCCCCGGTGGCGGAAGCGGGAACGAACAGAACGGTGAGCCCGGGGGATACGGTGGAGCTCGACGGGAGGACCAGCCGAGACAACGTTGGTATCGACAATTACACCTGGACCATAGAGAGGAACGGGAGCGAGCTGTCGCTTTATGGCCCCCAGGTAACGCATCTCTTCGGCCTGCCCGGCATATACGGCGTTGCCCTTACCGTGAAGGACGAAGGAGGGAACAGCGACACCGACGAGATATTCATCAACGTGACGGGAGAAGGAACGGACGAGCCGGATAACGGCGACGGGAACGAGAGCGATTCCGACGGCGACGGCTGGAACGATACGACCGAGGAGAAATGCGGCACCGATCCTTACGACAACACGTCGTTCCCGGAGGACATGGACGGAGATGGAATACCCGATAAGCTGGACGGAGACATAGACGGTGACGGAGTTCCGAACGAGAAGGACGCCTACCCCAGGGACCCGGATAGATGGGAGAAGGAATCACACCTCCAGACCATACTGATCTTCGTGGGCCTGGGTCTTGTGCTGCTGATAGCGAGCATACTCGTGTACAGCAAGCTGAAGGGCCGGGATATTCTCAGCAACGAGAAGAGGCAGATGATAGTGGATTACATCAACGAGCACCCCGGGGAGCATTACAGGGAGATCAAACGAAAACTGTCCATGCCCAGCGGCACGCTGCGCCATCACCTGAGAACCCTGGAGACCGCCTCAATGATAAGGGGCCATCGGGACGGTAAGTACCTGTATTATTTTCCGTACTCCGTGAGGAACGTGCCCCCGGTGCTCACCCCTGCCCAGAAGGAGATCGTGGAGACCATCGGGAAGAGGCCGGGGCTCACGGCCCGGGAACTGGCCAAGAGCATGGGAAAGACCAGGAGGGCGGTGCATCATCACCTGTCCGAGATGTCCGATCTGGGCATCGTCCGGCCCGAGGCGAACGGTAAGGGCTCGTGCTGGCACCTGTCGGAAGGAGAGTGGAAGGGTGGGGAGCTTACATAGAACCCAACCATGAAATTATCTCTGTTCTTGAAAGCCGCTCTCGACATCTCTGATCAAAGCTACAGTGATCTTTCACAGGCGGCACAGACGATTTTGTTTCACTGACCCCCTCTTGTTCTCTTTATATACCAATAGACCGATCCATTCTTGCTTACAATAGGAGGAGTGAGAAAATGAACGTAAGCGGAGAACAAAACGAGATTGAACCAAGGTACGGTATTAATAAAAAAATGAACCGGGAAAAACATTTCAACCATTTCCAGCAGGGGGGCGGTCCGCGTGAGCGTTATACTGTTCGAGCGTGACGTCTTCGGTAAGCTTGCGGACTGGCTCAGGATGAAGGACATGGGCCGGGATCCCTTCTTCGATACCTTCACCTACGAGGAGAAGGCGCAGCTGTACTGGACAGAGAACAGGATATGGGCGGGAAGGGATTTCGATCCCGGGAAGCACCGCGAGTCGAAGCTGGCGCGGTGGACCGACAGGCTCTTTCTGGCCAACCAGCTCGCCTATTACTATACGTACGACGAGGACGGCCCGGAGCTGCTAAGGCTGCGGGAAGAGGACATCAGAAGCGGCCCGGGCATGACGGACGACGGGATCCTCGAGCTCCTGGAGGGGGTACATTACAACGTATACACCAACGGCGGGAACTGCTTTCTCGGGAATAAGGATGAAAAGAAGCTCAGATGGTACATACGGCAGCTGAAGGACAAGATACTGGGAACAGTGAAGGGGAGATAAACACTGATTCACCGATGGAAAAGTATTTTTTCATCTAGAGTATATGGATAATTGTGATGCAATGAATGTTCATGCCGTCACTGTCGGCCCCAAGGGCAAGATAACCATACCTAAGGTGTACAGGGAGGAATATCATCTTCTTGAGGGTATAAAAGCCATTATGCTCCCTACCGAGGAGGGAATACTCATTAAACGCAAGGCCGTTTCCCTGCGAGGAATATTTGCTGGAAAGATAGATACGACTGGTTTCGAGACCGACATTCGCACTCTGAGAAAGGAATGGGTGCAATGACGTCTCGAAATAAGGTCCGGTAACAATAAACGGATACTCTGGGAAAAATCATATACGACTTTCTACTCGAAATCCCGAACCTTGAGCCCGTTCACCGCTTCTTTACATTTCGTCCCTTCCCCTTCCGCGCCTTCGCCCTCCGTGCGGCATTGAAGGCTTTCGTCGCCCATGCGGCCAGCAGGTCCCCGTTCTCCAGAACGTCGTCCGGCACCTCGTAGTATGACATGGAGGACTTACCACCATACGGACGGAACGGACCCATGCCTCTTTCCTCGAAATCGGGGCGGTTCCGATCGTCCGCCTTTAGATAGAACCTGTCACCGTCGTCGATGAGGGCGAACATAACTCCCTCGAAGTAGATGCCGGCACCGCCGAACATCTTCCGCGCGCTCACCCCGCCGAACGTCGAAAGCTGGTCGCAAACGTATTCGATATATCCATCGGATGCTGACATTATCTCATTCCCTATTGACTATAACCTAACCCGTCGTCCTCTCCCTCAATGTCTTTTCCGTGTCCACCTTCCTCGAATATCTTATGGGGATGATGGAGGACAGGAGCACGAAGGCAATACCTGAAACCAATGTAATTATCGTAGCCCCCATTATGAAGATCACGGGATAGGTGAACAGTATCTTGGCCATCACGATGGCGAACAGCTTCGCAAAAAGGTACGCCAGGGGAACGCCCACCACACCTGCCAGCAGACCAAGGACCGCCATCTCCACCAACAGGCTCTTGGCCACCTGCCACTTGGAGATGCCAAGGGTATTCAGGGTGGCAAATTCAATGTCCCTCTCCATGGTGGAGATTATCACTGCGGAGCCCGACACCACAAAGGTAATTATGGCGCTGATGAAAAAGAAACCATAGAAGATCCCGTTCGCCTGCTCGAGGAGATCGTCGAAAGATTGAACTATCTGCTCCTTGACGGAAACCTTGGTGACGGCGGGATTCAGGCGAAGCTGTGTGGCACGGTCTTCCGTAAGTTCCGGGTCCTTCATTTTGATATATGCTCCGGTGCAGTTCTCCGGTGGAAAGAAAACCTCAAGATTGTCCTGTTTCGTATATACTGCCTGCTGGACAATATCATTGACAATGGCGCTCACAATAAGATCTTTGGATGCTGGCCCCACCTCAAGAGAGATCATATTGCCGACATCAACATCCAGCTCATCTGCCACAGTATTGGTTATCACGGCCTTATTTAGATCCACCTTTCCTTCCATGACCTGAAAATCTCGCACCCGTTCAATTTCTTCACAGCCCATAAATGTGGCGCCAGTGGATTCGGTTCTATAACTCACCGCCCCGTTTATACCTGTATACGGAATAACATATTCTGTGTCATTACTAAAGAACGGGTCAAGCTCATCCACCGATTCCACGGGCACGGGTTCGAAAAAATCTGCCCTCATATCCCAGGTTTGTGAATCAACACCACCCCTTATGTAGCCCCACGCCGAATCGATCATCACGAGCCACGAACCAGCCATACCAATGGTCATTCCCACAACCAAAACAGTTATTCCCAGCCTTGCAGGGTTCCTGGAGATGTTCCGGAAACCCATAAGTGTGGTCCTGGAAAGGAAGGACGGTCCGAACTTCAGGGTCGTTATCTTGCTTCTGGGCTTGTAGTCCAGTGCTTCCCTTACGGTGGCCCTGGTTATTAGGGCGACAGGGATGGCAACAGATAAAAGGACCGTGGCCAGAGTATAGATGATTCCAAGGATGAACGGCATGGGGGATAGAGGGAACGCGATCTCGATGCTTCCGATCATCTCCATGGTAACGGAGGTTATTCCGTAGGTGAAAAGGAATGATATGATAATTCCAAATAAAAGACCCACTCCCGCCAGTACTAGACCCATGAGCATGTATGCCCTCACTATCTTTCCCCTTGAATAACCCAGGGACATCAATACGCCGATAAACCTGCTGTCGTTGAGTACCAGCCGGTACGAGGTCATCATGACGGATATAAAACCCACGAGCATGAAGATAACGGAGATCATGGGCATCATGTAGTTCATCTTGTCCACGCCCATCTGCATAAATATCACTGTGAAATGGTCTTTTTGAAGGGTAACACTCTTTACCTGGAGAGCCTCCAATGAGCCCACTAGGACATCATGGTCCTGACCGTCCTCCATGATCATGACGAGGTCGTTCACACCCGATACATTGATTATGCTCTGAAGGTCCTCCAGATCCATATACAGGGCCACCACGTTCCCGGGGATCGGGACCGATGTTTCCGCCATGTACCCGGCCAGGGCATATTCAGCGTTCTTGACAACACCGGTGATGTTCATTTTCACTTCCTTTCCGGAGATGAGAAATGTCCCCACTTCACCGGTATCCGCGCCGTATGCCTCCATGCCTGCTATCACCACCCCCTCGTGGGATTTTTCAAAAAGATGGCCGGAATCGATGCTCATCACATTGATATCCTGGCGCGCCGGATCTTTCATACCAATGATAAAAGCCGGATAGGTCTCACCCTGATACGTATATAAGCCCATCACCTTGAGGCGCATATCATAGGTTTTCAACCCCTGATCTTTCAGGATGGGCTCCATATCACTCTGGTTAACCGGCCCGGAGAATTCGACGAAAATGTCCGGCATTTTGGAATTTTCCAGCATTGTCTCGGAGCTGTAATCGAACACGTCGGCGGAATAGAGCCCGGTGATGAATGTTGCGACAGCCATGGCCACCACGAACGAAATACCCACAGTGCGACGTTTCATCCGTCCGATCTTCCTGAGAACCATCAAATTGATCTTTTCCAATGGATCAGCTCCTTCCTATTTCTCCTCTGCCAGGACTCCCTTGCGCAGTATCAATGTCCGGTCCACGTACTGCTTCAGCCTGGGATTGTGGGATACGATGAGGAATGTCATTCCAAGGTCATGCTGGAGCGTGTTCATGAGCTTCATGATCTTCTCCTCCCGGTCCTCGTCCAGGTTCCCGGTGGGTTCATCAGCCAGTATTAAAGCCGGTTCTTTTGCCAGGGCCCGGGATACAGCCACCCTTTGCTGCTCCCCTCCCGATAGCTCCTGGGGGAAGTTGTTGATCTTATCCTTCAGCCCCACCAGCTCCATGTACTTCATGGCCCTGTTGCGCACTTCGGCCTTGCCCTTGATGAGGTTCTCCAGCCCCAGCTCAACGTTCTCCAGGGCCGTGAGGGTGGGTATGAGGTTGTAGAATTGGAAGATGAAGCCCACGTGGTCCCGCCTGAAGCCAAGAAGGGACTTCGTATGCATTTTCATCAGGTCCTGGCCAGAAACCTCCACTCCCCCTGAATCGGACTTATCGATGCCTCCAAGAATATTGAGAAGTGTGGTCTTGCCGCTGCCCGACGGTCCCATGATCATAACCATTTCTCCCTTTTTCAGACCCAGGTCCAGTCCCTTGAGGACCTCGGTGGTTTCGCTTCCGGTCTTGTAGCTCTTGAAAAGGTCTGTGATCTCTACCGTGTTCATGTTCATCACCGCGATCATAACGGTGAGTGTATGCACTTTTTAGTAAAATATGTTTCTCCCGTACATGTAGGGTAGTTTAAATACTGTCGCCGCTTTATACCTCTCATGCGAAAGATGATAATCCACCTGGAACCAAACTCCATTGCCAAAACAATGAACAGCGATTTCCTGAACAAGGTAAAGGGAATGGAGCTACTGGAAATGATCAAGCTGGATTTTGAGCGAGGGTTGAAAATGGTTCTGGTGGACCTGGAAATGAAACCGGGGCTTACACCGGATGATATTAAAGTACCCCGTGGCTCAAAAAAACAGATCACGATACTGCGTCAGGATGGAGATCACTTCATATGCATAATCTCCGTGACAATACCCAAAGCCATGAAAATAATTATGTCAAAATTCAACTTGGATGTAGCCTGGACAACACCCTGCCTCTATGATGGAAAAAAGGTGGTCCTGTCAGTATTAGGCGACCAGAATAATCTGAAAAAACTGCTCAAAGCCACAAAATTCCTGGGAAAAGTAACAGATGTATCCTATCAAAAGGGAGTATACCAGGAACACAACCTTCTGTCCGTACTCACCGACAAGCAGAGGGAGATCATAATTGCCGCAAAGCGCGGCGGGTATTACGAGTATCCACGAAGGACGGACGCGGGGGGCCTTGCAGAGAGCGTGGGCGTGTCCAAGGCCACGGTGATAGAGCATCTGAGAAAGGCGGAAGGAAGGTTGATGGCGAACATTCTGGCGGGGTATTGAAAGCGGGAACAGGCCCCCTTGGAGTCCCTTCGAACTCTTCCAACATACTAATCTATTTATAAGCACCCAATGCCTCAATTTACTCTCTGAAGGTAATCACATTTATTCCAAAATTCCGAGCAGGTGAGCGGGGGTGAGGCGCGAGCCAGCGCAGGAATTTGGGTGGGGGCTTGGGATGGCCTCATCCTGAAAACAATCCCATCACAGTTAAACTGCACGGAGAAACTAAGATAAGATAATATTAAAAACTGATATAGCTAAATATAACAATAAGGAGTTTTGTAGATTATAATTTAAAATACTAAAGTAAAACCAGCATAGCAAGGTACATCAAGATGGGGAGTTAATTTTACATGATAAGAAAGATGCTTTATGCATTTATGGTATCGTTCGTATTCACGATTGTCATACTCAATGTTCCCGTTATGGAGGCATATCCCGCTGGGCAAGCTGATTGGTACGCTATTAAAGGCGGAGTTATCGAATATACCGTTATAGAAAAGGAAAAAGAAGGTCGGTCAATTAGTTATAAGATCGAGTTGGAAGTATTGGATGTAGAATGTACAAACAACCACAATATTACAAAATCGATAAAAATAGGAGAACGAATAACTGCAAATGGAGCTTATATGTACGAGTATTGGAACGATACAATATTATTATATGCCTCTTTGCCCGTTGATAATCACAATCCCGATGATCTGCAAAGAGGGAGTGTAATTAACGGGACAATAGCTGTTTTTCCAGAAAATATTCATATCTGGGTTGATGACATCGATTACTCGGCAGAATATGACTATTCTAAACCTCAAGATTATGGCATATTATATTTTGTAACAAGAATTTTAATCCTATTTGTTGTAACAGCGATGGTTATTGGTTTGTTCAAGTTCCAACAGAGAAAAAAGTCTAACGATCCATGAAATCAATATTGATATGGTGAAGGACAATTCACCCCTCCCTTCAGCACCTCCAGCATCATCCTCTTCATCTTCTTTTTCGTACCGTAGTCGTACACCACCTTCACCTTCTCCTTCGTTTCGGGGTGCATTCCGGTCCAGTACATGCACGTCGATGGCGTCATGGGCGTCGGAGTGAACAGCTGGAACTGCTCCACGTTCCGAAACTCGCGGGCCCTCTCCACAAGATGCCGCATCTCTTCCATGTCATCTCCCGGATGACCGATCATGAAATAGTACCGGAGCGACATTCTCTTCCCGGTCGACAGCTCGTCCCACAGCCCCACGAAATCGTCAAAGCGGGAGTTGTCCTTGTTCATCAGGGCGAGGACCGGCCCGGAGAAATGCTCGGGAGCTATCTTGAGGGTGCCGGAGACGTGATGATCCACCAATTCCCTCACGTATTCCCTGCTCCGTAGTGCAAGGTCGTATCGTATCCCGCTTCTCACGAATATTTTCTTGACGCCCGGGACCGCCCGCGCCTCCCTCTGGAGCCGGATCAGCTTGTCGTGGTCAAGGTTCAGGTTCCGACAATCCATGCAATCATCACGACAGATCTTCTCAGAACCCGTATCGTGGCCCGTAACGCCACCCATATCGCAGCCCGTATCGCCACCCCTGTCGAAACCTCTCCGGCAGTCCATCCCGTACATGTTGGCCGAGGGGCCGCCCAGGTCGTCGATGATCCCCCTGAAACCGTGATGCGATGCCAGACCTTCGATCTCCCGGAGTATGCTTTCCCTCGATCTCGAGATGATGCGATCGCCCTGCAGTAATCGCAGAGCGCAGAAGTTGCAGTTCCCGATGCACCCGCGATGGGTCACAACGCTGAAACGGGCCATCTTCAGCCCGGATTCCGGATGAAGCTTTCGCGTAAATGGCAGGGAATAGATTCGGTCAAGGTCCTCGGTGGTGTATTGTGGATACCTGTACTGGACCACGTAGTTGTTGTTGTACTCCTGGGCCAGGTCCCTGTCATTGGTGAGCCTGGCGGTCATCTCGCAGAATTTTTCCGGGTCGCCCGATACCTCGCGAAAGGACGGCAGCTTCTCGGCGGAGCCAGGATCCTTTCTCAGTATGCACGTTCCCTCGATTCCGTCGAGACTGGCAGCGCCCGAGAGCCTCGAGGCAATCTCCACAATCTGCTTCTCGCCATTACCGTAAACGAGGATGTCGGCCCGGGAGTCCAGAAGGATGCTCCGCCTCAGCTTATTGTCCCAGTAATCGTAGTGCGCGAAACGCCGCAGCGACGCCTCCACGCCGCCCAGGACCATGGGGATGCCCTTGTACTTCCTCTTGATGAGATTGCAGTAGACGATGACCGCTCTATCGGGGATCTGCCCGATCCGGTTGTGTTCGTCGCGGATCCGTTTACGCTTCATGGGAGTGTAGTTGTGCACCATTGAGTCAATGGAACCGGACGTGACGCCGAAGAACAAACGGGGGGGCCCGAGACGGGCGATGTCCTCCGCACTCTCCGGCTTCTCGATAATGCCGATGCTGTACCCTTCCGCATCCAGAACCCTTGCTATCACCCCCGCTGGCGACAGAGGGTGGTCGTCGTAGTACTCCGCGGTAACGAGGATGATGTCGTTCTCGGTGCCGGTTCGGGTTATCATCGGGACCTTTATACGGCTCTATGGATTTAGAATTATTGGAGGGACAGTGATTCAACTGACGGAGGAATGAGATTCGTTTCTTAATCGGAACGAATGATCGGATATTCGTTTCAAAATCAGAACAAATGTTTCGGGGAAGCATTTATGATCAAGCGGCATATGTATTTTATTTCAGCCGGACAGACTGAATCAATATACCTTTCCCCTGTGCCCTATCCTCAACACTAAAACCCCATCCCCCATCTTCGCGTATATCACCCGGTAATCGCCGATACGATACTTGTACAATCCCCTGTACTGGCCCTTCAAAGGGCTTCCCGCATCCGGATTCTCCGAGAGAGCTTGTTCCAGCTTGTCCAGAATTCTTCCTATCTGGGATTTATCGATATTCTTCAGATCCCTTGAAACGGATGACTTGTATTCCACCTTAGACGCCAAGTCGTTCCCTCAGTTCTTTGCCGGAAATGACCTCGTCATCCTTGTCATGCAGGCGTTCGAACGCGATCATGTAATCCGCATACTCAAGGAGATAGGTTTCGATGGACTTCCTTATCAGATACGTTCTCGTTCGATCCAGGGTATCGGCTAATCGATCCAACTCCCCGGCCGTATCATCGGGTAAGCGTATGCATATGGAGGTGCTCATTGTTTCACCACGTATTTCATTGTATTACAAGTATATTAATGTATTACGTCGCAATGCATATATGAAAGAAACTCCATTGTAAAAGGATATGATTAAAAGCTGATTCCTCCGTTGCACCTGTGCGTTCGATGGATTACGCCAAATCTTTTTCCCCCGCTTCGAGATCGATTTTCTCCAATCTGTACATTCCAATGTAAACGCTGACGTATGATAAAGATTGAAAAAGAGAATATGCGGTTATCGTTGTTAATACGATTATCACGGATGCCTGCACGTTTTTTATCAAGAAGTCATTATCGATAATGAACAGGACCCCATTCACGATATAGAAAAGAATAAACAGGGTACTCACGAAAAACGATAGAAATGCGGTTATCTTTATCGATCTCCTGTTCGGTAGAGAATATTTTAGTTTCGACAAATGGCTGACGTACAACATGTTTCCGATTCCAAGGACCATGGAAATGATTATCATAGGCAATAGGGTCCAAATCCATTTTTTGCCGTTGAGTACCTCGTCCAATATTATCAATAATATCGGCAATAGGATGGCGCATCCAATTGTTATTTTCGTTGCCATCAGTACCTTCGTTGCATGTTCATCGTCGAAATCATGCCTTCTTGAACAAAGGTACAACATACCAACGATATAGCATATCAACGAAAGGATTGTCAGGAAAAATGCCAGAACCAATAACTCCGCTCCCTCATCGCTTATGCCCCCAAACAACAGATATAATACTATTAGAACCCCCTCCAGCGTAAAAAAGTAAAACGCAAGGGCATTCAAAAGGTAGCCACTTCTACTTGGATATCGATTAGCCATTTGCACCATCTATAACTGCCTCTTTCTAATCTTATGATATAGAATATAAGGTCGGCTATCGCCTCCCACGAGGGCCCTTGCCCTCGTTGTTTAGCATTATCTTATCTTTCTGTTAATTTTTGTAAAAGGGCCTGTATGCGCGTACACCACCCCTTTGCCCCTCCCCCGCTACCAGGCCCTTTTACTAAAGAGAGCAAGTAGAACGGTAATTTCAGATTCACCCTACCCCAGCTTTCCCTTCACGCCGCAGCTCGGGCACTTTATCTTCCTGGCGTTCTTCTCGATGTAGAAAGTGGCATCGCACTTAGGGCATTCCACCTTCTCTCCCGCAGCTTCCTTCTTCGCCCTTCCAAGCGCCTCGTCCAGCGTGACCTTCTTCACCGGCTCGCGTACCGCTTCTCGTGCCGCCTTCACCGCCTCCTCACTGGCCGGGGGAAGCCTCTTGATGGTGGCCCTGTGCTTGGCCAGGAGCTTCTCGTATTCGCTCTTCTTGATGTCGCCCTTGGCCTTGCAGTGCGGGCAGGTGATGTCCTTGTATGTGTTGGTCATGAAGGCCTTGTCGCACTTGGGGCATCTAATCCTCACGCCGGTCTCCATCGGGTCGGCTGCGGTGGACGCGGGTAGCGTCGGCTGCTTCGCCAGTGCCGCAGGTGACGGAATCTTCTTAGCTTTGGGCTCCTTCCTGGCCGGCTCCTCCTCTGGTTCCATTGCGCGCTTCAGCGCCTTCTCGATCCTCTCCCGAAGGATGGGAGGCACCGGTGTGTTGGTCTTTCCCCCCGTACCGCATTGCGGACATTCCATCACGAGGGGCCTCTCGCCATAATCCTCCACCTCGAAGGCTGCGCCGCACTTGGGGCAGAGTATGGGCTGTTTTACCGGATCTATGAGGTCCCTGATGGGTATCTTCGGTTCCGCTGCCGCGGTCCTCGTCACCGCCTCGGTTCCGTACAGGTCCTCCGAATCGTCCCCGCCATCGGATACACCCAACTCTTCCACGTCCGTATCGGCCCCCAGTTTTCCTTTACCCGTCTTCGGTTTTCTCTTTCTCCTTATCACCAGGAAATATCCGGCTACAAGTATCACTAGAACTATTATCGCCATTCCGCCGTACTGGGCGAATTCGCCCTCCGGGAGGAACGGTATTATCTTGAGGCCTCCACTATCATCGTCATCGTCATCCCCGGTTGCCGCCGGCCTGGTCAGGGTCACGTTCACGGAATCGTACGCAACATACTGCGGATACTTGTCGCTTCTGAGCTCCACGTAGATATCGTAATCGCCAGCGGACCTAAGGGTAAACTCATGCTCGATATCATCGAAATCCTCCGTGAAGGTCTCGGAATCCACCTCCTCGTCGCCCTTCCTGAGCGTAACGATGACCTCGTCGATGAAATTGCCCTCGGCGGAGCACCTCACGGTGAAGGTTATCTTTACTTTCGTCCATTTTTTTCCGTTCGAGGGCTCCGTGATCTCTATGCTCGGGGTGTCCAGCTTCACCTCTTCCTCCTTCTCGAGTATGAGTAGCGTCATGGTGGCGCTGTGATTGCCGCCCCTGTCGTCATCCACCGTCAGAGTTATCTCGTATGTACCGGGAGTATCGTACACATGCTCCACTTGCTCGGTCCCAGCATCCATGCCGTCCCCGAGATCCCAGCTGTAGGACAGGCCATCCTCGTCCGCGTCGGTGGAAGCGGCGGCGGTGAGGGTCACAATATCTCCCTCGTATATGTCCTCGGTATTGACAAGGGTTATCACAGCCTCCGGCGGCGTGTTGATCAATACCAGGAGCGTATCGTTGTCCATGGCGCCCGAACTGTCGGTCACGGTGAGCGTCACCTCGTACTCGCCTGCCTCGTCGTACTCATGGGTAGGGATCTTCCCCTTTTCCGTTCTTTCGTCACCCATCTTCCAGGAGTATGTGAGGTTGTCCGTTTCATCGCCGTCTATCACCCCGTTCCCGTCGATATCGTCATCGGGATCGTAGCTGGCGGAGGCGTCGAAGGCCAGTTCCTCGCCGATATTGGCCAGCATGTCCTCCCCTGCCTCGGCCACGGGCCCAAGGTTATGAATCTCGATGATAAGGTCCGCCTCGTCGCTGGCGGTCCCGCCCCTGCCGTCCTGCACCCATAGAACCACGATATATTCACCGGGGCTCTCGTAGATATGGGTTACCTCGGGGCCCTCTTCGTCTATCTCACCGTCGCTCTCGAAGTCCCACTGAAAGGTGAGCTCGTCCCCGTCCTCGTCGTACGAGGAAAGACCGTCGAAGGAGAGTTCCTCGTCCACAAAGCCGCTCACGTCTCCCATGAGAACAGCTACCGGGGGCTCGTTCACAGTGATATCCACGCTGTCGGTGTCGTTGGCCCCGAAGGGATCTGAAACCGAGAGGTTCACGGTGTAGGTCCCGCGGCTGGTGAACTTGAATGAGGGGGATTCGCTCTGGGAATCGATCACCCCGTCGCCGTCGAAATCCCACTTGTAATAAAGCCTCTCATCGTCGCTGTCCGACGAATTCCCTGCAAAGAATCTGATCGTCTGATTCACGTTTATGAGCTTCTGGTTGCCCACTACCTCGATCTTTGCATGTGGCTCCCTGTTAACGGCAATGGTAACGTCGATCGTATCGGTGTCGTTGGCCCCGCTGGGATCCTCCACCAGAAGTGTGGCCGTGTAGCTGCCAGCCTCGTCGAAGGCGTGGTCCGCGGTCTTGTTATGATCGTCCCATACCCCATCACTCTCGAAGTCCCACATGTACGACAGCGTATCGCCGTCCTCGTCGGTGGATTCCCCTCCCTCGAAGGTCAGTTCCTCCCCCACCCGGGCCTTCCCCTCGTCGCTGACGTTGGCTTTGGCATTGGGGGGATGATTGGGGGTCATGGTCACCGTTATGGTGGCCTCGGCTGTTGAGCTGGCACCGTGGATGTCTGAAACGGTGAGTGTGATGTTATGCATTCCCTCCGGCATTATCCGTGAGAAGGAACGCTGATTCGATAGCTGGCCCAGCTTGTCGGAACGCCATTCGAAGGTGTCGAGTTCCTCGTTCCCGTTGGGGTCGGTGGTATGGGTGCCGTCGAAAAGTATTGTATCGGATGTGAAGTAATTCTCTCCGTCCGCCGGAGAGCTGATGACCGCATGGGGCGGTGAATTTCCCGAGAAGGAGAGAGCGTATACGTCCTTGTTGCCGTAATCGTCGGAATCCCAGGTCACCCAGAAGTTACCTGCGCCGTCCTGCAGTATGCACGGGTCCGTGTTGTCCGACATGTCCGTGGGCAGCTCCTTCGACTCCGAAAAGTCCACCAGGTCGGTGGACTCGGTGAGGAACACGGTGTCAGAATCGTCGGAATAAACGAGTCGGAACATCCCCGAAATGTCACGGAACAGATGCGGGTGATGATTCCCGGTCACGGTATAGGTTATCCTACGGGGCGTGGAAAAGTTGAACTCATTGTAGAACACCGTCTTCCATATCTCGTAATTTCCCGTCCGGTCGCTGGAAAAGATGACGGATACGTTGCCATCGGGCCCCTCGGTGAGGGAGGGCTCGCAGTTCATGGAAAGACCCGTCGCAGCCGTCTTGGGCACCGAAAGAGAGAAAACGTTGTTGCCGTGGCTTATCCTCACGGCGGATCCCACCGGCTGGGGCTCGTCGATATCGTACGCCAGGAATATCCTCCCGTCGGGCCGCTGATACAGCATCGGATGCCTCTCATCGTAGGGACTGGAGGTCACTTTGATGGACTCGGACCAGTATCCTCCCCATCGTGAGTGCTTTATATAGATGTCATAGTTCCCTCCAATATCGCTGGCATAGGCTACGACGTACGTCAGATTGTCAAGCTGAAGGAGGCTGGGCTCCCTCTCCGAGGACGAAGCGGAGGTCACATTGATCGGAGCCGCCCAATCGACCCCGTTCACAGAGCTCTTCAGGTATATGTTCCGGTCGCCGTCCCGCTGACTCGACCACGCGCACCAGAATACACCGTAGCTGTCGAATATGGTGCTGGACTCGACGTCCACCGAGCTGTGGTCGGTGATGTGCTTGGGCCTCGATATCTCCTTGATGACCAGGAGCCGTGAATCCGAATCGGACCAGCTGCCGTTGTCATCCCTGACGCGAAGGGATATGGTGTGGTTACCGGTGGTAAGGGATGTGGTGGAAAAGTCCTGCTGGTTGGATATTACCCCCTCGATAGACGAGCTCCACTTCCATTCCGATATGCTGCCGTCGTCCTGGCCCTCTCCCGTGAACTCCACCCGATCCAGCTTGAACGCCGGGTTGGGAGTTATCGATACAATGCTGCAGGTGGGTCTCGGATTGACCCCGGAATTGTCCACGGTGACCTGCACAGACTGGACATCGGACTCCTCCAGGGAATCGTTGGACTTTGCCGAGATGACATGAGGCCCGTTCGCAACGAGTGTCGTATCCCAGTTCAGAAGCCAATTCTCCGTACCCACCGTCCTGTGCCACATCCCCCCGTCGAAGCTTACCCATACGCTCTCCACGGAGCCGTCATCGCTGGCGGTTCCCTGCACCGTTACGGTGGAGTTCACGGTGTCGCCGTCGTTCGGATTCGTAATGCTAACACCGGGTTTCTCGTTCTCCGCCACCACCACGAACGACGCATCCGTATCCGTGGCACCGTCATCGTCCGTCACCCTCAGCGTCGCCTGGTAGTTACCGGCAGCGGAGTACCTGTGTGACGTGTGGCCGCTGGTCTCGGAGGACCAGTCGTATCTGCCGTCTCCCTCGAAATCCCATTCGTACAGCACTATGTATCCATCCTGGTCGGAGCCGCTTCCGCGCAGCTCTGCTGTTTCGCCCTCCCTGATGCTGATATCGGAGCCGGCATCGGCCACTGGATTGAAGTTAGCCTCGGCATAGTCCACGTCCATGGAAGTATCGTACCTCTGGGAATCATACAGTAACTGTACGTTGCTGCTGGACGTGTTGGCGATGATCTCCAGGGACATCCTTTCGTCCTGCAGTATATCCGATGTGGGGATATCGTCGGTCAGTAGATAGGTCCTCGCCATAACGGGAGGCAGGAAATAATGCGTCTGCTGGGACTCCTTTATCACCCGGCCGCCGCCCTTCAGTATGAACTTCATATCCAGAAGTGCCACGGGCAGGGCGCCCGCGTTCCTGAGAGTGTACCTGTAGGTCACTGTGCCGCCTACCCTTGCCCTCGATTCCGGAACTGTGTAGCTCCACTCTCCAACCGTGGGCCAGGGGTCCAGTATGGACGCTCGGGGAATGGAAATGGTGTTGGCGGTATTGCCGGCAGGTGGCTCCATCGAGAGGGTGCTCTGGCCCTTGAGATAGAATGTCACCATCCCCCTGCTCGGGCCGTCACCGGACTCGGATACCGCTGGCACGGAGAATACTGTCAGCAGAAGAAGGAATACCGTGAATGCCGAAACGGATGATCTGAATGTCGTATGCGCACTAGAAAATCGTAATGATAGCGATCCCATCTTTATTCCTCCGGGACTGTTTCCCAGGGTTATTTAATGGCCAATCCAACCTATTCAGAGCCTGGCCGTACCCTTACCCGAATACGCATATATAATTATTACCCAATCTTGTTATGCACAGGGCTATTCCCTCGAATATACCGGGCGTGGTATCCCGAATTAGTTTCACTCCCCTCTTTTTTCGTTAACTCGTGATCAGCACGAGATGGGATTTGATTGTCGTTCTGAAGCTTTCGTTAGATACGTTTTCTTCAACAGGAGGGCCTGCGACGCAAGAAACGCAGGCCCGATACCATGATACCAATATATATAAAAAGAAGGGGGCGTGGACCCGTAGGGCCGATTCTGCTTCATCATATATGAAAAGGGACGAGCAATTATTTAGAGTGGCAGTCCATGGGGGCGGTCTCGAAGCGATGAATGGGCAGGGGCCGGTATTCACGCGGGATCGAACAGGTATTCGAATTCAAGTCGGGAATGCTCGGTATCGAGTGTAACAACAAGATCACAATATCATCGGGGATGAACTCAATATGAGGAACGGGCGAGGAAAAGAATTCAGGGTGGGAACGTTCGATATCGAGCATTACAACAAGATTACAATATCATCAGGGACGGACTTACAATGAGGAATGGTCAGGTATTCGAATTCAAATCGGGAACGTTCGGTATCGAGTATCCCGACAACATCGCGATATTCCTGGGAAGGTCGAGAAAGGGGAAGAAACACTCCATCGTAGCCTTCACGGTGAGAGGAAAGCAGTATATGAGGCCCAGATACGTTTCAAAGAAAAAGATAAACTGGCCTGACGTGAAGGATGAGCTCTATGATACGTTCCGTTTGACGGAATCCCTCAGGGACATTATCAGAAACTTGCGTGGAAAGAAGGGGGGTGGAGGAAAAGGAGCGGAGGGGGGGGTATCCGGCAGGAGATTTAAGATCCTGAAGATATCGGGAAAGCATGTCATTCCCAAACATACCTCGGCCAGGGAAATATGGCTTGCATCCAATTCGATGAAGACCGCAAGTCCCGGGAAGTTGGCCTCCAATTATCTGGGCTCCCAATCGGTGAGCTCGGGACAGTTGGAGAGGATCGGGGCCATCGTTCGAAGCAGCATGGATGACGGGCTTCCCTACTTCAGGCGGGCCAGAAAAAATAGAACTGAATTCGAAATGATGAGCAAGGAGGAATACACAGCCATAAACGACGATATCAAGGCTCTCTACAGATTGAGAAGCGAGCTCGAAGGATACAAGGTGGGGAAAGGAGAAAGACTGTTCCCATCGGTCCACCCAGCTGAGATGTCTCTTGAGAAGTGCTTTATGGTGTTTTCGGATTTCGATAGTGGCACCGATGGACGACATTCCGGGATCATGAGCTCCATTTGCAGATGGACCGAGGAATTCATCAGACATGACGGATGGATAGGTCCCGTGGGTCTGGGCGGAACGAAGGTACTGAAAATGGAAGAGTTCGACCTCGATCCCTTTCTTCGGGATATGGCCGGAACAGTGACGAACCTCAAGAAATGTTCCCATACGACCCTGTTCACTGCATTTCTCATAGCACTTGGTTTATGGACGAAGGAGAGGGCAATGAGGGTATACATGCAGAGGTTCGTGGAAACCGGTATATTCGATTTCAAGCTCAAATATCCCAAGATTGCCCACCGGGATGCAATGTTTCGCCGACGGGAAGTTGGGATACTGGAAGTTGGCGAAGAGGGGGCAGCATATCGAGAGTCGGAGAACCCATCTTATGATGATGAGAGCGGATCTGCGAACGAGGGAGCAGCATATCGAGAGTCGGAGAATCCATCTTATGATGAAGAGAGCGGATCTGCGAACGAGGGAGCAGCATATCGAGAGTCGGAGAATCCATCTTATGATGAAGAGAGCGGATCTGCGAACGAGGGAGCAGGCTATCATTGTAGGCAGAATAGAAGGAACCTGAGAGACCTGTTTACCGTAACCGTGGACCCGCACGATGCAAAGGATTTCGATGATGCTATCTCCATCGTCGAGCAGGACGGACGGGCCGATCTCTATGTGCACATAGCCGATGTATCTCACTATGTGGAAAAGGATACTCCTCTGGATGATGAGGCATTGTACCGGGCGACCAGTGTGTATCTACCGGATACGGTCCTGCCAATGCTGCCCGAGATACTCAGCAATGATCTGTGCTCCCTGAGAGCCGGGGAGGACAGGCTGGCAGTGACCACTCACATGGTTTTCGACCGGGAAAGGGAGCTTGTTGATTTCGACATCTTTCCATCCCTCATTTCGGTGGATTCAAACCTATCCTACGATATGGTGCTGGAGGATTATGACGATGGAAGACAACCCTTCGCAAGATGGATCGAGTTCAGCGAGGAACTGAGAAGGAAGCGAAAAGAGCTTCACCTACAAACGAGCGAGATGAAGATACACATCAGGGACAACGTCGTGAAGACCTCGGTGAAACGAGAGAACCCGGCCACCAGGATGATAGAGACGTTCATGGTCACCACCAATGAGGTCATAGCGATGTACATGACGGCATATACGGGCTCGCTCGCATACAGGATCCACGGCCTGCCGGACGTGGCCGACCTGGGACTCTATAACGCTATAGCCGAGAGGATGGGACTCGAGGTGGTCACTTTTGACAAGGACATTATAAGGAGGGAGGAGGAGAGGAAGGAGAGCAGGTCATATGAAGGATCGGGCATGAGCATCGGGGATGGGATACTTCGAACCGGTACATTGAAGATAACGGTTGATAACGAAGTTCCCAATGAGCTGAGGGAAGTTCTAGGATTGGGAGCAGTGAACGAAAGGAACGGGGACGGAAACGAAGAATGGGATGAGAGAGGGAGCGAAGGAAGACAAAGGGGAATGAGAAAACGGGGATCGAGGGTGAGAAATGAAGCAGAGAAATATCGGCTCGAACTGCGTGATATCCTTTCCGAACGAGGGGGGGATATCGATCACTTTCATGCCGGACAGGATATGATCGGGCAGGAACAGGATATGATCGGACAGGAACAGGATATGATCGGACAGGAAAGGGGGATGGATAGACAGGAACAAGGGATGGATGGACAAGAACGAGGGATGAAAGGGCGGGATAAATACTATGTATATAGATTGAAGCAAAGGATTGAAAAGGAGCTTTCGAAGCGCACGGATCTGACCAAAAGAGATTTCCTTCTGGATCGATTGAATGAGATCCTGGAAAGCGTTAACGGCGCCGATATGGACGAGGGATTAAGGGAGCTTCTTAACATACAGGTGCTCAGAACGCTTCAACTGGCGCTCTACAGCACCGAGAACATTGGTCATTTCGGTCTCGGTTCGAACTGCTATCTTCACTTCACATCGCCCATCAGAAGATATGCCGATCTCATGGTGCACAGGATCCTCAAGGATATCTTCAATTTGGTTGATAAGGACGGGCGCGGCGGGGTGGATCATACTGACGAGGGATTCTGTACAATGGAGGAAGCGGAGGGAATATCCTATACAATTGAGGAAGCAGAGGGAATATCCTATACAATTGAGGAAGCAGAGGGAATATCCTATACAATTGAGGAAGCAGACGAAATATGTGAAAGATGCTCCGATCAAGCCAGGGGAGCAGAACGCTTTGAGCGTAGCATGAATGACATATGTCTGCTCCTGGACGTGATTTTCGATGAGAATAAATGGTCCGCGAAGTACAGAGGGATAGTGAGCGGGATTATATCGGCAGGTGTTTTCGTAACGTTGGAGAACAAACTCGATGGATTCATTCCTACAAGGAAATTGGCGAAAAGCGGAGTGCACATCAGCGATGATGGAACACAAATGGTATATGATGGACGAAGAAAGGAGAGAGATTGGAAAGCAAGGAAGCACTCAAAAGCAAGGAGAAAGGGGCGGAAGGGAACAAAAGTGAAAAAAGAACGAGGAGGAGGACAGGAGTGGAAAGGAGAGAGCAAAGATGCCTTTCTTTCCATAGGTGATTCCGTCATCGTTCGGGCCAAGAGATTTCTGATCGAAAGAGGACAACTGGACCTGAAACTGATCAGTAGGTTGGGTTGAAAAAAAGATAGAAAGAAAGGACATGTAGTTGAAACACGGGGAAGACTGGGAAATGAGGGGGGCCCCTCTGTTTCCTTTGGAATTATTATTTGGGAGGGGGAAGAAGGAGAAAAGGGGAAGGAGGGATTCTCGAGCCGAAAATCTCAGTTAAAGAATATAATACAATTAAATATAAATAAAACTAATCTTATCATCGAATGGGAGGTTATTGTCTATTAATATAACATATATATACTTATTGTATAATATTCATAATAATTAATATAATGTTTATTTCATCTCTCTCCCCACTCACCCTTTTTATTGCTTCCCAGTGGAAACAAGGGGGTCCCCCCTTCTATTTTTTAACAATCAAAAATAACTTCTTTTCTTCGTTTCTCTTCGTATTGTAGTAAGTTTCATCACTATAAAACCCAAAGAACGTTATTTATAAGAAGATATGGTTTTGACGCCCATCCAATTGATGGAATAATGAAGGGATGATATACTTGACGCAGCTCGAAGATGCTGGAAGGGGAGTTATTACTCCGGAAATGTTGACCGTTGCCGATAACGAAGGAATGCATGTTGAAAATCTGTGTTCACTCGTATCCCGGGGCTTCGTTGTGATACCGGCCAATATCAATCATAAGGGTCTTCGTCCCATAGGTATCGGAAAACAGCTTCGCATAAAGATTAATTCCAATATTGGCACAAGCCAGAACCGGTGTTCCATCGATAACGAGCTTGAGAAATTGAGGATCAGCATCGAAGCCGGGGCTGATACTGTCATGGACCTTTCCACCGCGGGCGATCTGGATGGGATACGCAGAACGATAATCGCCCATTCATCGATCCCGGTTGGCACCGTACCCATATATCATGTGATGGTGGAGCGTGACGAAACGGAACATATCAGCGGAGACGATATGCTCTCGTCGGTGCGAAAGCACGCCGAGCAGGGCGTGGACTTCGTCACCGTTCATTGCGGTGTCACAGCCGATTGCATCTCCCTTCTGGACAGCAGGCTCCTGGGTGTCGTCAGCCGAGGCGGTTCATTTCTGGTCTCCTGGATGCGGATGCACGGGAAGGAAAATCCACTGTATGAGAGGTATGACGAGATCCTGGACATTGCCAGGGAATATGATGTCACCCTCAGTCTCGGCGACGGCCTTCGTCCGGGGTGCCTGCGGGATGCCACTGATGAGGCGCAACTCCACGAGCTAAGGGTACTCGGAAGCCTTGTTGAAAGGGCCAGGGAAGCGGGTGTACAGGTCATGGTGGAGGGCCCGGGCCACGTTCCGCTGGACCAGATCAGGCGCAACATCGAGCTTCAGAAGGAAATTTGCGCGGGAGCTCCCTTCTACGTGCTTGGCCCCCTGGTCACCGACGTGGCTGCCGGATACGATCACATCGCAGGCGCCATCGGCGGGGCTCTGGCGGGATATTTCGGAGCGGATTACCTGTGTTATGTCACGCCGGCAGAGCATCTGAAGCTCCCCGAAGCACAGGACGTATGGGAGGGAGTAATGGCCTCGAGGATTGCAGCCCATGCAGCCGATATCGCAAGGGGTCTTCCGGGGGCCCGGGACTGGGACGACAGGATGTCTGCCGCAAGAGCCCGCCTTGACTGGGAAGCGCAGATACGAGAAGGAATGGATCCCAAGAAGTCGAGGCTCTACAGGGAGCAGTCCAGCATAGGGAAGGACGACGTATGCACCATGTGCGGGAAGTACTGTGCCATCAAGCTACACAGGGCCAAGGCTCTGAAGGAAGCAGAATAGGCTCTAGGTCCACAGGTCCAAGACTCTGAAGGAAGGGGTCCAGGTTCAAGGCTCAGAAGGGACGTTATCAGGTTCAAGCTCGCAAGCATTAAGGACCATTTATATATTGTTTAGGTTATACCCCAGAGCAATTTGTTCCAGGTGAGAAGAGAGCAGAGGGAAAGGGCATGGCCGGACGCATCTCCACTTTCTATAAAAGGTTCCCGAAGGTCTACTGGACAGCCCTTAGTTTCGAACTGCTCGAGAGAGGGGCATACTATTCCATGATGCCCATCCTGGTCGTCCATTTTTACTGGAATGTCGGATTACCGAAGGAACTATGCCTTTTACTCACTGTGTTTATGTACCCTTTCCAGTATGCAATGCCGATATTTACCAGCGCCTTGGCTGAGAAGGTCGGTTATAAACGACAGATGATCTTTGGTTTTGCAGTGCTGACCGGAGCATATATTTTCCTTTCCATTGCCTATGATAAAACAACTGCGATCATTGGAATGATGTTGATCGGATTTGGTATCGGATGCTATAAACCACTCATATCATCGACCATCGCCAAATCGACGGATCAAAAGGACAGAAACGTCGCCTACAGCGTCTATTACTGGATAGTGAACTTTGCAGCGACCTTCTTTGCTCTGACTTGGGGATTGCTAATGTTGTTCGAGGTCATTCCGAAATCAGCATTTCCATGGATATTCAGGGTCAGTGCCATATACTTCCTGGTGAACATAGGGGTCGCATTATTCGTCTTCACGGAGGTTCCAAGAAGCGGTCAGGTAAAGACATTGAAAGATGTGACTTCCAACATCGGTACTGCATTCAAAGATAGAAAATTCGTTCTCATGATGCTGCTAATCGCAGGGTTCTGGGCGCTCTATTCCACCACCCTTGCCCCTTTTATCATGATCATGTACGGATACCACTTCTTACCTTTATGGCTCCCGGTAATTCTTCTGGGAGTGATCAATCCGGGTACCATTATACTATTGGGTGGACCTCTGTCAAAGTTTGCCGAGAAGATAGAATCCATCAAATTGTTGATGGGTGGAATTTTTATATATCTAATAGGTTTAACACTGATCACTTTTGGCTTGGAAATCCTGCCATTGGTCTTTGTGGGAATGATAATCTATTCGATCGGGGAGTTCATGGTGGCTCCCGGTTACCTTGCATTTGTCTCAAAACTGGCACCCAAGGAAAAGGTATCCGCGTATATCGGATGTAATTTCCTTGCATCCTTCACAGGCATATTCGGTGGGGCTTTGATTTTCGGTCTCGTGGCCAGTATTGTTGGTGTGAACATGGCCAGGCCCCATTTCTTCTATGGCCTCCTGATGGGATTCGGTATAATTATATTAATTTTATTTATCGCATATAACAAGGCGTGGGGACAAGAAATAATTGGAAGGGCAAAGAAGATCGAGGCCATGGAAAAATGCTGTGAGGTGGGGGATCTGGAGGATAAGACGGCGGGGAAGGAACCTTTCCTCTTTCGGATATTCGACAAGAGGCCCACTCCGTTCATAGCTGCCGCACTCATACCGATCATTCTCATTGGCACCTACACAATGGGAACGAATGTGTTCTATCCTCCCGATGATGATGACGACGGTCCCCCTCTGTTCAACATCGAGGATTATGACCTTCTGGAGGCCCGCCCCATCGTGGTAAACGAGTATGCCACCGAGGGCCAAACCTTCGAGCATATGGAGAACATCTCGGAAAAAATGGTAGGAAACGTGACCTTCAAGCTTACCTGGACCGACGAGCCCGATCAGGGTAGGATAGGTCCGGCGCCGTACCACGAGAACCAACCGGACAGGTTCACGGTGGAGGTTACCGGCCCAAGCCCCGATCTCATTGACTCGGATTCCAAGTCAAATTCCTATGGACAGCAGGGAGAGATAGAGTTCACGGTAAGGGTGCCTGTTCGTAAGGATGGGGCGCTGAACGGCACCGGGGACTGGGCTATCACGATAACGGTGGAGGCGGGCGATCACATGCCCATGGGTCCGGGATTTATATTCCCTGATGAAGGCAACGATTTCACCCTCGAGATCACGTACGAGTATTACGTCAAACAGAAGTGATCGGCTGCAACCGATCTCCTGTTTACTTCATTTTCGTTACTTCTCGGTGTATTTTTTATCTTCTAGGAATTTCAAACTAGCCAGTCGTTTACTCCTTTATATAGGCTCAGTTCCTGCTTTAGTGACCGAAGGTCGCTCATCCCGAAGGGATAATGGGGGGATGGGGGGTGGGCGGCTCCGCATTTACGTAGAAAATGTGGTTTTTCATTCCGTGGAAAAAATATATATACTACTGTGAAGTTTACACTACTGTTGAGTTTGCAGTACTGTGGGCAATAACGTAGCTTCCTGCCGCCTGCGGCCCTGCGCCTCTGCCAACGAGAAGGAATGTGATGGGGTGATGAAATGGCCGAGATGATAAGAAGTACAATGCTCCTGGCTGCCGTTACCGCGACCGGAACGCTGCTGTTTTTCAGCTCAAGGGACATTTCACTGTTGGATACACTGTTATCCACAGCCGGTAACGCTCTGTCCTCCTTCGTTAAAGGGGTGAGTTCATGAAACAAAGACACAAACCTTTCCTGATGTTAACGCTTCTCTTGATAGTGGGCATGATAGTGTGGACCGGGGCTGCCATCTCCCTCGGTTTTCTCAAAAAGGAGACGGAGATCTTCCAGCAGACATATGAGGTGGAGAACGGAACTTCTCTTCAGGTGATCAACAAGCATGGCAAGATCACGTTGAAGGAATGGTCCGAGGATTCTATCGAGGTCTATGCCCTGAAGAAGACGTACTGGGGAAGGGAAGAGCTGAAAAAGATAGATATCGTTGTCGATCAGGGCAGCGATTTCAAGGTCAAGACGGATTGCAACGAGAGATTTCCCTGGGTTTCCGTACATATCAGGATGAACATTCCGGAGAACATTACAGTGAACAGGATCGAAGCCTCGAACGGGGACATCCATCTCGAAGGGATCACGGGGGATACGACGGTCCACACCTGCAACGGCGATATCACGATCACCGATCACACGGGCAGCATCACGGCCGATACTTCCAACGGCGACATCCGTTTGGAGGACATGACTGGCGACGTGGATGGGGAAACCTCCAACGGAGATATACGCGCGGAGAACGTTGCCGGGGTGATCTCGGCATCCTCCAGCAATGGCGCCATCACGGTCAAGGACTCCCAGGCCGTCAATAAGATAGAGACCAGCAACGGCCCGATAAGCCTGGAATTCACGAATGTGATGGAGAATGGTTGTCACATCACGACTTCCAACGGCTATGTAAAGTTATACATTTCACTGGCCCTCAATGCAGACCTCAAGGTAAAGACCTCCAATGGCGAGATAGAGCTGCACAATGATCTGACTGTGATGATCTCCAAGATATCCGATGACCAATTGAACGGTCATCTGGGGGAAGGAGGGCCCGAGATATACGTCAGGACCAGCAACGGGGATATCGATCTGTACGGGAGGGGGATGTGATGATACGCGAGGAGGAAGGGGTATGACAATAAATGAGGAGGAAGGGGTATGAAAATGGAAAATAATGCAGGCAAGGCCAGATCCGGAGTAAGGACCAGATTCATGTCCGGAAATGGACTGCTCACGGCCATACTCGTCGGAATGGTACATAAGGGTGTGCCCCCCAGGAAGAGGGATGCCAAGTTCGAGAAGGACGTGATCACCGGATTGATATCGCTCATACTGCTGGCGATAACGGCCAAATCCGGAAAGCCCATGTACGGTTATCAGATAGCCCAGCAGATGAAGAGCGACGAGAGTACCGCCATCGAGCTGAAGCAGGGAACCATCTACCCCGTCCTGCGCTCCCTGGAGAAGAAGGGTCTTCTCAGAAGTGAGATAAAGGCATCGAGCTCGGGGCCCGCCCGGAAGTACTACAGCATCACATCCCAGGGAAAGCAGAAACTGGGAGTATGGACGGATACGTGGATGAGGACCAGGAAATTCGTCGATAAAGTGTTGGAGGGTGGTATAAATGGATAGATACAGCAGCATCAAGACCTACCTGAGGGACCTAAAGAGGCACCTCAAGGGGGCGGACCCGGCCCTCACCGCCGATGCCCTGGACGATGCGGAGGAGCATCTCGGTGAAATGGTGAGCGCCCTCCTTTCCAGCGGGGAGTGCGGTACGAGGGAGTCAGCGCTGTCCACCGCAGTGGAGCAGTACGGCTCTCCCAGGGCGATAGCGGTGGAATACCTCCGCCGGGACGAGAGCAACAAGAAAAAAAGGAGCCGGAAGCGCGAAAGCAGGGAGAGCAAATCGCTCATCCGCAGGATCACGGGCGTATATGCGGAAGGAAGGACGTACAAGAACATGCTGTATCTATTCCTTATGTTCCCCCTGGGGATCCTATATTTCGTCTATATCATTACCGGTTTTTCTGTCAGCATGGGCCTTCTGGTGACCTTCATTGGAATACCCCTTCTGATACTGTTCCTCCTGAGCTTCGGGGGCATCGCCTGGTTCCAGGGAAGGCTCACCGAGGTGCTTCTGGGCATACGGATGCCTC
Organism: uncultured archaeon; assembly: GCA_964423515.1. GTDB lineage: Archaea > Thermoplasmatota > Penumbrarchaeia > JASLWR01 > JASLWR01 > CAYRFL01. The sequence goes on from CAYRFL010000007.1 coordinate 37,996, forward strand.
GCAAGAGAAGAAAGTTCAGGGCCAAGGGAACGCTATGGACGAGGTTAAAGCTGAGTTTCAAGAATCCACGCCTGTACTCGTCAATGCTCTACCTGTTTCTGATGTTTCCCCTTGGGATCATCTACTTCGTGATGACCATAACGATGATATCCACCTCCATAGCGCTGGTGCTATCTCCAATAGCATATCTGTTACGGGAGAGCCTTGACCTGCCGGGAGGCATGCCGGGCCCTCTGTGGTTCCAGCTCGTGACCATGCTGGTGGGGCTCATCATGCTGACCTGGTCGCTGCACCTGGTCAACCTACTTGCGCGGCTGCACGGGAAGATGTCCAAGAAGCTGCTACTGAGGAGATAGGTTCGACCAAACCGATGAATCGACGAGAGGTTGCCCTCCATGACGGCAGACAATGAATACACGGGAATGCTGGATGAATCCATACTGAGCTTGTTCAGGAGAACACTGAGGTTCGCCGGCAGCCCCGCTCTACTCCGCTTCCTGATAACCACTGCGGCAAACCAGAAGAAGGCCTCGAAGAGAAGGGCAAAATGGGGCAAGAATGGGTTACGCGTGCCCCCCTTCATGATAGCGAGCATCACCCGGAAATGCAATCTCCACTGCAAGGGGTGCTATTCACGGATACTGAACAGCACTGAAAAGGAAGAGATGACCACGGACGATTTCAGGAGATTGTTCGAAGAGGCCGGGGAGCTGGGGATATCCATCATACTTCTGGCCGGAGGTGAGCCCTTCATTCGCCCCGACGTCATAGAGATGGCCGGGAAGTTTACCGATATCATCTTCCCCGTGTTCACCAATGGTTTACTTTTAGATGACCGGATGCTTGACAGTATCAAGGGAAAGAGGAATATCATACCGGTGCTCAGCCTGGAAGGTGGGCGAAAAGAAACGGACGGCCGCAGGGGTTTGGGCGTTCACGGGGCGATTTCGGAAGTCATGGCCAGGCTGGAGGACAGGAAAAAAATATACGGCGTATCCATCACGGTCACCACATCCAACCTCGCGGACGTAACCGATCCGGGATTCATCGGGGAACTGGCGGACGGGAAGTGCAGGTTGTTCTTCTTCGTCGAGTATATACCGGTAAAGGAAGGGACCGAGCACCTGGAGATAGGCGCATCCGACCGAAAAATGCTTCTCTCGGCCCTGGAGGCACTGGAGGATCGCCATCCTTCCCTTTTCATCGCGTTTCCGGGTGACGAGGAGAGATTCGGCGGCTGCCTTTCGTCGGGGCGGGGATTCGTTCACGTCAGCCCGTCGGGGGATCTGGAGCCGTGCCCCTTCGCTCCCTATTCGGACCGCAACATCAGGGAAATGGCCCTCAAGGATGCCCTGCGCTCTGCGCTCCTCGGCACGATACGCTGCAGTCGCGAGAGATTGAACGAGGTGGAAGGAGGATGTGCGCTCTGGAAAGAGCGTGCATGGGTTCGTTCGCTGCTCTAGCCCGGGTCGGGAATTGGACAAGTTCTATCTTTATTTAGATAGGTTCGGAGCTCGAGGATTCGATCAGTCGCGGGATTTGCTGGCATTATTCAAGACAGTATCTCTCGAGACGCGGAACGATAAAGGTTAGATGATGCAATACTACAACCTTGGATCGACCGCTTCGCTCTCCATGGCCAATACGGCAAATACGCATTCATGGATTTGTTTTAAGGGTCGTTTTTCAATGAAGCGTTCGAGAGCTTCAATTCCAAGAACGAACTCATTGATGGCCAGCTTCCGCTTCTTTCTCAAGAAGCGTTTCTTCAAACGTTTTAAATTATTTGTATCCGTATAATCCGGGCCATATATTATTCGAAGGTATTCCCGCCCCCGACATTTGATGGCAGGCTGAATTAGATTCCCCTTGTTTCGAGTCTTATATTCTATAGGTTTAATAACCATACCTTCCCCCCCTGCCTCTGTCAATTCTGTCCACCATTTGACTGTATCTCCAATACTGTCTTCGTCGTCGAGGTCTGTGATGTGATACGGAGTTTCTTTGAATAAGGAGGGATCCGATTTTACTATCTTGCCAATGTGTTCCATATGCCAGATGTGGTTTTTATCGGTGTGGACTTTACCCTCTGTTGCCATGATATGGAACGGAGCCAACTTGATACCGTTCAATCCCTTGACTGAAGTGCAATAATGATGATAGGTGGAAATATATTTCTTGATATTATTATGCTTCTTTTGAAAGGTTCTTTCAATTTTATCGATATCAAGTCCCCTCTCACTGCCCTTGTGAAGGAGGGGCATTATCTCCGACAAAGAATAATCTCCAGTGGTCCCAGTGGCCGCGTATTGGTCAATTATCAGATTATTTGCCTTCAATGACCAGGGCATGAGTTCGCAATCCAAACAAACCCAGTCGGTTTCGAACTTTTCCCAGAAACCCAGAGAGGTTAACACTGCCCCAATCCTTTGGAGAAACTCGTTTTCCAGCTCTTTTTCATCGAAGAAACGTCTGCCGGTACGGGTATAGCATATTCCAATTTCGTCGCCAAGAATCCCGAATCGGGTTCGGGATACCTCGGCATCTTTGCATACGATGACTATTGTCCTTGAACCCATGTGTTTCTCTTCGCAAATGACCTTCCGGATTCCCTTCTTTTTGTAGTACTTTAGAGCCTCATCAGGGTGTTCCAAATATTCATCAAGATCGGTGGTATCCGGGGGTGACATCGTCGGTGGAAGGTATATCAGCCACTTTGGATTAACAGCATAGCGAGTCATTACCTCAAGTGCGGCAATGGAGTTCTCTTCCTGAACGATTACCTTTTTTTTGTACCTAGTATGAACGATAATCTTTCCGGACACGTCCGAGAGATCCAACACATCATCATGCTCCTGCTGTAAAGACAACAGGGGTTTTACTTCCACCAGCGGTTTAATTGGCATATAGTATACCCGCTTTGCCGAAACAGATACAACATCATTCTCAGGGTATCTCAATGCAGTTAATTTTCCACCAAAAACACAACCTGTATCGATATTGATGGTATTGTTCAACCATTCCGGTTCAGGGACTGGTGTGTGGCCGTATACAACAATTGCCTTACCTTTGTATTCCGAAGCCCAGCTGTACCTAACCGGCAGCCCATAATCGTCGATTTCCCCGGTGGTTTCACCGAACAGGCAAAATGACCTCACGGCTGCCGAGCCGCGTCCTTGCATATCCTCCCTCAGTCCAGCATGTGCTACGACAAGGTTCCCACCGTCAAAAACGCTATGGCTTACCAGATTTCCAATGAACACCAGGATTGCATCCTTGACAGATGCATCTATACCTTTTAGTTCTTCAAGTGTCTCCGCCAGGCCATAATCCGTTTTCACCCTATGTCCTTTCAAAGTCCTTTGCAGTTTTATGTCATGATTTCCCGGAACACAAAAGGCGATTCCACTGTTTACCATCCACATGACCAACCTTAGGACAGTCAGTGAAGAGGGACCTCTGTCAACCAGGTCTCCAAGGAATATGACCCTACGACCGCCTGGATGACTTATTCCTTTTAAATCTCCATGGTGTGTGAACTCAAGGATATACCCTAACTTGTCCAGTAATTCGATCAATTCGGTATGGCATCCGTGGATGTCACCTATGATATCGAATGGAGGCCTTTCATGCTTTTTATTGTTGAAAAGGGGTTCAAGGATGATCTTGACGTTTTCAATATCATCGGGTTCCAGAATGAAGCGATGTCGAAAACCCTCCCTCTTTATCTGTTTCAGAGATCTCTTGAAATCATGAAATTGATTTGAAATAAAGTGTGAGCCAAAATCTCTATCGTCGCGGTCTTTATGCCGTTGTTTCAACGTTGATTCGGGAACGTTGAATCCGATGATAACAGGAAAAAAATGATAATCTTTGGCCAATATGACCAATGTCTTTCTTGATGAGGGTTTAACGTTTGTAGCATCGATTACAGTTAATTTACCTCGTTTCAATCTCTTTGCCGCAAGAAAATGGAGCAGATCAAACGCATCAGCAGTCGCTTCCATCGAATTTTCATCGTCCGACACCAAGGCCCGGCATCTATCGGATGATATTATCTCGGTTTCCTTGAAATGGGTGTGTGCAAAATGGGTTTTTCCCGAACTGCTCGGGCCCATCAATAGGATGAATGAAAGTTCCGGTATCCTGATATCCATGTTCAATCATCCTCCCGGGATTTGTGTTTGAACACCGCCATCTGGGTGGGAGATCCGAATTCGGAATGAACATCGCCTATTGATTGGAGCGTTACAGAGTAATCATAATCGGAACCGACCCGTTCCACCCATGAAGTGAATTGATCTCTTGACCATTCGAAACGATGGTCAGGATGACGGTACTCCGAAGGATTTTCTAATCCATAGACCGGATTGTACTCTCTATTGGGCGTTGTCAAGATCACATTGACAGGTCTGGCGAATTTGAAAACCACCTTCTCAAGATCGATGAGCCGATCCGGGTCAATGTGCTCGATCACCTCAAGAATCACAGCGATATCGGATCCCTTTAACCGTTCATCGCGATAGAGGAGTGACCCATGAATAAAATCTATTCTCGCCTTCATCTTTGGCGACATCTCGTCCATGTACAGTCGGGCCTTTGCGCGTTGTAAGGATCGATACGATACATCCATACCAATTATTTTAGGAAATCTGCTATATTTCAACCTTAGTTCAATAAGTCTGCCATCGCCACAACCCAGGTCAAGAACTTTTTTCCCACCCAATTGCCTTAGCGTTTCCATTACTGCTCGGTATCTCTGCTGATTCAGGTTCTCGGTGATGTTCGATTTTACTGGATTTGAGCTCACTTCATCATTATGATTTTGATTCTCATCCGCCAGTAATCGATCTAAGGCCATCTGCGTAAGGGTTCTGATATGTTTTAGAAAATACTTGGTAATGACCTCGACCTCCGGATGAGCGGGGAGCCAATCGGAACCTTTCTCCAATAAAACGTCCACATTCTGCTTGGATATCCAGTAATGTCTTTGTCTGTCGAAGACAGGTATCAATATATGAAGCTGAGAGAGGAGATCTTTTAGGAGAATTTTGTTTGTCAATGCTATCGAGTAATAGTCGCTATCCCCCCATTCAGGATTTATCGGGTCGACAGGCAACCGATGTATATCCAGGTCGTATCCAAGCGGTTCGAACATTCGTCTGATGAATTCCTCTCCGCCTTTAACATTGATTGGAGATAATTTACATCGAAGGGGCATTTCGATATCTGTAAGTTCCGGCCTCGCTTTACAATTACCATTCATTGCAGTTCCATATACTTTCGAAATGGCACTGCTCATGAAGGACGAAGCCACATATGGCCTGTCATTGACATAATGTTTCAGCAAGGAGTAATCGACCGGGATTCTCAGAACCCTGACAAGATCGATATTGTTGATGTCGATCAGTAGCGTCGCCGTGCATCTTTCTTCTGTGGCTTCGGGGTAAAAGACCACTGCTTTTCCCCCAGAGATATTGAATGACTGCACCTTGTCAGGATGCTTGTGCAGTAGATAACCCAAATCGGTTGCCGGTGAATGTGTTGTCGTGATAGTTAACTCCAATCTACCTAACTCCAATTCCATAAAACCAATTACTGTAAAAGACAATAGGGCGAGCGATTTTAAATATTGTGTCAATAAGCTCGAGAATCGTGAACAACATGTTACCCTAACGTTTTGGTTTAACAGTACAACAAATATGCAAATTTATACAAGATGTGGAAATCGGATTAAACACCACATTTAAATCAGAGATTTCACAACAAGACCGCTGGCAGGGAGAGTACTGGCGTTTCCTTCACCATTTTCCTTTCGAAAACATCGTAATTCACGAACAATCCAAAGGGAGGATCATAGGTACTGACGAAGGATCTGAAAGCTTGTGTCAGCCTTGGCGTCGCCTTTATCTCGATGGGAATTCCATCGAGTATTAGATCCACCTCCGCTTTCGCTTTAGTCCTCCAGTAATTGATCTTTCCACCTCTCAAGAGAAGCTGGGTGAAAACGTGGTTCTCGAGGAGAAAACCCTTTTCCCTGTGGAATCTGAAATCACCTACAAGAGCGTTCCTTAAACCGTTGTCCAGAAAACATACCTTTGGCATCTTCCTTATCTCGGTTGACAGGTTCTTGTAGAATGGTCTGATACGACGAATTATGAAGCTGTTTTCCAGTATATTTATTATCTCTGCAACCTTCATTTTATCGATCTTCAGATGATTGGATATTCTATTCTCATTTAGCATCTTTCCGCTATGAAATGCTAAGTACTGCAGTATCCTTAAAGCGCTGTCGCGGAAGGCCTGGCCGTACATCTTCAATATGTCTTTTTCTATGTACAGCGTGATCAGCTGCCTTAAAAGCAACTCTTTCTTGCTCAAGTCCTCCAAAAGCACTATCCTAGGGAAACCTCCATACGTCATGTATTCTTCTAGCATCTCGTTAAGATCACCTATGACCATGGTATTCTTCAGTTCGTAATCCGGCGAGAAATCGAACTTGACCCTCTCACGCTGACTTGAGAGACCGGGATTCCTTGCTCTAAGGAACTCCGAGAACGAGAAGGGTTGGAGTTCGAAATATACCACTCTACCGACGAGGGATGCGCCAAGCCCCCTTACGTCAAGGGAACTGCTCCCCGTGATGATGAATTTGACCCTTTCGCCGTACCTATCGAACAATACCTTCAGGCGGCTACCTGCCTTCTCTATGTACTGAACCTCGTCAAGTAGAAAGAGATATCTTTCGCCATCGATAAGAAATCTGTCGATATATCTTTTCGGATTCCGCTGGAATTCAAGCCTTTCCATTTCATCATCGAAGTCCCTATATATCAGGTGGTTAGGAGAATATTTCCCGTCTCGCATCAAAACATCTGCAAGATGCTTAATAAGGGTCGTCTTTCCACACTGTCGGGGCCCGATAACGGCGATAATCTCTCTCTCGTCGAGCCAGTGTTTGATTGTATTTTCGAGCTTCCGGCTTACGTACATTATTTCATTTAATGCTACGAAAGTATATCTCTCTTTCGTTTAAATCCTACTCTTTTACAAATTTTACATAAAAAAGTAGTTGTCTTTCGGTCCATGTTAATCTCCGGGAAACATAGGGGAAGGGCTTCGCGGGCTGGAGGATGGCTGCGCGCTCTGGAAAGAGCGTGCATGGGTTCGTTCGCTGGTTCACTGAGAGGATGATGGTGTCTTTCGGGTCTTTCCGTATATACGCATCCCGTGTGTAATTGTACTCAGCTCGTCCTTTCCCTTATGACGTCGGCGATGTTGATCCTGGCAATGTATCTTATAGTGAACAGTGACACGAGGAGTACGACGAAAGCGATCATAATAAAGCCGAAAAGGAAGCCAAGCCAGGAGAAGACGATGGTCAGTTCCCAATCGAAATCTGTAACCGCCTGCATCATGTACGCTGCCAGTCCGTATCCCCCTGCCGTTCCCACCAGAACACCGAAAATGGTGATGAAACCCCCTTCGATGAATATCAGATGGCCAAGCCTTCGGAGGGGTGTACCCAGGGTCTTCATGGTGGCGTAGTTCCTTCTGTTCTCCTGGGCGTTGATCCTGAAGAGATTGTATATGATGGCTCCGGCCAATATCATGCTTATGAGCCCCATTATGACCATCATGCCGATAATGAGGTTGTAGTACTGTGCCAGGACATTTTCCCTGTCGGAGATGTGGCTCACCGCCCGGACACCGGGGACGGTTATCAGATCGTTCTCCATGTCGGTGTCGTCCCCCCCGCCCTCAGTACTCAGATATACCACGTTCACAAGCCCTTCCAGCTTTGTCGTGTCCTGGATGAATGCAAGGTCCGTGTACACGTAGGGGCCAAGTATGTTATCCTGCACTCCCGAAACGGTCACGGTGACCTCCGTCATGTTCAGACCGGCAGGTCCCATCACGGGCATCTCCAGCACCAGTTCATCATCGACCCCGGCTCCCAATTCTTCCGCCAGCGTTTCCGATATAACGAGCTTCCCCGGCTGGACGGAACCCGATTTCATCTTCAGGTCATAGGCTTCTGTTATATCCTCCAGACCATATACCAGGGCCTCTTCCGAACCTGAACCGTCGATTATCTTTGTGGGGAGCATTATTCCCGAGTTCGTGTCCGTTATCACGGTGAAGTTCTGATGCCATTCATCGGCCCCGATCTGGGATTGAAATCCCTCCAGGGTCACCTCGTAATCCCACTTTAGGTCCTCGGTCGATTGATCCAGGATCGCCACGATGGATTCCAGCACGATGGCAAAGCTGAGAAACAGGGAGAGCGCCAGGGCCACCCCGAACACAGTGGAAAATGTTCTTCGGGGTGTTCGCAAGAGGTTCCTGAGGGTGAGCTTGAGGGGTACGGGTAGCTTTCCCATCTTTCCTATTCTGGTGGCAACACGGCCCACCTTCTTCTTGCTTATACCTTCACGGGATTGGATTGCGTCTATGGGTTTGATCCGAAGTGCTCTCCAAGCGGGGAATATGGTGAAGACCAGGCAGAGGGCCATGCATATAAGGCTGGCCGAGAGGAAATGATACCATGAGAAGGCGCCCTTCGTCACGGTGAAATCGTAGAGGTCGTCCAGAAGGTCCATGAACGCACCGTTGATAGGTACGGATAGAAGCATTCCAAGCCCCGTTCCCAGAATGCCTATAAAGAGACCGATGAAACCGAAGTACCTTATAACAACGCCGTTGGGCAGGCCCAGCGCCTTGAATATTCCGATCTGTGTACGGTGGGTCTGGATCATTCTTCTCAGGGCGATGACCAATCCAAATGCCGCCACCCCGAAGATGATCATGGGAAATATTGCCGTGTTCTCCCTGTCGTTCTTCAGGTCCTGGTACATGAAGAACCTGGAGGGATTATCCTCCCTGGGGGTGAGCTTGACAGGTATGCCTGCGTTCTCGAATACCGTCTCCAGCCTTCCCTGGAACTCATCCAGCTCCTCATAGTCCTTCAGGGTGAGTACGATGTCGTTGACCGTCGTGTTGTTGGGTACATATCCCAGGTAAAGCTCCTGAGCGGTATCCATAGGCAGCATGACCACGCCGAATGAGTATTCCGATGGGAACATTGCCCCTTCGGGGATCACGAAGAAGTACTCGGGGACGCTGGCATCCTCGAGCACATCCAGCTCGAAGTTCTGGGTTCCCTTTATCACGTTTACCCTGTCCTGGCCAGGATCTATGTCATAGGCCCTGGAGAACTTCCGCTCGATGAAGCATTCGCGGGCATTCGGTGCCGAGAACGTTTCAGGCTCTTCGGAAAAGAACAGCGGTACGTTCACGACAAGGTCTCTTGAAGCCCCCGTATCATTGAATGTCATATACCCGATGACCTGGCCCTTTGTGATCTTCATCTCACCACCGTCGTGGTGGTTAAGAAACACATCGTAGCTCAACCGGTATTCGATCATATCCACATCCCGGGCCAGGCCGGAATCCTCCATGAGGGCACGGATGTCCGTAAGGTTCCGGGTTATCCCGTACTGGAACTGCACCTGAAGGTCCATGAACCGGCTGTCGTCGTATATCTCCTCCAGTATGAGCTCACGGGCATCGATCATGTTGTACATGGGTCCGTAGGAGGCCACCCCCAATCCCAGTATCAGGATCAGGAAGAGGTATTGGACCTTGTGCTTCCACACTTCCCGGATACCTTTCTTAATGAACGTTTTTTTCATAGTATCCCTCCCTACCATTCCAGGTCCTTGACGCTCATGGGTTTCACGTTCCGCTCCTCTCTGAGGATCTCCCCGTCCCTTAGATAGAGCACCTTGTGGGCGATCTTGGCCAGCTCCTTGTTATGGGTGACGATGAGCACCGCCCTGCCCTTGTCGGCAAAGGACACGAGAAGCTCCAGTATCATCTTTCCCGTGGTGTAGTCCAGTTCGCCCGTGGGCTCGTCTGCCAGAAGTATGTTCGGATCCTTGGACAGGGCCCGGGATATGGCCACCCTCTGCTGCTCGCCGCCCGATAGCTGGAAGGGATAGTGGTTCTCCCTGCCATCCAGTCCCACCATCTCAAGGAGCTTTCTGGCCTTGCCCCTGGCCTCCCTGCCGCTCATGTCCATGACGTATTCCAGTACGAACTCTATGTTCTCCACCGCCGTGAGGTTCGGTATGAGGTTGAAGAACTGGAATATAAAGCCGATTTTCTTCTGCCGGTATCTGGTCAGCTGTCTCTGGCTCAGCCCGGCGATCTCGTTTCCTTCAACCCTGATGGAACCCCCCGTGGGGCTGTCTATTCCGCCGATCTGGTTAAGAAGGGTCGTCTTTCCGCATCCGCTCGGGCCGAGGATCACCGTTACCTGATCCGGCTCTATCGTTAGGCTTACATCCCTGAGTGCTCGGACGATCACCTCGCCCATCTTGTACTCCTTGGACATGTCCTCTATCTCGATGATGTGTCTCATTGGTTCACCTCCAGTTTACGCAGCAGTTCATCGTAATACTCCTTCAGAAGTCCGGGCCTGGTTCCAAGTATCCTCTCGTCGATATCGAACACCGCCTCGATGAGCTGCCTGTCGGCAAGCTTGTCCATCGTATGCGAATGCCTGCCCTCGAACACGGCGCCGGAAATGCCGAGAAGTGCGATCCCGGTTTCCCGGGGATACCTGACGTTGAACGATCCTTCGGCGTTGCCCTCCTCGATGATCCTTTCAAGGTATGGAGCGACCAGTGGTATGACCTTCTTCTCTATCTTGAGGTGGATGTGGGCGTTTCTTTCCTCGTGAATATATTCCATGAGACGTTCTCGCCCCTTCCCCATGTTTGCGAAGCTGGCCGATGCGGCAACTATCCTTCCGAGGGCATCCAGTTCTCCACGCTCCATGATCGCGTCCAGCACGGCCCTGATCTCTTCGACGATCCTTTCCATGAGCGCATCGAGAAGCTCGCTCTTGGAGCTGAAGTAATGATAGAAAGTGCCCTTGGCGATCCCCACATGGTCGATTATCGCCTGGATGGACGTCTCGTCGTAACCCTTCTCACCGAAGAGCCTCTCGGCGGCATCCAGTATCTCCTTTTTCCGTACGTCGTGTCCCTTGGTAATGCGGATCATGCTGACAACTCCCGGACGTTCCATCGCACTCGACCGACCGTCGGTCGGTATATTTAATTGAAGGTATATAGGATTTGTGGTAAGATGGTCAAAATGGAGAAAACGGATTATAATGATACGTTTTTCTGTAATCGGACCTAATCGAGAATTCTTCTTGCTTCCAACAGAATAGACCGAGGGGTCTTGTGCTTATTATTAAAAAGATATAAAATTCCTGACCACTATACCCTATTCCATGGCCTTCCTTTCCGAAGGCCGGGTGAAACATTGAAAGAAAAGATCATATCCATACAGGACCCAATAGAAACAGAATACAGTCCGAGACAGTGGGATATACTGTCGACAATGCGTGGAAAGGCCCGGGAGATCTGCGACATTTTTTCTCTCCCTTCATCCGTTTACGGCTCCCTGGCCAGGGGTGATGTTCATTCTAAAAGCGATATTGATATAATTGTTTACTCGGTGGAACCCACCTATATTATCGATACTGCGTTGGAAATGGCGGGGCTTATCCCTGAAAGCAGGGTGCTGATACAGGCCTGTCCGAATACTGTTCCCAAGGCCGTCTGGAACCTGGAGGACGAGGTGAGCATTACCGTTCCCCTCCTGGATCTCAACAGGCGGGAACTGGAGTTCTTCTCTTTCGGGGGGAATCTGAGCTTCGAACGGGATAATCCGGACTCATTTGTAAGGAGAGTACCGGGTGTGGATAAAAAGCTCCTGTTGATAACACCGACTGAGAATGGGCATAAGGCTGAAAGCATCATTGGCCAGGAGAAAAAGGTTTCCACGATCCTGTGTATCTCCCCTGACGTGGTGGGTGAGAGGATCAGGGTGCTTAGCCGCCGGGACCGCATCGGAAGGACCGGTGTTTTCATCACCAGGCCCCTGAATCCGGATGAGAGTTTTGAACAGGTGCTCAGGGAGCTAACCGACAGGAACTCTACGGTGAGACGTCAGGTAGCATATCGGAACATAAGGTGATGATATGAGGGGAGAAAAAGCAACCCGAGTTCAGAGTCAATTCGATCTCCATGTCCATTCCACCGGCTCCTTCGACTCAAAGCTCAGACCCAGGCAGATATTAACAAAAGCCAGGAACCTCGGCCTCAGTGGAATATCCATCACCGACCATGACAGATTGACAGAGGTACAAAATCCCTATCCCGATCTGTTGCTCATTCCGGGTATGGAGATCCGAATCTACGATCAGGGACTATGTCCTTCCTGGGGCGCCGATCTGCTTGCACTAGGGATCGAGCATGAAGTGGAAACAGGCCGGGGTCTGTTCTCCACCATCGAAGCCATCCATGATGCCGGGGGAGTGGTTGTGGTCCCCCACCCATTTTCCTCGAAAGATGAATTTCCCGCTCTAAACGAGGGGGTGTACGATATTGCTCATCTTGTGGAAGGGATCGAGGTATTGAACCAGAAAAAACACCTGGACAATGTCAGGGCAAGAAAGTTATCTGAAACCTTTAACTTGGCCAAAATTGGTGGTTCAGATGCACACGAGTTGGAGTATCTGGGCAGGGTGGTGACTGTTTCAGAGGCCATCCACTCAAGCGAAGAACTGCTGGTGGCGATCCGCCACAGGAGATGTAGGGCGCTGAAGGTCTTTTAGGAACTGAAAGAAGTACATGCGTATCATCAAACCGTAAAACCTATTTCTCACCATCCCCAATAACCATAAAGATACTTCCAATTTAACGGGAGCCGATAACCATGGCAAAATTCAAGGAATTTCTGAAGACCACCCTTCTCGGAGGTCTGGGCGTCCTGCTGCCGACCATGATAATAGTACTGGTATTCACCGGCCTGTTCAGGTATATTGGGGGAAAGCTGAACCCCCTTTCGGAGCTGTTGTTCGGGAATGTCGTCATTCCGGACACGCTTGCTGATATCATCACGGCGCTCATCATCATACTGGCCTGCTTTCTCGTGGGTGTGATAGTAAAGACCAGGGTGGGAAAGGGTATCTTCCGGTTCATCGAGAGAGAGATGCTCAGGAAGATACCGGGCTACAGCATAGTGAACGAGACCATCAGCCACTTCACCACGGCCAAGAAGACCCCCTTCTCCAAGGTTGCCGTGATAAGGCCCTTCGACAGCGGGGCCCTTCTCACAGGCTTCATAACCGATGAGCATCCCGACCACAGCTACACCGTGTTCGTGCCTACGGGGCCGAATCCCACATCCGGCAACATCCTGCACCTGGCTGGCGAGAACGTGTTCATAGTGGATGTGTCCGTGGAGGAGGCGATGAAGTCCATCATCGGATGCGGGGCCGGTTCGAGCAAGATAATGAGGAGCTACAGGAAGAAGTACCAGACAGGTTAGATCGGAAGGGTCTGGAGATAGGTCAGATAGGAAGGACCCGAAGTAAGGTTAGATCGGAAGGGCCCGAAGGCAGGTCATATCGGAGAGACTCGAAGTAAGGTTAGATCGGATGGGCCCGAAGGCAGGTCATATCGGAGAGACTCGAAGTTAGGTTAGATCGGAAGAACCCGAAGGCAGGTTCGAAGGATGAAGTGGACGAACTCTGGCATGGATATTTTCGAGAGTGATTCCTAAAGAACAGGAATACTGCGCATGTCGTGGGCGGTATTAATTTTATATATCCGCAAAACCAATAGACAATGGATGCGAAAGAGTCCGGTATTGACCGTACTTGCCGTCCTTCTGCTCCTGGGCGGCCTGGGCATTTTCATATTCTCTGCCGTAAGGGGAGATTCGGAGTTCCACCTTTTTCTCATCATACCGGTGATATCGAGCCAGGATCCCCTGGGAATCGTGGGCATGCTCATGTTCATGGCCGGTCTCATCATGTTCCCCATCGCGCGTTTCATGGGCCATGTTGGCGACATGGGCAGGAGGGAAGAACAGGCATACCAGGGAGGCGAGTTCGGAAGCGATAGATTCGGGAGCGGCGAGTGCGAAAAAGGAGATGTATCATATCGTGGGAACGTTAACGTCGGCCGTGAACACTCCAAACCCAGGATCGGCGGCGTCGTGTTCATCGGTCCCATACCCATAGTATTCGGCTCGGAGCGTGGCATCGCCAGATGGATGATACCGGCTGCAGCGGCCCTGGCGGTTATAATGGTTCTCATGATGGTCCTGCCGCTGCTGGTAATGTAGGGGCAATTACTGCGCTTCCAGATGCATTGTTATGATAGAATTTCATTCAGTGGATATTCCATCCTAATCAATATTCTCTTCAGGCCACACCGGGCGGACGTGCGATCAGGTCAGGTGCTTTGTTTTCCCTGGGATCCTCGCTCTCCCCCTCGCCCACCTTATCTCCGACAACCGAATCCCGGCTCATCGCTGCCATTGCATCGCGCAAAGGTTCATTGCTGCGGGTGACCTTATTTCCCATGACCCTCAGGAGCCCCCTGGCACCGCATACTCTGCACTTTATCGTAGTGGGTCTTCTGGACGTATATATATCGATTGTGGCGCCGCACCTGCAGGGAGCCCGATACAGTACCTTTTCCTTCTTTCCGCGTTTGCTTCCTCGGCTTTTTACATCCTTATCTTCCATTTCCCCTCGGCGGTAACGGATAGTATGATGATAATATCTGGGTGAACCCCGATGTTCCCGCGATGATATGAGCCCCGCCATTTTCAAGTTCGCCAGGTGTGTCTTGGTCACGGTTCTCTTCAATCCCAGGGCTTTCCTCAGTTCGCGGACGTTTGCCCCGGGATGTTCTTTGATGTAATTCTCAATCCCCTTCCTTTCATTACCGGTCAAGGCAACGAAGATCACGAATAAGACACACAGGAGGATCAGGAGCACTACCCCTATAAGAACTGGTAAGAGAGTTGTGGGATCGGAGGTCTCCTCGTCGTCTTCCCCCGACCTCTCCGGATCGCGTGGATATGCATCTTCTTTGTTCGAATATCCGTCGCCGTCCAGATCGAGTGGTGTCGAAACAGGATTCATCGGGTCGCTCCCAGCCTCCTTCTCTGCGGCGTTCGTCCACCCGTCGTCGTCGGAATCGGCCAGCTCGTCCGGCAGGGGTGGCTTGGTGAAATCCATTGGCGGAAGCTCGACGGGAGGTTCCGCCATAGGCAACAGGTCGAAGGCACCGCCCTCGCCGTCCATGGTATACGGGGAGTCGACGATGCCGTTCCCATCGTCGTCCGGTCCAGTCCAGTCGGACCAGTGATTCCCGCCGCTTTCATCGTTCCAGTCGTTGTCGCCGTCGTCGGTGGCCTGTCCGTTCTCCCCGGCGTTCTGTAGAAACGAATTGGAGTGGAATGAATTTCCGGATGTGCTTGAGGCCGCCCTGACGCCGTGAACGTTGCCCCCGAAGACGCATTCGGATACGGTATTTTCCTCAGAGTACTTTAGGAGCATTCCGTACCTCCCGTTGTCCGCCGACAGGATGTTCTTCAGTACGCTGCGATAGCAATGGTACAGGTGAAGCCCGTTATCGCCGTTCCTGGCTGCCGTACAGTTCAGGACCGCACTGTCCGTGCTCATGACGTATATCCCGTCCATGTCGTTTCCGGAACAGTTGCATTCCCTCATCGTCACGGAGTTGGAATCGAATATGTATATGCCGCTCTTGCCGTTGTCATTGCACGTATAATTATCCAAAAGCAGGTCATTGGACAGCCAGTACGCATAGAATCCGTGATTCAGGTTCAGGTTGCACGTACCGTCCGCGAATACGTTGTCGTAGGAGTAGAACAGGTGTATGCCCGTACCACCGTTCTCGTCGCAGCGGCAGCCCCGTATCTCGTTACGGACCGCTCCGCCCATGATCATCCCGACCCAGCCGTTCCGGGAGAGGTTACACGACCGGATGAGGTTGCCGCTGGAGTTGGTGATGGATAGCCCCATAAGATTGCCGGTACAGCGGCATTCGGCTACCGTGTTGTTGCCGGATCGTATGAGAATACCATTCCTGGCGTTCCGCGCGGTGATCCCGCGTATGGTTATGTTGTCGGCTGCCAGTTCGAGGGCATATTCTCCGCCCATACCGTCGATTATCGCCTCCTGTCCTTCCTCTTCCGGACCGTTCACTGTCTGACCGTTCTTCGCTGGTCCGTTATCCTCCGGGCCCAGTATGGTCAGGGGCCGGTCGATCACGACGTTCTCGAGGTAAGTCCCGGGTCTGATGCGTATGGTATCGCCGTCCGTGGAGCCTTCGATGGCCGAGCTGATGTTGAGATAGTCCCCGCTTCCGGATATGTCGACTATCAGTTCGCGCATAACCCTTTTCGATCCCGCTCCCGGCCGTGTTTCACCCTCCGTGGATGAAGGAAGGATGACGAGCATAATTACGAGGGCGGCCAACGGTAATATGGTCCGGGCATCCATTATAAGAAAGATACGCAAGGATTCTATATATTGTCGACGGTGATTAGTTCGATAAAAGTCGAAGCCTTTCGAGTAACGGTTTGCCGATGCCCGTTGACACTCCGCAAACCCCTTCGGGCTTTGCTGCACCCTCGGCATGTATACCTACGGGTTCACGCCTCGGCACCCGCAGGGTAACGCCCCGAGGGTGCAGGGGCATATTATGCCCCGGAGTGAAACGGGCAAATACAGGCGTATCTTGATACGCCAGGACCCGAAAGGACCAGATGCATCTCTGATGCATAGGATTTTCAGCTTGACAATGTGTGCCACATCGCGTGGAACCGCAGATGCGGCTTCATAAAATGGGCTGGTCGTTTGATTGGTGAGGTTGATATTTAGATGTTTGGACCGCTCGTTCGTCATGTTTTCGCCCCTTCCCACCCAATAGGTCGGTGTTTCACCGACCACGAGGGCAGGCCCTCGTCCAATCTCTTGACGATTATTATTTCCTATTTGATATCGGGCCTGTATTCGCCTACACCACCCCTGTTCCACCCCCCGGCTACCAGGCCCTCTTTGTTGAAGAGAGTTTGTTGAATACCTCTATCAGGCTAAAACGGAACTTCAAAAACATACCACACGGCCCTACCGTCCTTCCTGACCTCCCGTATCACTCCCATATCCGACAGCGTCCGCAGATGATAGTGCACGGTCCTTACGGACCTGCCCCCTCCCTCGGCTATGGCCCTGGCATCGATCCCAGGATGTTTTCGAATAATCTTCACGATGATCTCCTGTGCCGGCGTGAGATGGGGTCCGCATCGTGTCTGTCCCGCGCGATAGTAGAGCCTGTACTTCCCCTGTTTTTCCGACACGATCATCCCGGCTTCCATGAGCTTTTCGAGGTGATATTTCAGCGTGCCGGAACCGATGCCGAGATTCCTTTCCAGCTCCCGAAAATGCTCCCCCGGGTGCTTCACTATTCTTCTCCAGATCCTTTGTCGGTTGGCGCATTTCCAGAATGTGTTTTTTTTGGTACTCGATGTAACTTCCAGTGTGATCAGTATGTGTCATACCCCCGGTACGAATAAAGGATCATGTGTCCAGCGCTGCGATGAGCATTGATGAATAAAAAAGAGAAAGGACGGAGTTCCATACTCCGCCGCTTCTCGAAATTCCACTTCTCAATCGCTCTTTCGTACGGCCAGCGCCTTCTTCTCGTCGCCCGCCTCATAGCCGGCATCGTTCCCGTCGGAATCCGGTCCCTCCATCTCCTCCTGCTCGTCCAGAGGATTCCAGGATCGACTTCTGTTGGAGCTGTTGGTGTCATCGTCCTCCTCGGGCTCCTCCTCCGGTTCGGGGTCCGGCTCGTATTCATCCCCACCGTCGTTCTCGGGATTCCAGACGTTCTCGTCGTCCACCTCAACCAGAAAGCAGGTGTACTTCGTGAGAAAGTTGTACTGGCAGGAGAGCTCGATCACCCGCTCCCGCAGGTCCTGTCTCTCGCCGAACACCTCCATCTGCTCCAGTATGTTCTCGATCTGCTGGTATGCCCAGAGCCTGGCCACGAAGGGATTGCGGTTATCGCCCGACAGATAGATAGTATCCGTGAACCTTCGCTGGCCGTTCCTGCTCCGGGCATCGATTATGATGTCGATGGAATCCGCTTCTACGAACCTTCCCGTTATCACTATGTCGGTTCCTGCGAAGAGATAGTCGGCGCTGGTCCTCGAAACGTCGCCGACCTCGTCGGAGAAGCTGAAGGTCAGCTGCTGAAGCAGCGGAGTGGATATGGTCTTGTAGAAGTCGGTTATCTGGGACGTGGCATCGCCATACTCGCTTATCTTGATCCCCTGGCCGAAGTTTTCCATGGATATCGCTCTGAGGAAATCGAAGTCCACGTCGCCGCCGAATCCCAGACAGAACACCGACGCGTGCATGGTATTGGCGCTCATGATATTATCCCGGATCCTTGCGAGGGTCGTCTCTCCGGACGTGGGCTGTCCGTCCGTGAGCAGCACTACAATGGGGATGTAGTTGCTGCCAACGCCTTCGAGAAGACCCATGGCGTCCAGGGCCGCCTGGTTGAAGTTCGTCCCGCCCGATGCGCTCATGCCGTTTATGAAGTTGACCGCGCTTGCCTTGTTCGTCTCGCTGGCCGCCATCATACCGGAGCTGTACTGGCTCACCGAGCTCGAGAAGGTGAGTATGTTGAACATGTCGTCCCCGGGCAGGTCGTCCACGATGTATGCGAAGGCGTTCCTGACCTGCGCTATCTTGTTTCCCGACATGGACCCGGACCGATCGATGACGAAGATTATCTGCTTGGGCACCGGCGCTTCCTCGAGAGCCGTGGCCGACGGGGAGAATCGGAGCAGGAAGTGGCCCTCGTCCCCGTTCTCGTGCACGGTCACGTCCCCCTGCAGGGCCGGCTCTCCCACGGTGTATCCGATGTTGAGGTCATCCAGGCTCCACCTTGCCCTGCTTGTCCTCATACCCGCCGCCTGTGCCTCCGTGACCGTAAGATTCGAATGATATATCGGACCGGAGACGCCAAGATCGGAAAGCCCGCTCTGATGATATATGTCGAGTATGGTTATCAGCTCCTTGATCTCCTCGTTGGAGTTTATACCATGGAGGGGTACGGTATATTGGAACTCCCCGAGGTATCTGGCGAGGAACTTCTCGTACCGCAGATTGATCCCCATCACGGAGTTGGGGGGGACCCTGACGTTCATCTGAAGGCTGTCATCGTCGAGCCACTGGATGAACACGGCCATGATATCGGGCCCGGTCATCTCGCTGACCTCGTCGGTCTTGGAGAATATCTTCGAGTAGTAGATAGCACCGTTCAGCTCCATCGTGAGGTTGGAGAGCATCGCGCCCTCCGGTATGGTGACCACGAAGCTCTTTTGCGTTATGTTCTGGCCGGGATTGCTCAGGCCGAACTGTATGTCGGTAACGGCGTAGGAGTTGTCTATCGCCAGTTCGACCTTGAGGCGTGAGAGCTCGGTATCGTGGGACGTGCAGCCCCATCTCTCGGGGTAATCGAAAGGGTAGTCGATCTTTTCCGCGTTCGCATTGTTGATCGTACCATTGCCCTCCGCCTCCATTTGCTCCTCTTCCTCCTCCGTACCGGTGTCGCTTCCGTCATCGCCCGGATATGACAGGTTCTCCTCGGGCTCCGTATCCTCCTTTATCGTCTCATTCTCTAAAGCATTTGGTTCGGGGCGGGGCGAAGAATACTCGAATTCTACCGAGGTATCGTTGTTTGCATCATCGTCGGCATCGTCCGCGTCCCCGTCGTCGGATTCTTCGCAGGGGACCTGCGGTGCGATTCCCTTATCATCATCGGTATCGGTCTTCTCCGGTTCGTTCCAGTTCGATTGGAATTCTCCGTTATCGCCGGAATAGGCATCCTTGTGATCGTACAGGTCCGCTTCTTCCTTGGATTCGATGCTCGGAGCAAGGTCATTTGTTCCGTCCTTATGCTTCATGTCCTCGACCACGGAGCTCCCGGAGGAGCTGCCCGTGGTACTCATGTACGTGATATAGGCCATGTTGGCGGCCAGCAGTACGAATACCACTATCATGGGTACGTAACTGATCTTTCGCTTCATTTTCCCTACCTCCTTTTTCCAGGTCTCGTCAGGTCGACAGAGGACCTCCCGGCAATGCCGGAAAACCATACTGCCCACCCGGTTCACCCGTCTACGATAAAAAGAGAGGTCGGAGGGTATTATAATAAAGATTGGCACAATAACTTCCACGACCCCGGGGCACACGTGTGTATTGTCAACGGTGCGAAGTTTGAAAGTAATTCAAAGTTCGCAGCTTGACAATGTTCGCGGGATCGCAGCCCGTAGGGACCGATTCCGCTGAATAAATGAAAAAAGGGATTAAGGAAATTATTTAATTGGTGTGGAACCTATCCTGTACCCCTGAAGGGAGGGATCCGATTGGTCAAGTTCTTAACCGGCATGTCAAAGGAATTCGTAATGCTGAAGATGTTCAAGAAGAAGGAGGTCCGGAACCTCGATAAGAAGTTCCTCTTCTATCTGAGGGAATCCTCGAAATACGAGAAGTTCGTGGAGATCGACGGAAAGGTGGTGATGAACTCCCAGATGCCGCCCTTCGGCACGGTTGCATTCGACAGGTTCATCAGCAGGATATCGCAGATGAAGAAGGGTGAGAAGTTCCCCCTGTCATGCAACATAGCGGTGACCAACCGATGCAACTATGACTGCTGGCACTGCAGCAACTGGGGCCGCGAGGAGATCGAGGATTTTCCCCTGGAACTACTGAAAGACACCATCTGGAAGCTTCAGGACATGGGCAATTCCTTTATCGGCCTTACCGGGGGGGAGCCCACTCTCAGGGACGACCTCGAGGAGATCGTGGAGGCCATCGGCGACAAGTCACATACCATACTTTTCACCAACGGCGAGCGTTTGCCTTACGAGAGGGCCAGGGAATTGAAGAGGAGAGGTCTCTTCAGCGCTTCCATCAGCCTCGACCATCACACGGCCGAGGTACACGACAGGCTTCGCGGATACGAGGGAGCGTTCGACATTGCCGTGAAGGCCATCAAGGCCTCCAACAGGGCGGGTCTCTATACCATCGCGGGGGCGGTCCCGACCAGGGAGATGATAAACGCGGGGGAGGTGCCGGAGTATTATCGGTTCCTCAAGGATATCGGAGCGCACGAGGTGAGGGTCCTGGCGCCGATACCCACGGGGAGGCTGGTGGGAAACCAGGAAGCGAGATGGTGCGGCAGGGACGAGGAGAAGCAGATGTGGGAATACCACAAGAAGCTCAACAAGGATAAAAATTATCCCAAGATCAGCGAGTATTCGTATATCGAGAGCGAGGGGATACTTGGATGCATGGCCGGCACCTATCACATGTTCATCGAGAACGACGGCACGGTAACTCCCTGCGACATGATCCCACTCTCGTTCGGGAACGTGAAGGAGGAAGGGATCGAGGCCGCCTACAGGGCTATGTCGGAGAGGTACCAGATTCCAAGGCACGTATGCTATGTTCGGGCGGCACACGCCCTCTTCAAGAAGGGATTCGACAAGGAGGGACGTTTCCCGCTCTCCAGGGAGACCGCCATGGAGATCACGGGCAAGGTGAGGAACCGCAGAATGCCGGAGTTCTTCAAGAAGCTCGGAGTGCCCGAACCGGTGTTCGAGGAGAAGGTGGCAAAGAAGCCCAAAAGGGAGAACATCGACCTTCGTGGATTGGAATGCCCCGAGCCCGTATGGAAGACCCAGGACCGGATATGGGATATGGAGGCGGGAACCCTTGAGGTGCTAGTGGATAACGAGGATTCCAGGGACAACGTGAAAGCCACGGCCCAGGACGAGGGTTGGAGCGTGAAAGTACAGAACAAGGATGACGGGGAATACCTTTTGATACTGACAAAGAAGTGAGGGGATTTGATATGACGGAGGAACTTGACCTGAGGGGCCTGAAGTGCCCGGAACCCGCCATCAGGACCGGGAAGGCCCTGCGGAATTCGGACGACCTCCTGGTGGTGGTGGATGACGAGACGGCGATTCAGAACATCTCCCGCGGCGTCAAGGCCCGCGGATACGAGGTGGACGTGGAGAGGTCCGGGAAGGACTGGTACATGCGCATCACCCGGGTCGAGGGGACGTCCGGGAACGAGGTGGAGTTCGATCTTTCCTGTGCATTGGGTCCCACGATCCTCTTCTTTCCGGCAGATACCATAGGACGGGGGGACGACGAGTTGGGCGGGATATTGGTAAACTCCATAATATATTCCCTCCTTGAGCTTGAGAGCAGACCGGATGCCATCATATTCATGAACAGCGGCGTCAGGCTCGCGGTGAAGGGGGCCCGGCCCCTGGATGACCTGAAAAGACTGAACGAGGAAGGCGTCGATATCCTCGTATGCGGGACCTGCCTGGACTATTACGGCCTGAAGGATGATCTGGCCGTAGGAGAGATATCCAATGCATATACCATCTCCGAGACCCTCCTTGGGGCCGGAAAGGTAGTGAGATTCTGAGCCGGCGCACCGTCATTTTTGGAAAGATGCTCCTTTCGGGTGTGGATGATGATATATTTCGATAATGCGGCGACTGGTTGGCCCAAGCCCAATTGCGTAATGGAGGCCATGAACGATTTTCTCGTCAACGTGGGCGCCAATCCGGGCCGCTCGGGCCATCGCCTTTCCGTGGAGGCAGGCAGGATCGTCTATCGTGCCCGGGAGAACGTCGCCAGGCTGTTCAACCTTGAGGATCCCCTGCGGGTGGTATTCTGTTCCAACGCCACCGCCGCCCTGAACCTGGGGATCAGGGGCATACTGGGAAAGGGCGATCACGTCATCACCGGCAGCATGGAGCACAACTCGGTGATGCGCCCCCTTCAGGATGTCGGCCGCGAGGGAGTGAAGACAACGGTGGTCCAATGCGACGCCGAGGGTTTCCTCGACGCGGAGAAGATAAACGAGGCCATAAGACCAGATACGAGATTGATCGTGCTGAACCACGGTTCCAATATCGTTGGAAGCCTTGCCCCCGTAAGAAAGGTGGGAATCATCGCCCGTGACGCGAACGTACTGTTCATGATCGACAGCGCCCAGACGGCGGGATGCGTTCCCGTCGATATGGAAAGGGACAATATCGACATGGTCGCCTTCACCGGTCACAAGGCTCTCATGGGCCCCCAGGGCACGGGCGGTCTCGTCATCGGCAGCGGCGTGGACGCGGGTCGCATAGAAAGAATGGGATCGGGTGGGACTGGCAGCAGGTCCGAATCCGACGTTCACCCGGATTTCCTCCGGACAAGTACGAGAGCGGGACCCTCAACACCGTGGGTCTTGCCGGGCTTGCCGCAGGGATCGGATACGTTCTGGATCGAGGGGTGGAGCATATTCACGAGAAGAACACGGGTCTCGTAAGGAGGTTCATCCGGGGTGCTGCGGGCGTGGAAGGATTGAAACTGCATGGATGTTCGGAAGGTCGGGATAGGACCGCCACGGTCTCGTTCACCATGGATGATCTGTCACCGTCCGAACTGGGGCTGATACTTGACGATGAATATGACATAATGAGTCGTGTGGGGCTTCACTGCGCTCCCAATGCGCACAGGACCATAGGTACGTTCCCGCAGGGGACCGTGAGGTTCGGCATGGGCTATTTCAACCGTCCGGAGGAAGTGGATGCTGCCATAGAGGCCCTGGGCGGTCTCGCGGTGGAAGGGCGATGATAGGGATGAGAATGATCGGGTGAGCAGGGATGGACTTCATGAAGCACGGAGTCAGCGGCTCCGCACGAGACTGTCGTGGATATACGTGATGAGGATATCACGAAACCCGGCTCCGGTAAACAGGTGAGCAGAGATGGACGATGATTATCTGGTGATCCTATTCGATTCCACAAACGGTGCCATTCGGGCCGAGCAGGTCGCGATCGATGCGGGGTTCGAGGTAAGATTGATACCGACGCCCCGTTATATCAGCACGGATTGCGGGGTGGTGCTGCGGATCCGGGAGAGGGACCGTGACGGGGTACTGAAAGAATTCCGTGCGAGGAAGGTGGACCACAACGAGGTCGTCCGTGCCAGGCCGAAATAGAGGGAAATCGATATTCGTATGCCCGGCACGGCCCATATTCGATTCGATTATTCCATCACTGTTCCATCACACACGTACCCGCTTTCTCCTGATACGAACCCTTCTCCCCATCGGCCTCTTTGTGTGTCCGTTCCCCGATGTTTTCCGGTCTTTCCGGTCTTTCCCGGTGGATATCTCCCTGACGCTCTCGATTCTTAGGTTTCGCTTTTCGTTCACTCTCGCCGACCACTTTCTCATTCTCACGACGAAAGCGCCCAGGAGAAGAATGCCGGAGGCCGCGATCACGGCCAGCACCGGCAACCAAATATGTCCGTACTTCGTTCCATCGTCCTCAAGGCCGATCCCCTCCGTCTCCCCCTTCGTTCTTTTTCCGTTCGTTTCATCCTGACCCTCCGTTCCCGTATCGTTCTTCTTACCATCCTGTTCGTACGGGAGATTTGCCGGGAGGGGCCTCGAGAGGTTGTCCCCGGTTACGTCTTCCGTGCTCACGTTTATTTCGGTGGGCTGCGCCCCCGTTACCGTGACCTTCACTGTATCGCGGTGGGTTTGCCCGTCCAGGTTGGTAACCGTGAGGGTGATGTAATATTCTCCGGGGGTGGTGAAGACGTAGGTAGGCGAGCTGCCTCCGAGGCTTATTCTGTTGCCCTCGTACACGAAGGTCCACTGAAAGCTCTCAATGCCGACTGCGTCGCTGCTCCCGCTCCCGTCCAGCAGAACGTACTGTCCCGTATCCACCGTGACGTCCTGCCCTGCATCGGCGACGGGCGTCGATATCACTGCCGGAGGCTCATCGTCTCCGGTGACGTTCACCCATATGACGTCTCCCGCCCAGTTCCCCTTCGCATCCCTCACGATGAGGGTCACCGTGTAATTTCCCGCCGTATCGAAGTTGAAGGTGGCGTTGTAACCGGAAAGTACGATGCAGTTTCCTCCGTACTCCAGCTTCCAGACGTATTCCGGAATGCTCGCGAGCTCACCCGTTACGGACCCGTTGAAATACACCGGCTCGCCCACATCCACAGTGCGATTATGACCAGCATGTGCGTGGAATATGGGCATGGGCCTGACGCTCACGAAGAGCCGGTCGAGATCCCACTTTCCACCGGAATCGGTGACGTTGAGGGTAATGGGATACATGCCGGCCGCGTCGAAGGTGAAGGAGTTTTCGGCCCCGTAGAGGGCTACGGGCTCGCCGGCGTACACCAGATTCCAAGTATAGTTCACGATCCCTATGTCGTCGAAGCTGTCGGCGGCATTCAGCATTGCGGTATCACCCTCGGTTATGAAGAGATCCTGACCGGCCCTGGCCATTGGGCGGTTGTCGGTTACAACGGTGATGAAGATATCGTCCTGCCCTTCGTTTCCCATCGCATCTCTGACCAGCAGTTTGATCCTGTACTTTCCCGGGATCGAAAAGAAGCATTCCTGATTTTCGGCATTGTAGACGTGTCTCTCGTCGTCGTAGTTGAAGGACCAGTCGAAATAGGTGATGCCAACGTTGTCGAAGCTCTTCGAGGCATCCAGAACGAACGGCCGGTCGTTCGGGATCACCATGTCCGGGCCCGCGTCTGCCAATGGCGGGTCGGTATCCTTGACGCTCACTATCACGAGGTCGCTGTCGGTCTCGCCCAGCAGGTTCTCCACGGTCAGACTGATCCGATAATCGCCCACCTCGTGGAACATGAAACCGGGCCTGGCGCCGTATATCCGGTACTGTTTCCCCTGGTAGCGGAAGTTCCATGTGTAATTGATAATGGTGTAGCAGCTCTCGCTTCCAAGGCCGTTAAAACCCACGTACCTGTGCTGTCCCGTCGTTATAACGGAGCCTGCACTTGCCGTGGGCGTGGCATTCTCGATGCCAAGGGGTCTGCAAAGCGGAAAGTGGTCGTAGTTGTCCGCGCTGCCCAGTATTTCGTAGGACATGTTCCAGACCCTGGAATCGTTGCTGGCATCGGGATACTTTTCTGCGTAGTCCGACCAGTAGTTCCCGGCATAGGGAAGGTTCCAGATGTTGTTGTTGTAGCTGCTGTTGTCGTATACCATTATGGGACGCTGCCGGTATATGTGGAAGGTGTTGTATGCGATGGTGTTGTCATGCGAGCCGGCCTCGAGGGATATGTCGGCCACCTTGTGCTCCTTGCAGGTGTTGTTCAGGATGAGGTTCTTGCAGCCTACCAGTTTTATCCCCTCGAAATTGTTGGCTATCTCGTTCCCGAGAATGAGGTTGAAATTTCCATGAAAGACGGTTCCGGTGGAGTACAGGTACGTGGAGTCGAAGACGTCGTAATACGAGAAATAGTTCGATCTCACGGTGTTGCGGATTATCCTGTTGAAATCTCCCACAAGGTTCATTCCGTAGCCGCTGTTGTTGGTGACGACGTTGTCCT
The DNA here is from genome assembly GCA_964423515.1 of uncultured archaeon. Classification (GTDB taxonomy): domain Archaea; phylum Thermoplasmatota; class Penumbrarchaeia; order JASLWR01; family JASLWR01; genus CAYRFL01. Next base: position 64,382 of record CAYRFL010000007.1, read on the forward strand.
CCAGGGTGTTGTGATCGGAGTTGACCATGCCTATCCCGGTGGCGTAGAGGGGCTTTTGGCGCCCGTCCTCGCCCTTCTCGAACCACTCGTTGGCACAGCAGTGATTGTTCCGCACCTCGTTTCCGTGGGAATCCCAGAGGAGCAGCCCGTATCCGCCGTATCCGTCATCATGTCCGCATCGGCCGCCGTTGGACCGGCACTGGTTGTCCCGTATGACCGAGTCTCTCACGCCGGACAGGCGAATACCACAGTGAAAGTTGTCCGATAGCGTGTTATTATATATCTCACAGCCTTTGCAGCCCTCGAGGAGCATTCCCGTTTCCGCGCTGAAGACCTCGAAGCCGCTGACGTTCACGTGATCCGCCCTGACGAGTATGCCGGTGCCGAGATCGCCGTCTATCCGGGTCCTGCCGGTACCGCGCAGGGTGACTGTCCGGTCGATGACCACGTTCTCGAGATAGAGTCCTTCGCTGACGAGAATGGTATCTCCGGGCCCGGCGTTCTCCACGGCAGCCTGTATCGTATGGAAGTTACCCATGCCGTACAGGTCGACCAGGATCACGCCGGAATCCCTGGTGCCGATGTCGTTCTCGTTGTCATTGTAATTGCAGTTCCCGTTCTCCTTGCATCCCCCTGCCCCGGCAGCGACGTGCTGGAGGCAGATGGCCAGTACGAGTCCGATCATAATATACGCGATCTTTCCGCTCATTTCGTTAGTTCTGCTCATTTCGCTCACCTCTTGCTGTGGGCTCCCGGTCGATGGATTCGCGAGGGACCGGCACCGCCGGAACAACCTAGCGAACTCCGGGTTCGCCCGCCTATGATAGCAAGGAGGCGAGAGGACGTTATAATAAAGATTGGCACAATAACTTCCATGAATCGGGGTGGGACATTGATGCAACGGAGCGTAGCGAGCGCAGATATGATGGGATAAAGATCCGCATGGTAAGGATTGGTTCCAGGTAGGACCATCCCAAGCCCCCACCCGATTTCTCCGCTGGCTCGTGCCACTCCCCCACGAGCCTGCTCGAAATCGATAGTATGAGAGGATTGGACGGCCTTTAGTAAATTCCTTTTTCTCCTGGCGAGCAGGGTGGGTTGTGTTTTCTTATTTGAGCCGCTTTTTCTTTCACGCAGCCCATCCAGCGCAGCCAGGAGCCGAAAGAAAAAGTGGAAGAGAACTCATCTATCGATAGTACTAGTTGAATAACCCGTCACCCTCACCAGAGCTAACGCTGATCTGAAAAAAATGAAAAAATAAATGAAAAAAGAAAAAAAGAGGAAATGGGGACCTTAAAGGTCTTCCAGTTCCTCGTCCTCTATTTCTTCGTCCTCTAGCTCGTCGGCAAGGTCCTCGACACCCTCGAGTTCCTCATCGACCTCTTCTGCCTCTTCGTCCTCGACGTCGAAGTCCTCGATAGCCTCGGGTTCCTCCTCTCCCTCCTCTTCGTCCTCTTCCTCGCCTTCTTCCTCTTCGCCCTCTTCCTCGGCCTTCTCGGGGGCCTCGAACTCGGCGCCGCAGGAGTCGCACTCGGTTGAGTCCTGCTCAACGAGGTCACCGCACTCGGGGCACTTGTACTCCTCCTCCTCGAAAACCTCGCCGCACTCGGGGCAGGTATCCATGTCGGAGGTGACTATCGCACCACAGCTCGGGCACTCGTATTCGCGTATCTCGTCGTCGAAGAGCTCGTCCTCGGGCACGCCCTTGGACTTCATGGCCAGCACCACCAGTATGATGATGATGAACACGATAACCACTATGGCAACGATGAGGAGTATCTCGCTGTCGTCGTCTTCCTTTTCCTTCTCCGGTATTACCACGTCAGGATCGAAGATATCCGTATACGGAGCAGTTTCCTCGCCCCACTTCCAGGTCCTCTTGATCTCCTTATCGCCAGTGCCCAGTGTCGCCGTGATCTCGGTTCCCTTCGGGATCT
>CAYRFL010000008.1:0-63198 GCA_964423515.1 uncultured archaeon
TTTTATATCCAATAACAATAACGGGATTCAAGCAAGAGATGATGGAAACGATAGTCTTTGGGACAATGGCGCCGAGGGTAATTACTGGTCTGATTGGACCCAACCTGACGACGATCATGACGGCATAGTCGATCAACCCTACAACATTGACGGCTTTGCGAACTCACAGGACAGGTTCCCCCTGGTGAATCCATTGAATGAACATTTTATCACAGCCAACGCGGGGAACGACATCACAATAGACCAACATCAAACAGTTCATTTCGACGGGACGAATTCGAGCGCAGATCCCACTATAATCAACTACACTTGGAACTTCACCTACGATTTCAATGACGTTTTACTATATGGTTCCACGCCGTCCTACACGTTTAACATACCCGGCAACTACACCGTGATCCTCGTTGTACGGAATGAACTTGGCTCCACTGCTTTTGATCGCGTTTTGGTAACCGTACGTGACCCCGATCCCTCGGTGGATGCCGAACCCCCGGTTGCGAATGCAGGCCCGGATGACAATATCCCTGTCGGTACTGTATTCACGTTCAATGGGAGCGGTAGCCATGACAACGTCGGCATCGTCAATCATACGTGGTCGTTCGTTTACGACGCACGCAATGTCCTGCTCTACGGGATGGCCCCTGCTTTCAGGTTCGACATCCCGGGGATATACATCGTCGCGCTGGACGTGTCGGACGAAGCAGGGAATCAGGCGGTGGATACCCTGCGATTGGCGGTGAAGGATGAATCGTGGCCCACTGCTGTCGCCGGGGATGACATCATCATCGACCAACACGAGATCGCCCATCTCGATGGCCGGGGCAGTTTCGATAACGTGGAGATCGTGGATTACACCTGGTCCTTCGTTTATCGTGGTGAAACGGTATTCCTGTACGGCGCGGAAACCGAATTTCAGTTCGACGATGCGAGAGAATACTTCGTCACCCTGAACGTCACCGACGACGAGGGGAATTGGGATACAGACACTATCAATGTCGTCGTCCGGGACATAATGCCCCCTTTAGCTGTCGCTGGCGATGATATTACCATCGATGCCGGTGATAAGGTGTTTTTCAACGGCTTGGAAAGCAGCGACAACGTTGGCGTTGTGAACTACACTTGGACATTCAGATATGACGATACCATTTACAAACTGTATGGAGAAAATCCATCCTTTACCTTCGACATTCCCGGTACCTACACTATCACCCTGACAGTCCGCGATTCAGAAGGGAACATAGCAATGGACAATCTAACCGTAATCGTTCTCGAAAGTGAACCCCCTATCGATATTGACTCTGACGGCGACGGTTTCAACGACACCCATGAAAACGCATCCGGCTCCGACCCGTACGACCCGCTCTCCACCCCGCTCGATCTGGACGGCGACGGCTGGAAAAACACCATCGAGACGCAGGTGGGCACGGACCCCCGTAATTCTCAGTCGGTACCGCCGGACATGGACGGCGATGGCATAACGGACACGCTCGACCCGGACCGGGATGGGGATAATGTATTGAACGACGAGGATGCGTACCCGGATGACGGGGAGAGGTGGGAACGAGAGGAGGAGGGAGGGGGTGCGGTGTGGTGGATAGTGGGGATAGTGGGAGCGTTGGTGGTCTTGGGGATTGTGGTTGGTGTGGTGGTGGTCGGGAGGAGGAAGCAGGTAAGCGGGGAGGACCGTGTCCGGGAAGAGGGGGATGTGGGCGGAGATGGTGTGGATGAGTTGGATGGCGTCGGGAAAGGTTTTGGTGTGGAGGAAGGGATGGATGCGGTCGGTGAGAGGGAGGGATGAGGCGGCATACCGGGAGAAATTCTGTCTGAATACCTTGGACATGACCTCAGGGCTGTTGGGTGGTCTCGCACTGGTAGTATGCCATGCCTGAACGGGGATCGAGCTGTCAGAATAACAAAGAATATTATATATAGCATATAACTACATATAATCACATATAACTAACCATAGTGGTGATGTGCCATGACCGCCGTTACGACGATACAGATTGGAAAGGATACGCGGGATGAACTGCGCGAACTCGGCAGAATGAATGAAACCTATGACCAATTGATCCACAGGTTGATCGAGACAGCTAAAAGGGTGGAGTTCTTCGACGACATCGACCGGATACTGGAAACCGAGGAGTTTGTTCCCCTTGACGAGATATGAAGTACTCCTTTCGGAAACCGCTATCCGGCAGCTCGGGGCTATCCCGCCCGAACTCCGGGAGCACATCAAGCGATCATTGGGTGAATTGAAGGACGACCCGTACCGTTCCAGGCCAAGAGCGGATATTAAGAGGTTGAAGGGTACGAAAAGGGATTACTACAGGATAAGGATCGGCAGTTACAGGGCGATCTACGTCATTGAGGGATATGAGGTGAGGGTAGCAAAGATCCTTCCGAGAAGCAAAGCCTATGGCTGGATCGATTAGGGGTTGAATCGGGGGAAAGGACTCCATTCGGGAATAAACGACACCTTCGAGAACCTTTCCGGCCCGACCCGTACGACCCCCTATCCACGCCCCTGGATTTCGACGGTGATGGCTGGAACAACACCGTAGAAACGCAGGTTGGCACGGACCCGTACAGCAGAAGATCGGTACCGCAGGCCATGGACGGCGACGGCATAACAGATACGCTCGACCCGTACCGGGACGGCGACGAAGTGCCCAACGACGAGGATGCGTACCCGGACGATGGGGAGAGGTGGGAGGAGGAGAATGTGGAGGAGGGAGGGAGTGCGGTGTGGTGGGTACTGGGGATAGTGGGAGCGTTTGTGGTCTTGGGGATTGTGGTTGGTGTGGTGGTAGTCGGGAGTTGGAGGAAAAGGGATGGTGTGGAGAATGTGGATGGGAGTGGTGAGGATGAGTTGGGTAGGATTGGGGATGATGTGGGGGAGAGTAAGGAATCATCCCCGGATGGACTATAGGAAACCAATTTGTACGGATCCGGAAGGCCCCCCGGTCTTCGTCAGGCCATCCATCAATCCCCCGCTCCCCTAAGACAAACACTTCTTTCCATGGAATTAATGTCAGAAACTTATACCATAACTCTAATATAGACGTAAAAAGTTGGGATGAAAATCGGATGGCATTTACCCCCCGAAACAGGCACAGTAATTCTATAGTGAAGAGGTCATTTCAGATGAACAGACGGGAGATCGCACGGCAGACCAGGGAAAAGATCCTGGAATACATTTCCGAGTTCCCGGGCAAGCATTTCAGTGACATCAGAAGGCAGCTGGTACTTTCGTCGGGCAGGTTGAGCTATCACATATCAAAGCTCGAGAAGGACCGCAGTATCTATTCCGAGTACGACGGTTACTGGAAGAGGTTCTACTCCATGGCCGTCAAGAGGAAGAGGCTGCCCAAGGTCCTGAATCCCATGTCCAAGGAGATCGCCACCATCATCAGGGAGAACCCGGGTGCCACGTACATGGATATCGTGGAGGTCTGGGGTAAGACGCGGCAGGCGGTGATGTATCACACGAAGAAGCTCCTGAAGGAAGGCGTTATCCGTTCGAAATGGAAGAACAGGAAATATCACTTCTTCCCGAGGCGGAAGAAGTACCTGTAGGCTGCCAATGATAGACAGGTCGTCCGGAGCGGCCGGGGATTCTATTCTCTATTGAGTATATTCTATGTTCAATTCTTCCTGATGTTTTGCGTTTTTCGAATGCCGATACACCCCTTCGACACGAGTTAAGCGGGCTCGGTAGCCGGGGTGGGGTGCAGGGGTGGTGTGGGCGCATACGAGCCCGCCACCAAAAAATGAGAGATATAACAACACGTGGGGGCCGGTTTCCCGGCCCCATGGTCGGCGGGCGCCGACCCGATATTATTAGGGGGTGCCGTCCCAAACCCCCGCCCAACTCCTGCGCTGGCCTGGCCGCTCCCACCATGCCTGCTCGGAGTTGTTAAAGAAGGGTGATAGAAATCATTGTGGATGTAGTTGTGATTGTTGAACTCTAACGAGTGCGTGCAATCACTTTGCTCGCCCGTAGGCTGACGCGCCGAGGGCTGAGTGGTATCTTTGATGCCACGGAGCCTGACCGCATACCTGCGGGCAGGATCAGGGGTGTTGTTATGCCCCAGAGTGAAACGGGAGCACGCTTTCGATACGCTCCACGTCATGGCTGGTGTCAGATCGTTCGAAAACGCAAAACATCAATAATATTCCATGAAATAATATCATCGATCCCGGAAATAACTATGTATCGCCCTCGCCATCTTCATACCTATTCCGGGCACCTTCACAAGTTCCTCCACATTCGCCTCCCTTATTCTTTTGACGCTGCCCAATCTCCGCAGCAGGGACTTTCGCCTTTCCGCCCCGAGACCCGGTATCTTCTCCAGCTCCGACCCCTTCATGCTCTTCCTTCTCACCTTCCGATGATACCGAATGGCGAAACGATGGGCCTCGTCCCGTATCCGTCTCAAAAGCGAATGTGCCTCGGGGCACTGCGACAGGTCCAGCGGCTCGTTCTTGTCAGTACAGAAAACCTCTTCCAGCTTCTTGGCGATGGATATAACAGGCAACTTCACACCCATTTTCTCAAGTTCGTCGTACGCGGTGGACAGGTGCCCCTTCCCGCCGTCGATGAGGAGCAGATGGGGCAGTTCGCTTCCCTCGGACAGCAGCCTTTCGAACCTCCTCCTGACCACCTCGCGTACCATGGCGTAATCGTCGGTTCCCTCGACAGTTCTTATCCGGTACCGCCTGTAGTTCTTCTTGTCCGGCTTTCCACCTGCAAAAACGACCACGGACCCCACGGCCCGGTCGCCCGAGATGTTCGATATGTCCACGCCCTCTATGCGTTCGGGCAGCTCCGGCAGCCCCAGGACCTCCCGCAGCTCCACCAGTGCCGGGTCCCTGCGCCCAAGCCGGAACTCCCTCAGCAGCCGCTCCTCGGCATTGCTGAGGCAGAGCTGCCTCCACTGGCGGTCCAGCGGTCGGTGGGCCTTCGAGATCCTCGTCCGGATGCCCTTGCTCCTGAACCACTCCTCGATGAACTTCTTGTTGCCCATGCCGTGTGTCACCAGGATCCTCGCCGGAGCGTCCAGCTTTCCCAGGTATCTCTGCTCCACGAACGCCCCCATGACCTCGCCGGGCCCGGTAAAGAGCGGAACCGGCAGCAGGATGTCCTCCTTTCCCACGAGATTGCCCCTGCGCACCCTGAATACGGTGACGCAGCCCAGCTCCCCCTTGACGGCGGCGCCCACCACGTCCATGTCTCCCGAGAAGGGTTTCGATACCCGCTGCCTGTCAGCAATGGCCCTTATATCCTCCATCCTGTCCCTTGCCACCGCCGCCCTCTCGTATCTTTGCCTGTCCGACAGCTCTCTCATCTCGTCGTCCAGGTCGGCCAGCAGAGAGTCCATGTCGCCGTCGAGGAACATGATCACCTGCTGCACCGCTCTATCGTAATCCTCCTTCTCGATCATTCCGGCGCACGGGCCGGCGCACAGCCCGATCTGATGGTTGAGGCAGGTCTTCTCCGCCCCCCCGTGCCTTTTGGTACCCTTGCAGCTTCGCAGCCCGAATGTCCTCCTCAGGTACGCCACCACCCGCTTCAGCGCCCCGGCATCCGTGTAGGGACCGAAATACCTCGCTCCGTCGTCACAGAGGAACCTGGTTATGTACATCCCGGGGCATTCGTCGTCCACAGTAATCCTTACCGATGGATAGGTCTTGTCGTCCTTCAGGCGCACGTTGTAGCACGGGGAGAACTGTTTGATGAGGTTGTTCTCGAGGATGAGGGCCTCCGTCTCGTTCCCGCAGACGAAGTAATTGACCTCCTCGGTATCCCTCCTTATCAACTCCTCCTTGGGGTAGTCCGTCGACCGTTGAAAATGGCTCTTGACCCGGCTCCGCAGCGAGATGGCCTTCCCGACGTAGATGACCTCCCCCTCAGCGTTCCTGAATATGTACACCCCGGTCCGCCGGGGTATGCTCCGCAGTATCTTATCCCGAACGACCATGGGCGAGAACCTCTTTGAGATATCTCCCGGTATGCGATCCGGGGACCTCCGCCACCTCCTCCGGGCTGCCCGTGGCGACGATATCGCCTCCCCTCTCGCCCCCCTCCGGCCCCAGGTCGATGATGTGGTCTGCGCTCTTCACGACATCGAGATTATGTTCGATCACGAGGACCGTGTTCCCGGCCTCCACAAGGCGGTCGAGAACCGATATAAGTTTCCGGATATCATCGAAGTGGAGCCCCGTGGTGGGCTCATCCAGTATGTACAGCGTGCTGCCGGTGTCCCGCTTGCTCAGCTCACGGGAGAGCTTGATCCTCTGCGCCTCGCCCCCCGAAAGGGTGGTGGCCGGCTGACCAATCCTGATATAGCCCAGACCCACATCGAAAAGGGTCTGCAGCTTCCTTTTGATCTTGGGAATGTTCTCGAAGAAATGAAGCCCTTCCTCCACCGTCATGCGAAGCGCCTCTGCGATATTCCTGCCCTTGAACCTCACCTCCAGCGTCTCCTCGTTGTACCTCATCCCCCTGCACACGTCGCAGCCCACGTACACGTCCGGAAGAAAATGCATTTCTATAAGGATGCTGCCGGCCCCATGGCACGCCTCGCACCTCCCGCCCTTGACGTTGAAGCTGAACCTCCCGGGCGAGTAGCCCCTCCTCGCGGCCTCCGGGAGCCTGGCGTAGAGCTCTCTTATCGGTGTGAAAAGGCCGGTATAGGTGGCCGGATTGGACCTCGGCGTCCGTCCTATGGGGGACTGGTCGATTATTATCACCTTGTCGATTTTCTCGGCGCCGTCGATGCCGTCATGGGCTCCCGGTACCGCCGTGGCCCTGTAGAGCTTTCTCGCCAGCGCCCGGTGCGTGATATCGCCCACGAGGGTGCTCTTGCCGGAGCCGGATACCCCTGTTACGCAGACGAACAATCCCAGCGGGATGCTCACGTCGATGCCCTTGAGATTGTGCTCTCGTGCACCACGGACGACGAGCCTGGCACCTTCCCCTGGAACCCTTCTCGAACTGGGAACCTCGATGCCCATTCTTCCGGTCAGGTAGGCCCCCGTTAGTGAGTCCTCGCTGGCCAGTATCTCCTCCGGCGTTCCCTGCGCCACGATCTCCCCGCCGTGCTCTCCGGCCCCCGGTCCCATATCGATGATGTGGTCCGCCGCTCGCATGGTCTCCTCGTCGTGCTCCACCACGATCACGCTGTTCCCGAGGTCTCGCAGATCGCACAGGATGGTCAGAAGGCGTCTGACGTCCCTCTGATGCAGGCCGATGCTGGGCTCGTCGAGTATGTAGAGAACGCCGCAGAGCTTCGAGCCTATCTGTGTGGCCAGCTGAATTCGCTGTGTCTCGCCGCTTGAAAGGGTATCCGACCGGCGGTCCAGAGTAATGTAATCGAGACCCACGTTCATCATGAAGTTGAGTCGTGCGCGGATCTCCTTCAGAACGGGTTTCGCTATGATCTCCTGGGACTTCGTCAGTACGAGGTCCGAAAAGAAGTCCATCACGTCCTTTACCGCCAGTGACGTGACCTCTGCTATGTTCCGGTCCCCGATAAGGACCGACAGGCTCTCGGGCCTGAGCCTCTGCCCGCCGCATTCCGGGCAGTTCCTTTTCGTCATGTAACTGCCGATCTCCTTCCGTATGTGAGCGGATTTTGTCTCCCTCATCCTGCGTTCGAGCGACGGTATGATCCCTTCGTAGGGCCGGTTGTACTCCCAGTGATACTGCCTCTCCTCGCTGCTTCCCACGAACTTGAAATTTATTTTTTCAGTACCGGTCCCGTACAGGATGACGTTCCGGTGCTCCCCGGACAGCTCCCCGTAGGGGGTTTTCACGCTGAAGCCATAATGCCGGGCAACGCGCTTCAAGGCCCGAAACGAGAATGAATTGGTGCTCTTGGGAAAGGACACGATGGCCCCTTCGAAGACCGACAGGCTGTGGTCCGGGACCACCAGGTCGGGATCGATGTTCATGGTGGTACCGAGCCCCTTGCAGGTCCGGCAGGCTCCGTACGGGCTGTTGAAGGAGAATCCCCGGGGGGTAAGTTCCTCGTAGCTGATGCCGCAGCCGGTACATGCGAATTCCTCGCTGAAGAGCATCTCGTTACCGTCTAAAAGGATCGTGACGAGTCCCTGGCCGAGCTTCAGGGCCAGCTCCAGGCTGTCTGCCAGACGCCCCCTACCCCTTTCTGAGATGATCAACTCGTCAATTACGATCTCGATGGTGTGTTTCTTGTACCTTTCGAGCTCGATCTCGCCGTCCAGGTCCATGAACTCCCCGTCCACCCTTCCCCTGTCGAATCCCTGTCTCAAGAGATCGGAGATTGTGGCCGAATACTCTCCCTTGCGCCCCCTCACCACCGGAGCCAGTATCTTTATTTTCCCGTCACTTTCACGACCGCTTCCCAGCTCCCGTACCTTGGATATTATCTGGTCCACCGACTGCCTTTCGATCCTCTTCCCGCACCTGTGGCAGAACACGTCTCCAGCCCTTGCGAAGAGCACCCGTAGGTAATCGTATATCTCGGTGATGGTGCCCACGGTGGAGCGGGGATTGTGACCCGGAGCCTTCTGCTGTATGGCGATGGCGGGGGACAGTCCCTCGATGGCCCCCACCCGGGGCTTCTCCATCTGGAGGAGGAACTGCCGAGCATAGGCCGACAGGGATTCCACGTACCGTCGCTGGCCCTCCGCAAAGAGCGTGTCGAATGCCAGGCTCGATTTGCCGCTGCCGCTGACCCCGGTTATCACCACCAGCTTCTCACGGGGTATGTCGAGATCGATGTCCTTGAGGTTGTGTTCCCCTGCCTTTCTTATGGTTATGGTATCCTTAGCCAATTCAATTCACCGCGTTTCTTTTATAAAGCGTTCATCCGGTCGACCCCCGAAGTTCGAACAGCCTGTCGCGCAGCACGGCCGCCCTCTCGAACTCGAGGTTGGCCGCAGCCCGCTTCATCTCCTCCTCGAGCTCCACCAGAAGCAGGTGCAGCTCCCCGGGAGCGACATCCATACCGGCAGACGCCTTTCCGCCCTCCACTCCTTTAGCTCCGTCCGCAATACCCGCTCCCTCCGTACCTTCCACCCCAAGGCTCTCGGCTATGTCGCTTACTTCCTTGCTTATGCCCTTTGGCCGTATGCCGTGTGCCCTGTTGTAGGCCAGCTGTATCTCCCTTCTCCTGTTGGTGATATCCACTGCCCGTTCTATGGAGCCGGTGAGCTTGTCCGCGTAAAGGACGACCTGGCCGCTGACGTGCCTTGCCGCCCGGCCCATTGTCTGTATAAGGGAGGTCTCGTTTCGAAGGAAGCCCTCCTTGTCCGCGTCCATGATGGCCACCAAGGATACCTCCGGGAGGTCGAGCCCCTCCCGAAGGAGGTTGATGCCGACAAGAACGTCTATCTCGCCCAGCCGCAGCTTGCGAAGTATCTCGACCCGCTCCATGGTGCCGGTACCGGAGTGCATGTAGCTTGCCCGGATGCCGTTCTCGACGAGATAATCGGACAGGTCCTCGGCCATCCTCTTGGTCAGGGTGGTGACGAGCACTCTTTCTCCATTCTCGGCTCTCGTCCTTATCTCGTGGATGACGTCGTCCACCTGCGTCTCGGTGGACCGCAACACGATCTCCGGGTCAACAAGGCCCGTTGGCCGTATGACCAGCTCCACTACCTGAGAGCTCCTCTCGCACTCGTAGGGACGGGGCGTTGCCGAGGTGTAGATGACGTTCCGCATGTATCCCTCGAACTCCTCGAATACCAGGGGGCGATTATCGAAGGCAGACGGTAAACGAAAGCCGAAATCCACGAGGTTTCTCTTTCTCGAGAGGTCGCCGCCGTACATGGCGCGCACCTGTGGGATGGTGACGTGCGATTCGTCGATCACGAGCAGGAAATCGTCTGGAAAGTAGTCCATGAGGGTAAAGGGCCTCTGGCCGGGAGACCTGCCGTCGAAGTGCCGGGAGTAGTTCTCGATGCCGGGGCAGTAACCAACCTCCCGCAGCAGTTCAAGGTCATACAGGGTTCTCTGCTTTAACCGGATGGCCTCGAATTCCTTTCCGTCGGCACGTAGCTCGACGAGGCGTTCTTCCAGTTCCTTCCCGATGGTCCGTATCGCTTTCCCAATCTTATCGGCGGGCATGACGAAATGCTTGGCGGGGTAGATCATCATTCGGGTGCGCTCGCGCAGCTTCCTTCCGGTAAGGGCGTCCATCTCGAAGAGGTGGGATACGGTATCGCCGGAAAGCTCGATGCGAAATGCCAGGCCGCCGTATGCCGGGCAGATGTCGATGCTGTTCCCCCTCACGCGGAACTTGCCGGGGGAGAACTCGTAGTCGTTCCGCTCGTACTGGATCTCGACTAATCGAACCAGAATGGACTCTCGGTCAACCTCCTTCCCGACCTCGGCAAGGAGGCCCATGGAAGAGTATTCCTCCGGGCTGCCCAGGCCGAAAATGCATGAGACGCTGGCCACCACGATGACGTCGCGTCGGTCCATGAGCGAGCGGGTGGCGGAGTGGCGTAGGCGGTCTATCTCCTGGTTGATGTCGGCCTCCTTCTCGATGTACAGGTCGCGGTTCGGCAGATACGCCTCGGGCTGGTAATAGTCGTAGTAGCTCACGAAGTACTCGACGGCATTGTACGGAAAGAAACGCTTGTACTCGGCGCAGAGCTGGGCGGCGAGGGTCTTGTTGTGAGAGATGACCAGCGTGGGCCTGCGGGCACGGGCGATGACGTTGGCGGCCATGAAGGTCTTGCCGCTGCCGGTGACACCGAGCAGCGTCTGGTGCCGGTATCCCCGCGAGAGCCCGTTCACCAGGTCCTCTATGGCGCGGGGCTGGCCGCCCCTGGGCTCGAAATCGGATACCAGCTCGAACTCGGTCACGTGGATACATCCGGTCTTTGGGGTATTTGCGGGATGTTGTTCTACGGCAGGACACCTCTCCTCGCAGGGGTGTGAAACCGGGTCAATCGTTATCAATCTTATCGGGTTTTTGGACGCGGGCAATTGCGGGATTGCTACCTTTCAGGGAGGAGTGCGGGAACGGTTATAAGGGTATGGGGGGTGACAGTGAAAGTAAAAAGAGGGCGGGTGGCAAGTACCCGACGCTCTGGTCGGATGGGTTCTACAGTTTCGGCTGAAATATAGAATCGGAAGTTACTAATAGGCCGAAATGTATACTTGTGGTGAATAAATGCGAAAATTAGAGAGAGGTAATCCTTTTTTGGAGTCGTTCCAATTTGGCTATAAGCTTTTTGATTTTTTTCGATTTATTTAAATGCAGAATTAACACTTCAAAGGAGGTGAAAAGTAATGGAAGGCACAGTAAAGTGGTACAATAGTTCGAAATCCTTTGGATTTATCGAGGTCGAAGAGGGAAAGGATGTGTTCGTACATCGAAACGCTCTACCCTTTGGAACAACCCTGTACGAGGGTGATCATGTCGAATTTGACGTCGAAGAGAGCCCCAAAGGACCACAGGCAACCAACGTAAAGAAGTTGTAGAACCATTTATGAGAATAATGGTTGACATGGATTGTAAAGATACGATCCAAACCCCTTTTTATTTTATTTCTATACCCCGTAGCTCTGCTGCGGGGCAGGAATAATGGGGGCATCGTATATTTTCCATAAAGATATGACGCCCCGTGGTATTTTCTTTCGTCGGATCTTCTGCGTTTTCGAAATGACGACGTCAGAAAAGCGGATGGATCTCGGTGATCAAGGTGCAGCGGCATATCAGAACATCAGTCCGTCCCGTTATCGTCCGGATGTTACATGGTGCGTCGGAGTGTTCTCTGACCCATCCGCGACTCCTGCATCACTTATCCTTCGCAGCGCTCCCCGGACAGACATACCTCATCTTGCACTTCTTGCAGTCCACCACGTGAAGTATGCTGTTGATGATCACGAGGACCACGAACGGCACGAAGAAGTACAGTTCGCCCATCAGGGTGGCCTTGTCGAGGATAACGATGAGGATCATCACGATGACCGGCAGGCCCATGACGACACCCCACGTGAGCAGTGCGAGCTTTCCCCCGAGCTCGTTATTGCCGGAATCCTCCCTGCACACGGCGGACGCGAGCTTGCCCCAGCCGCAGTGGCAGCGCTTACCGTAATAGTAGCAGCCGGAACAGAGGTGTTTTCTGAGCACGAAGCCCAGCATTAGAAGGGAGAACAGAACGTAAACGATCGATACGACGGGAACGTTCTTGATGCGAACGGGGTACATGCCGAGGAATCCCAGCGTCATCATGGCCAAAATGACCAGGTTCTCGAAAAGGACATACGCAGCCTCCGATCCCTCGATGCCTTCCTCGTACAGTTTTTGGACCTTCATCAATTAACACCTCTGAGTATCGCCGGTTTGCCATTCGGGATGCTAATCAGGTGATATGGGGTAATGGAGATGACCGGTTTATTATTTTCGCTGGATCGTGGTCTTGTGGATCTGTATTAATCCAACTACCATAAAAAAGCATTTTATCTGATTGGTCGTTTTATTGACCTATGTGGTTTCTCGGACACTTTTGTCTTGCATATCTGATTACCAAACTAGCCACTCGCAAAACGTTTGACCATGGCTATATGTTAGTATTGCTACTGGTATTCTCAAATTTACCAGACATACTGCATTTCGGGATATTACGAACGATCTCTCATAGTTTCATTGGCGCCCCGGTGGTGTTGTTATTAGGTCTGGGCAGTGCACTGTATTTTATCAAGCTGAACCGCAACCAAAGTTTATTATTACTGGCTGCGGGTTTCTCGCATTTGCTGGCAGATATGATTTAAAGTGGTTTTAACCCACTTTTTCCAGTAAATTCAGTTTCGATTTGGATATTCGAGTTCAGCGGCCCTGAAGATCTGATCTCGGAAATGGTGCTAGCCTTGATATTTTTCATAGTGTTTTTTACACAGAGAGAGCATAATGTTTTTTTCAACTGGGTCAAAACAACGGTAAAAAATACAACATCATCCAAAAGTGGTCATTATGATGTAGCAATAAAAATGGGGCTAAAACCAAACCAGGTCCAGTTGTGTATTTTGCTGGGATATGTGGTCATGATCATGGCCGAGACCGCAATATTTGTTTATATGCTTCGTTCAGAATTGTTAGCCGGTGTGTGGTACGTCTGGGGCATGATTATTTCAATGGCGGTGTTTCTATTGCTGCCTGTGGTGGGATTGAAATATTCCGATTCCAGGTAATATAAATAGTGTTGTCAATGGAAAAACCTAGAATGAAAACTTCTGGTCGCCCAGAACCATATTTTGCAGGTCTGGTATACCAAAACCCATATTGTCTATAATATCCATAAACTTCTGTGCATCATCGATGAACCCCGACTCTGAGATTACAAATGCATGAATCTGGCGGGTCTGGTTGTACCAGTTGATGTGGCCAGTGTTTCTAAGAGGTTGTTCTATCTTCATAACGCTAACCGGACATTTGTCGGCAGGAATTAAGGGGAAATCGATATCCGCCCCGCAATCCATATCATCATCCTGACCCATCATTTAATCCATGGCGACAAATGTTCAATTCGGAAAAACTGACGATTACTCCTTCGATGACATATCGCTGGGTATGAACTTCCAGGAAAGAATACTGACGAGAGCGCCCTTCGACGTGTTCTGCGACGATGATCCAATAGACGGGAGGACGAGGCTCCTGGTCGTATATACGGCCACGGAATGCAGGCGAACCAGATTCCCGGAGGACACGTCTCTCCTGCTGTATTTCCCCGAGTACCCCGAGGATAAGTTCGACCAGCCCCTCGAGGCCATTGCCGTGATACACGGTAATTACTTCGATGAAAGATCGGATTTCCCCGTTTAGATCAATACTCCCCTATCGGACTACGAAATCGCAGGGGACCCGGAGATCACGGATATGGGCAGAGGAAAGATTCAGAGATACGACGGAGATATTGCCCTTTTGACCCTGAACGTCGGCGGAAGCGAGCTCGTTGGCGGCTACGTGCTGGGAAAAATGCCGGATGATCCCGAAACGGAATCTTGGCGTGCCATCTTCAAGGTTTATGGGTCCTTCATGCCGCCGAAGGTAAGGACGATGTTCGGGAGGTAGTGTTGTTATTGAATCGATTCTACCTCAATTTATGAAATATCGAAAATAATTCTCGATTCATATAATACCCTAAATCATAAATAATAAAATTGCCATAATATAGAATGATGCCAAAATGATAAAAATTGCCAAAATAGATGGATTTGGAAGGATACTAATCCCAAAGGGATTGCGGGAATCATTGGGTCTTCGCGAACAATCCGTTGTTGTGTTGGAGGAGAAAGAGGATTATCTGCTCATGCGACCCGCCCATGGAGATCCCGGAGATATTGTCGAAAGCATTTCCCGGATGAACCTCCCCGTCGGCGATTGGGAGGAGATGGAGGAGGAGATCGCGAAGGGGAGATTGGATGAATGATATGTTCCTCGATACCAACATATTCATGTACGCTGCAGGGAAGGAACACAAGTACAAGGAGCCATGCGTTAATATATTGGCCATGATACAAACAGGCAGAAAATCATTTGTCACCGATACCGAGGTTATACAGGAGATACTGTATCGATACCATCATTTGGGTCTGAATATGATGGCTCATGATCTTTCATGGAAAGTGTTGGAACTGGTACCAACCATCTTTTCTGTTTCATCAGATGATATCAAGTTGTCACTGTACTATTATAATAAATATCGAAAGCTCCGGATACCCCCAAGGGACTGTATTCACCTTGCTGTGATGGTCGACAACGGGCTGGAAACGATCGTAACGGCGGACCGGCATTTCGACGATATCGAGGAGGTTGAACGGATCGATCCGATGGATTTCGGGGATTGAACCAGGAGCGGTATGTTTAAGCACCAGTTCGTCATATACTCATTTGGTTGTGACGAAATGCGTCGGTTTTTTCTCCCATCCGACCCGACCCCGGTCAGGAACAGGCACGGACCTGTCAGTATCATCTTCGTCCTTGCCCTTTGCGTCTTGGTGATATTAGGTTCGACAGCTTCCACCGCAGACAGCGGCATCATCGTTCCCAGGCCCGATCTCAAGGGGGTGGACGAACATCTGCAGAGCGCCATAATCGCATGGGACGGTAATGTGGAGAGATTGATACTGTCGGTGACCATAGGGGAATCTCCCGAATGGAGGACAAAGGATGGTTATTCTGACCTCAATGTAAGTGAAGGCAACCTGTCGAACAAGGCCGTCCGTGTCATACCCTTTCCCACCGAACCGGAGGTGGAGCAGGTCGATCCCAAGGTGTTCGACAGGGCGCAGGACGTCGTGAACGATTACATCGATTCCCTGTGGGAATTTTCGGGCCTCGACAGCGGCAAGGGTGATAGCGAGGGAATGGGTGGAATGGGCAGCTCGGACAAGTCCCACCTCAGGATAGTGTTCCAGAAGCAGCTAGGCTACCACGGCCTTGTCTGCATCAAGGTCCAGACCCCCGAGGCGTTCGTGGGATTCGCGGCGGAAAAGCTGGGACTGGGGGCAGATGATTTCAACATCGAGTATAGGAATCAGATGTACAACATATCGAGAGATTATTTGCGGAGGGGCATAAGCTTCTTTGTATTCGACGAGCTGGAGATACCCGATGATACGTCCACCATAAAACCTCTCATGTACACATTCAACTCCTCTTACCTGTACTATCCCATGCAGATATCGAACCTCGCCTCCTACATCGGGGGCATAAGCCTCATGCTGTTGACGGAAAGGCCGGTGGATATTTCGCCCGCCCAGAGGCACGGACTAAAAGAGGACATCGGCGGCTTTCTCGATCCCATGGAAGGTGAGAAGATATCCGACGATATCGGCGAGATGTTCCCGGACAGACTCGCCTTTTCCTATCTGCAGAACGATGAGGCCAGGTGGCGCGATTACCATGATCGATACGACGAGAGGGGACGGCGCTACTCGGGGGACATCGTGATCGACAGCTACGATGACACGGTATCATTGGAGGAATACGAGAAGGGAAGGATCGCCACGATACTTCTATTCCTGGCCTTCTACGGTCTCTTTGTAGGCATCGTCGTGATCGAATGGTTCAAAGGACCAAAGCTCCGGTTGGGTAAGGGCAAGATCGAGTTCTGGCAGTATGCGGGCATCGTGCGGAGAAGCCGCTATATAAAAAGGATCAAGCGGTACTACACGGGAATATTCTTCGTTGGCATCGTGATGATATTGTTAATCGTTATTGTTATTAATAAGATAATTTCCACCCCCGCAGGAGGTCATCCGTTCTTCCCGGGGACATATCCCTTTTTCCTATCGTCGATCATTGGGACGCTATGCTTGTTCTCCGGTCTCCTTTCCGCATTGTCCTACAAGATTTCGTTCGACAGGGGGAAGAGGTATCTCGCTATTCCGGGAGTGCTGTTGCCGATCGGTTTTTTCATCCAGTTCAGCTGTTCCCTTACCGTGTATCGCGATGGTGGTGTTTGGAAAGGAGATCTGACCTCCTCGATGGGACTTCATCTGGTCTATATCACCATTTTGACACTCATTTTCACCGGTTTGAACATCTCTTTCATTCCATTTAGAACGGAATCCAAAAGATGGATGGGATTCTGCCTCATCGTTTTAGGTATTATCATGTTTGTTTTGATCTTACTCACGGGAGCCATCTGTTTTATCTGTATAACCCCTCTTGTTCTGGGATACATATCGATAAGCGTATTGACAATAATACTGGGTCTGACAGGTAAATATTTGAATTGAAATCGAACTAGAATGATACTCTGAACAAACAAGGAAAGGGGGGGGCCAAAGTCCCCCTTGATCGGCGGTATATTAAAACACCAGTTCGCTCTATTATCATCGGATTTGACGAAATGAAACAACATGTTCTTTCTTTCCCCTAATCCTCAGATGAAATACGTCATGGACTTGTCAGCATTTTTATCGTCCTTGCCCTTTAGACATTGGTGATATTCCCTGAGGTTCCCGCCTGTACGGTGCCCTTAAATTTTAAAAAAAAGGGGCCATCCACCTCTCGTTTCGTCTTGATAAGTACCAAAAATACAGAACACCAGTAAAATATACAAGCTCAACGTTTATACCGCTCGATGCCCAAGGACCAACGTACACTCGTCGTCTTCTATTCCCTAGAGGGGAATACGAAGCTCATCGCGGAGACCATCGCCAGGGCTGTGAATGCGGATCTCCTGGAACTCCGACCCGAGAAGAGCATTCGCCCCACCGGCTCACTGAGATACCTCTGGGGAGGAAGGCAGGTCCTCATGAGGAAGAGACCGCCCCTCCTGCCCCTGGACCGGGACCCCGCGAAATACGATATTATCTTTATTGGCTGTCCCGTGTGGGCCTGGAGCCCGGCCCCTCCAATACGCTCGTTCCTGGAATCATGCCCCCTGGACGGAAAGAAGGTCGCGCTGTTCTGCACCCACGAGGGCGGACCGGGAAAGACGATGAAGAAGTGGAGGGCCATGCTGCCCCGTTCAGAGGTGCTCGGGGAGTTCGATACCTTCGCCCCGCTCAAGAAGGACCGAAAAGAGAGCTGTAAGAATGCGGCGAGATGGGCCCGAGATATCGTTGATGGATGATTTTTTCCGTACTATTCCGCTTCCTCGTCGGATGCATCATCCTGGCGAACGTCGTATCTCTCCACGCCGCCCTCGTCCTCATCCACCCGCGAAAGGGTTATCTCGCGTACCGGGCGCTCAGGGAACGGCAGTTCCCCGACGTCCACCTCCTCCATGAGCGCAAAATCGTTCTCGGCGGTGCGGCTCCCCCTTCTGGACAGTGCGAAAATAATGAACGCCAGCATGAGAATGAGCAGACCGACGATCCCCGCAATGATCCACATCGTGCCGGCGCTCTCCCCGGGTTCATCATCGCCGGGTACTGTGTCGTCATCCGGAAACGTCATCGAGAACGGTTCGGACGTGTTGCTCACCGGGGCGTTGTGTACCGTGGCGAATGTGACCCTGGCCCGGTACGTCCCCCCCTCGATATCGCGCCCTCTCATCCTGTCGAACACGATGTGGAACTCCCCATCCTCGTACAGGAGCTCGCCCTGAAGGACCACTCCACCCGTCTCATTCAGGATGTACACGCTCTTCAGGGTTGCGCTGTGCCTGTTGAGATGGCCGATGGTGTTGGTATCGGAATAGGGGCGAAGGCCATATACCTCAAGCGTGTCCCCGGCCCGGTCGAAACGTACCTCGGGCATGTTGACGTGCAGTGCGAAATCCAAGAGGAAGACGCTGGAGTTCACCACGACGATCAGGTCATCGTACACGAAGTCGCATGAAACGAAGTACGAACCGAAGGGCAGGTCCGCAACCGATATCTCGGCCGTCCAGTTGTCGTTGCTGCAATACAACTCCTGGAGAATACCTGTGTAGCTGCCGCCGTCATGGAACAACCTGAGCCTATGGACGTCCGCCATGGAGCCGTCCACGACGCGGTTGCCGCCGTGGCTGACCCTGACCATCAGTTCGGATATGGTTATGGAACGCCTTTCTCCGTTGTATCGCACCACCGGTACGCCAGCCTCCAATACGTGAGTAACGTTGAATCCGTCCGAGCGCAACGTTGCAGAACCGAGGATGGAATCAGAGAATTCCAGCTCGAGGTAATATGAGCCGTCCTCCAGGTCGCAAACGTCTATTTCTGCTCTCCATGAACCCTCTTCCATATCCAGATCCCCGGTAACATCCTGATCGATGCCATCCTCCGAATAGACCGCATAGGAGTTTTGGGTAATGTTGCCGACATGAACGGAATCGGAAGGGTTCGCAGAGGCAGATACGGTCACGTTCCTTACAATCAGTCGCTGGCTCATTCCACCCAGGTATTCCAGCTCGGGTGTCGATATGAACAGTGCCGGATCGATGGAAAAGAACAGCGATGAATCGATTGCGACCCCCACATCGGGACCGGTTGCCACCAGCGTCACGCCGTAATTCCCGGGGGAGAATGATGCAAGGCTCAGCTCCGGTATACTAAAAGAACCTCTTTCGGGGTCATAATGGAGATCATGCCGTGGAGGCGTTTCGTTCACTTCGTCGCCGGACACTATTCGGATGATCCCGTAATATGCGTTCGTCAGATCCGAAGGTTCGACGTTTCCGTGCGCGCTCCATGATGTATTGATGATGAGGTTCGAAAGGCTCAGACGCTTGGAGAGTCGATCGAAACGGAGCAAAGGTTGGTTGAAGAAGAGGGAATGGGCAACGGAGATGTATCCCACCCGATGTTCCCGGTACAGGCCATCAAGGGGCGATACCCCTATCATCACGCCATAGCGTCCCATTCTGAGGGAAGATACGTTCAGTCCCCGTATGCTCCATATGTCCTCCGAACAGTTAAGCTCGCCCTCGATACCGGTGAATTCGTCGTCTTCATCATAGATACGGACCTTGACGTACCTCGCATCAGTAGCCGTGAGCGGCTCCTCGAGCGGAAAGGTGTTGTTGATCCTGGCCGATACATCAAGACTCTGGGCCCGACCTGCCGTGTAGGTGAGTTCGCAGAGTTCCACGTTTACCCTGGGTACTGTCAGAAGGTATTCCCGGGACATATCCTCCATTCCGGCGGCAGAGACATATCCGTCCTTTCTGACGGCAACCTCCAGAAGGAATATTTCCTCATCGGGCTCCGGAGTCCACCGAACCTCGTATATGCCCGTAGCGCTCTCTGTATATCCAAGGGTTTTACCGTTCATACGGACACGCAGGAAATCCGGTATCTTTTCCACGCCCGACTGGTCCCGCACGGTGACATGGATGGTGATGGCATCCCCGGATTCCGGGTATGTCCATCTCACGTCCGTCCACAGGGTGGGGGAGATCATCACCAGGGTCGGGTCGCCGTACAGGATCGTCTGCCCCGTATCACCGTACCGCTGCCACAGGTCGTCCGCAAGGCCCAACTCACTGTAATGTTTGTTGTTCGTACCAGGGTCACGAAGGGAGTACATGCACCCCGTCTCGTCCGCGCCCCACCTGTGCGCCTCTCCGAAGGTCATTCCCGTGAACAGTCCCCGGGCGGTCCTGTCGTGCTGTATGGTCGCCTCGACGAGCGATCTCGTCACCGTCCCGCCAATGACCGCTATTCCTCCCAGCCTCAGGAAGTACTCGGGCAGGGCCGAACCCCCTATCTGACAGGATTGATAGGTGGAAAAGGTGGAGTGAACGTTGTCCATACCGTAGAACCAATCCCATCCCGTGGTGATCTCGAGATGCGGGTCAGACCAGCTGTAGGAGTCCACGGGTCCATTGAAGGGAGGGTCGGACGGGTCAAGGCCCGTAGCGGTGGCTCCGATGCCGGTCTCCATCATGTTGTAATGATGGCCGTGGCCGTTGTTGCTCCAGTAGCACGTACCCCCCTCGAGCATGTCCCTGATGTCGGAGTAATAGGTATGGAACTCGTTCGTCTTGCCGTATTCGTGGGCCAGGGTGGGCCAGCTGTCCCGCCCGCGGTACGACAGGTGATTGATACCGCCGTCGTCCACGCCGCAGAGGTCGTCGTCGTCCTGGTCTCCCGCGTCATTGTCCATAATGCCGTCGTCGTGTGCATAGGTGTTGAACGTCCATCCTGCCCGATTCCAGTGGTCTTCTATGGGTGGTTCATCGTCCGGGTTCTCAGGATTGTCGGCCCGTGAGAAACCCACCTTCCAGTATAGCATCTCCCTGTTCACCACGGCCCAGAGCACGGATGGATCGGCGCAGGGGATCCTGCCCACGGACGCCTTGCCGTTGATGGCTCGATCCAGGGACGGCTTCAATGCGTTCAGAGGAGAGACGACCATGACCTCCACATCCCCGGAATAATCCCAATACCTGCCGTTCTCGGGGCTCCCATCTCCGTCGGTATCGCCGCAGTTCGGGTTGAGATCCGTATGGAATCCTTCGATCCATGAGAAAAAATCATCCGCCAGGTCCTCCATGTTGGCCTGGCCCGGCGCCTGGAGCCTGTTGAACGGAAAGTAATCGTAAACATCGGTCTGCTGGATCATCTGCCACCATGTGACCGTGGCCTGGCTCTGTATGTGCAGCATCTCGGGGCCGTCCAGAGCGGGGACGGGCACTCCGTGATAGGCGCCCGTCAAGGCCGCCCCTGTGAACCAGGGACCGCCGAGGGCATTCAGCACCAATCCCTTGTGAAGGTTCTTCTCCCTGGATATGTTGTATATATAATTGAAGATGGACCTGTCGTCGTCCAGCAGCTCAAGGGAAAAGCCAGCATCCTCCCAGGCCGCGTAGGGGATAATTCCGCCGGCGTCCATCACGACGAGTTTCTCCACGCCGAGTTCCCGCAGCGTCTCCACGAGGCGTTGCTCGGGCTGCCCTCCGGACGTGTAGAGAAGCGGTGCCGAGAGAAGGGAAGCGGCGACGGCGCCGTTGGTCACCGATTCGATGACGCTCTCGTCGGTCCTTTCGTATTCCTCCAGGTGATAGCTGAAGTCGTCGGTACCGTGATTCACCTGTCCTGCCGTATATGTGGTTGTCTCGTCCAGGCTTCCCCAGTAGGCCGTGGTGGTGAAGTTGCCGCCGATGGAGTTGTTGTAGAGATGTACCGTCACGTTGTAATACCCGTCGCGGTCGGCATAGCAGTAGCCTACTTCGGGTGTGGTGCCCAGAAAATTTCCGGGCAGGCCGGGATTGTATGCCACCTCCAGGAGATGCTCGTCCCCGGGTCCTTCCCCGGGCCGGTATATGAAGGTGTCCGAGTCCCGGTAATCGCTCTCGTTGTTCTTGTAGTACGTCCAGTTCGTCCTGGCGGCGAGCCACTGTCCGGCCTTGACCGGGCCGAAGGAGAAGGTCTTGTGATCGGAGACGCCGGGGATGGGATACAGGGATTGATCCGCCGGTGTAAGGTTAAGCTCGAAGGTGCTGTAATGGTAATCCTGGGGGCTGTCGTCAATGGAATAGGGCATGTACGAGTAGAGAGGAGCTACCCCGATCTCGCAGTGACCCCGGTCGTTATAGAGCCGGTTCTTGGTGGGATTCACGTGTCCCCCGTAAGCGTAGTTCGAGTACGTGTTCTCGTGAAGGACGAATGGGTCCCGAAGCTCGATGCGGTAATCCGTGTTCGCCTGGGGATCGGACCAGTCGATGGAGTATTTCAGCCAGGCGACCTCGTCCGCCGAGAGATCGAGATTCACATCGAACCGGCCCCTGGAGGCACCGGTGCTGTCCTTTCTTACCTCGACCCCCCCGTCCGACTCGGGCACGGGGGCAAGGACCGCTGTGTCGGTAAGAACGGTTCTTTCCTCACCCCAGTAGAATTCTGCTATGTCGCAGGAACCGTCGTATACGTTATCGGCAGCGGTGACGTTGTTCGTTCCGCTCGCGTTGGTGAAATGACCGGCCAGCGTTTCCCTTCGCTCCGGGGTGACGCCGCCGATGAAATCGATATCGGGACGCGCCTCTATCTTGCGAAGGTATTCCGAGTAATCTCCCACGAGGTTGCCGTTCTCCCGAATGGCCCGGTCCGATATGATCATGGAGTCGAAGCGGGTGCTTCCCTCCCAGTGGACAGCAGCAGGCACTGCCGCACAGTAGAGCATGTCGTCGAGATAACTGGCGGGGTCCTGGTGAACGAAAATGGCCCGGTGGTTGTAGGCATCGCCGTTGGGTTTCGCGGAGCCCGTCTCTCCGGGTCCCCTTCCATGACCCATAAAGTCGGCCCCGAACGGTCGGCCATTCTTTACACAGATCGATGAGCCATCGTCCGCTCGCATACCGGTATGAACAAGTTCGAAGGGTATTGACAGCAGCAGCAGGAAAGAAAGACATAATGCAGTGGATCGTGTTCTATCGTTCATTCTCTCGCCCCCGGGAGATGTGGGCATCTGCGGGGATCCGTCGGATCGAACGAATGCCCGGTGTCCCCTCTTTCGAAAAAGGAATGTCGGTGAACGGAGATATATCTTTTCGTCGTTTTTAGATGCAGTTCACTGCACCATAATGAGTAAGATGGTGTATCGTGGTGCTACGTTTCGTTGGTGCCGGCCTGGTGATAATGGTGAATCCGTTGGGGGTTTCTGCCATCACTACCACTGAACGGACCCCTCAACCGTTCAGAGACCTGTAGGCGAGGTATAGTCCCAGGCCCAACGCTATCAGCACCACCACCAGAGCGACCCACTGTCCCTTCTTCACGAACTCGGATTTCGGCGCGGGCTGACGGGCCAGCTCGCTCAGGGAGAGGCCCCATCCGCTCGGCAACGAGGATGGCCGCATGAGATTCATCTTTTCGTCTCCTTTGGAGGATATTCGTACGAGAGGAATATCAAACAAATTCTTCGTAGTTTTCCCAAAAATGTACAACCGTGGATATGTATCTGCGGTAGATATATCTTTCCTTTTCCATTACTATCATACCGCACATATAATCTCTCAACGCCATCACAATCCCAACATTATTATTCCCCCAAACCTCTCGGGGAACCATGACGATCCTCCTTGTGAACAACCTCCTCAACAAGGATTTTACGTACCTGTTCTCCGGTTTCCACCAGGAGGGCGTCGAGATCGATTCCATGGACGGCGTGGGAGGCGAGCTACCCTCCGACCCGGAACGTTTTGAAAGCATAATCCTTTCCGGTTCCGAGGAGTCCATACTTAGGGACTCGCCCTGGATCGAACGCCAGATGGAATTCGTCCGAAAAGCGGCGGTGCGGAAAATACCTCTGCTGGGTGTGTGTTTCGGCCACCAGCTAATCGCCCGGGCGTTCTACGGAAAGAGAGCCGTGGGGAAATGCCGCCAGCATGAGATCGGGTGGCTCGGTGTCTCGCTGACCCACAACGGGGGGAAAGATCCCTTATTTGACGGCATCCCGGAGGATTTCCACCTGTTCCACTCCCACTTCGACGAGGTCCTTCCGGTATCGGGAGAGATAACAGTGTTGGCCAGTTCCGACAAGTGCCGGGTCCAGGCCATGCGAATAAGGGATACCCCCATCTACGGCATCCAGTTCCACCCCGAGATCGGCCTTGCGGACGGTAAAAAACACCTCGTCGATATAATACCGATGTTCCCCCACCTTGCCGGCCATATCAAAGATGCCCTTCGGGAACCCAGGGACTCCGGTATCTCGGACCGACTGTTCGGGAATTTTTACCAGCGGTGATGAAATGATCGACGACACGAGCGAAACGACGAATGAGAGAACGACCGGGAATATGACCGATAATGATGAGCTGATAGCCTACTGCGGCCTCTACTGCGGCGAATGCTTCGCCCACCTGGGAAGGATAGCGGAGCTATCGAAGGAGTTGCGAAAGGAGTTGAGAGGCGCCCGGTTCGACAAGATCGCGGAGGGGATACCCTTCGCCGCCTTCAAGAATTACGATAAATGTTACGAGGTCCTCGGAGCCCTGGTGAAGCTCAGGTGCAGGAGCGGTTGCAGGAGCGGAGGCGGTAATCCGTTCTGTGCCATCAGGAAGTGTGCGAACGGGAAAGAACTCGAAGGGTGCTGGGAGTGCGGAGATTTCCGGGACTGCCGGAAGCTCGATTTTCTCAGGACGGGGCACGGGGATGCACACGTGAAGAACCTGAGGAAGATCGGAAGGAGCGGGAAGGAGGAATTTCTGAAGGGCAGGAAACACTGGTATTCCAAGCCGAAGAAGTAGATTGCCGACCTTGGCCGAACAAATTACCTACAGCACCGTAAAATGTTACTTACCAACACCTGATAAATGTTACCTGCACCACCGACAAATGTTCCTCCATGTGCCTGTGTTATCCCAGGATACTTACACTCCTTCAAGCATATTCAACGAGGGCGTGCGAAATCAAAAAAACGCACGCCCTCCTTAGAGCCCTATAATAATCTTAATGTTAGAGGTCGGCGAGAACCGACCCGGTGGGACGAAGGTCCACCGTGGAAAGGTTACTTCTGGGGTGAGGCCGTCCCAAACCCCCGCCCACCTTCTCCGCTGGCTCGCCCCACTCCCCGGCTCACCTGCTCGAAGGTGAAGAATGAGGATTTGATACCTTATGTAGTTAAATTTTATGTTGTCGGGCACGTATGCGCCTATGCCGCCCCAACTCCCAACTCCCAGCCCCGGCTACCGTGCCCTCTTATAGAAGAGGACTTATCTAACGACAATATCGAAATGCTGGCCAAATCCTATCTCCTGCCGATTACGAGTTAACAACAAAAATGGGGGTGAAATTAACTCAGGATAACACAGTCCCTCCATGTGCCATCGGCAGAGTGTCCGACTGCTTCACCCACAATTATTTATACGCCCTATCCCGTACCTGGCGAGATGGTGGGAAAAAGACTCATGATCACGGGTCCCATAGGTTCGGGAAAGACCACCCTGGCCAAGGAACTTTCGAGGTTCGCCGCCAAAAGGGGTATGAAGGTGGGAGGCGTGCTCTCCCTCAGGCTGATGGAAGGGGAAGCGACGGTTGGATACAATCTTTTGGACATCGAGAGCGGAAAGAGCAGACCGTTGGCCCTTCCGGAAGAAGGGTGCGGAGAGAATGATATTCCACCGGGGGATGCCATCGCCTTCGGTCCGGATCTCTTCGGGGGAAGGCCGTGCAGATACCATTTCTCCGCCAGGGCCTTCGAGATGGGAAATGGAATAATTCGTGATTTGGTAGAACGGCTCGATGAACTCGATATGATAGTCATCGACGAGATCGGCTTCCTCGAGCTGAGGGGAGAGGGGCTCCGCGAAGGGGTCGAACTCGTTCGCCGGTCCGGTCCGTTTCAGGGAGCGCTGATCGTGGTAGTAAGGGATTTTCTAAGGAGAGAAGTCTCCGGAATGTTCGAGCTTCCCTTCGAGGTCGTCGAACCCGGTGAAGGACCTCTCGGGGCACTCGATATGGTACTGCGTGAGCACTTCCGGTTTCTCTCGGATGCCGATTGATCCTGTCCGGGGTATGACCGACCGCGATTTTCTCCATTCTCATTGCCAGGAATAAATAAATAAATAATCGTGTGTCTTTTTACTCATCCGGTCCCGGATCTGAAGGCAACCTGAGACCATGGTGAAGAAACAGACAGAAAGAGACGGTGGAGCGAGCATGCATTATGATTTCAATCCAAGATGGTACCGCCCTCGTACGATCGAGGATGCGGTGGAAATACTACATAACGAGAGTGGAAAGGGCATCCATATTCTGGCAGGGGGCACGGATCTCAACGTGAGAATAAGGGACGGTCAGGTGTTACCGGATGCCATATTGGATATAACCGGCATCGACGAGCTGGGATCGATAGTCATCCGCGCCACGGCAGCGATACCTGTTTCGAACCAAGAGATCGAACCTGTGCCGGAAGCCTCACCTTCGAGCGGAGAGTTCGTCAGCATAGGTGCCGCCGTCACTATGGCTGGGCTCATGCGTTCCGAACTCCTGAAAGAAAGGCTCCCGGCCCTCGTAAAGGCAGCGGGAGAGGTGGGCTCGCCCCTCATCAGGAACGTGGCCACCATCGGCGGCAACGTCATGAACGCTTCTCCGGCGGCTGATATGTCCACCATGCTCGTGCCCCTTCGCTGCCTGGCGGCCCTCCGGGGCCGGAGCGGGACGAGGATGATACCACTCAACGAGGTCTTCACCGGCGTATGCTCCACGTGCATCGGTCAGGACGAACTTCTGAGCCACCTTCTCATCCCGGTTACCGAAGGGACAATGGGCACTGGTTTCCACAAGCTCAAGAGGCGGGAAGCGCTGGCCCTTTCCATCGTCAATTCCGGGGCGATGCTGGAGAGTGACGGAGTGAGAATAACGGATGCCGCCCTCTCGGTGGGCGCGGTCGCGGTCACCCCGCTCCTGGTTTCAGCCGTCGAAAAGAAACTAGTGGGGAAGGATATCGCACAGGTTGAGGACCTTCTGGAGGGGATAGCATTCTCTGCCATGGAGCTGTCGAAACCCATAACGGACGTTCGGGGCTCGGCGGATTACCGCAGGGAGATGGTCCGGGTATGTTCACTGAGGGCTCTTCATGAGGCATTGGAATCCCTCATTATCGCTCTCGAAGGAGCGGGAATGGAGGTGGTCTAGTTGGAGGGGAACGACAGGTCCGACATTTCCCGGCTAAGGATTGAGTACGTACTGAACGGGTGCAGAATGGAGGAGACGGTGAATCCGGGCGTAAGACTTCTCGACCACCTTCGAGAGGAACACGGCCTGCTGTCGGTCAAGGAGGGGTGCGGAACCGGAGAATGCGGCGCCTGCACCGTCATCGTTGACGGAAGGCCCGTTTGCTCCTGTCTCATAATGATGGGACAGATTGACGGAAGCGAGGTATTGACCCTCGAGGGACTCGAGGATGACGATGAACTGCATCCCATAAAGAGAGCTTTCATCGATGCCGGAGCGGTACAGTGCGGTTTCTGTACCCCGGGAATGATCCTCACGGCCAAGGCACTGCTCGATGGCAATCCCGGACCCACCGAGGCGGAGGTGAGGGAGAATATCTCCGGCAACCTCTGCCGCTGCACGGGTTACACGAAGATAATCAAGGCCATCATGCTGGCAGCCGAAATGCTGGATCGGGGAGGTGGTGATGAATGAGCAAGGACAACGAGCTGAGCGTGGTTGGCAAACCCCTTCCCAGGGTGGACGCCCTGGGAAAGGTCAGGGGCGACGGTATATACACCGCCGATCTATCCTTCCCGGGAATGCTCCACGCAAAGGTCGTGAGGAGCCGGCATCCACACGCGCGGATAGTCCGCATCGAGACCGCCAGGGCCGAGGCCCTTCCGGGCGTGGTGGGCGTATTCACCGCCAGGGACGTTACCGGTGTGAACACGGTGGGGCAGATCGTGCCGGACCAGCCGGTCTTCGCAGAGGACGAGGTAAGACATCTAGGCGACGGCGTGGCAATGGTTGTGGCGGAGACCGAGGAAATTGCACTAAAAGGTGTGGATCGCATCGACGTGGAATACGATCCGCTTCCCGGTGTCTTCGATCCCGAGGATGCTATGAAGGCCAATGCCCCCATGGTGCATCCCGACGGCGAGTACGGGAACGCGGGCAACGTCCTTTCGCGCATGGGATACCGCAGAGGAGACGCGGAGAATGCCCTCTCGGAAGCGGATGTGGTGGTGGAGGAGACGTACCGACCCGGGTACCAGGAGCACGCTTTCATAGAGACGGAGAGGTGTGTGGCCGTGAGCGACGGGATCGGGGTCACAATATACGGCTCGTTGCAGTGTCCTTTCTATGTGAGGGCAAACGTGGCCCGGGCCCTGGGCATTCCCGTGGGACGAGTACGAGTCATCCAAATGGCCGTCGGTGGGGCCTTCGGCGGCAAGGAGGACGTCCCCAGCGAGCTCTGCGCCCGGGCGGCCCTCGCCTCCTTCTTGCTGCGCCGTCCCGTGATGAAGGTCCGCAGTCGCGAGGAGTCCATGATAATGCACACCAAGAGGCACCCGATGGTCATACGGCACCGGCTGGGAGCGAAGGACGACGGAACGCTCGTCGGCGCCGACGTTGACATAATATCGGATCAGGGAGCGTACTGCTCTGTTGGGAAATACGTACAGAAACGTGCGGTGGTGCATGCATGCGGCGCGTACCGCATCCCCCATTCGCGGGTGGAGTCTGCCTTCGTCTATACGAACAACGTGCTGACGGGAGCATTCCGTGGTTTCGGCGGCCCCCAGGTTGCCGTGGCCAGCGAGGGACAGATGGATGAACTGGCCAGAAGGCTCGGATTGGACCCTCTGGACCTGCGCCTCCGGAACATGCTTGAAAAGGGTGATCACACAGCGAAGGGTCAGATCCTGGATAACTGCGGCGACGGAATGGCGGAATGCGTCGAAAGGGCTGTGGAGAGGTCGAAATACAGGGACAGGAGGGCTGAATACGAGGAATTCAACAGGCGTATGGCAGTCGCTTCTCATCGTGGGGGGAACCCGAACATCAGAAAGGGGATCGGGATGTCCACCATAATGTACGGCGTGGCTCTCGGGGGTTCCACGCCGGACATGGCCACCTCCACGTGCCAGATAACCGAGGACGGAAGCGTCATCATCACAACGGGAGGGACCGAGATGGGGCAGGGGGCCAAGACGGCACTTTCCCAGATCGCCGCCGAGGCCGTGGGCGTGCCCCTCGAACAGGTGACCATACTGGATGCGGATACCTCCATAGTCCAGAACAGCGGGCCGTCGGTGGCTTCGAGGGTCACATCCGTACTGGGCGAGGCCACAAGAAGGGCGGCCGCGGCCGCGGTTGAACCCGTACGCGAGATCGCTCTCGAGCTGCTGAACGTCAGTGAGGTCCGGCCTCTTCTGGATGTGGATGGCAGTCCTTATCTGGTATCAGCGGGCCCGGCCTACGGGACCGAGGGGGACCCGAGGGAGAACGGCGTCCCGTTCCGGGAAGCGGTGGCGGAATGCTACGCAAGGTCCCGGAAACTGCTGGCGGTGGGACACTGCTCCACCCCCACCGAGCTGGAGGACGGCACCTTCAGGGATTACTATACATATTCATTCGCATGCCATATCGCCGAGGTGGAGGTGGACGTGGACACCGGGAAGGTCAGGGTCACGCGCATTACCGCTGCCAACGATGTGGGAAAGGCAATAAATCCCATGGGCGTGGAGGGACAGATAGAGGGAGGAGCGGTGCAGGGAATGGGTTACGGGCTCATGGAGGAACTGGTCACAAAGGATGGGCGCATGCTAAATCCGTCACTTGTGGATTATCACATACCCACATCCCTGGATGCCCCCGAGGTGGTTCCCATCATCGTTGAAGAAGCGGACGGGTTCGGGCCCTACGGGGCGAAGGGAATAGGAGAACCCTCGCTCATCCCCACTCCTGCCGCCGTGCTCAATGCGGTCTCCCATGCCATCGGAAAGCAGCTGCGGAGGACGCCTGCCTCACCAGAGAACGTCTGGCGCGTTATCAACGATCATGAGAAGGATTAATGATTGTCTTTCGAACTCGGATATATTTCGGAGATAGTTCAATTTGAAAATTCCCGGATCCCGGCCAGGTCCATCGCAGAAAGGACGATAGGGTCGGCATTTTTTCCAGTTTCGTGATCCGATCTCTCTGTGATAAACGACGCCTACGGGCGGAAAATTATTTCTCTTTTACCAAAATATAATCGCATGGTAAATGAATATTTATACTATAAGCAGACATTAAACTCACATATTCCGCATGAGATGATAGAGAATGACCGAGAAGAAGGATGAGACACAGAGGTCCCTCGAAGAACTGCGAGCGGAAGTGCGGGAATTGAAGGCTTTTGTCAAGGCACTTTACAGCATTGTTATCGAGACTGGGATCGGGTTCGAGGAGGATGTTCCGGAGGAGGGGATCCCCGGGCTTCACGTCGTCTTCAACGATGAAGATTTTTCCATGTGAGAAAGTCCACGTACATTCGTTCACTCTTTACCGGATTCTACGTAGAAGTGGTATGTTACTGGCCTGTGAATTTCCCAAAAGACATTTTGCTTTTCATTGCCCGAGAAATTTCAAACGTCCAATGATGGTGCTCTCGCTCGTTTGCGCAATGTCACGAACAACCACTGGACTCCCGAAGTTCAACGATCCTCGTTCTCTTCCTGGATATCCTTTGCTATCTGTTCCAGGAGCTCCTCGAAAGATTTGCTCTCATAGGCACGGATGGGCTTTCTCTGCGATGTCATGGTGGCAACGAGCCTGTTGGCATCCCTTACAATCTCTATTTCGTATAGAAGTTCCTTGCTCATTCTATCCAACCCCTGCTCCTCGGATTCAGTAAAATCGGTCTCTCCGAGCTGCGATTTTGCAAACTTGTCAAGCTGCGAACTTTGATTTCTTTTCGAACTTCGCACCATTGACAATATGTAGGTTTCTTCAGAAGAAAAAGGATTTCTTCTTCTTTTTATCCTTCTTCTTCTCCTCCTTTTCCTTTTCCTGCTTCATGACCATCTGACGGGCTTTCTGCTTTCTTCTGATATCGTCCCGCAGTTCCCTTATCTTGT
This sequence comes from uncultured archaeon, assembly GCA_964423515.1. Lineage (GTDB taxonomy): Archaea > Thermoplasmatota > Penumbrarchaeia > JASLWR01 > JASLWR01 > CAYRFL01. The sequence goes on from CAYRFL010000008.1 coordinate 30,943, forward strand.
TGGAGTGTTTGCTCTTGATGCTGTGGAACTCCGCTTTGGTGATCTTGCCCATGGAGCTGAGTTCCTTCGCCTTGAATATCTTCTCCTGATGAACCGCGATCTTATCCTCGTTCTTCCTTATCATCTTCGTCAACTTATTCTCCTTTCCCATCATCTCACCCGGATTTATTGGCCAACCGCAACTACTGTCGTCCCGTGTTCTCGCTATTAATTAAAATATGTCTTAGATAAATATTTTGGTCAATCTCCGTTCGGATCGTTCGTAACGGAGTCTATTTGCCTTCGTTCATTTGTCTCGTAACCAATGCTGTATCTCATGGAATAACAGAATGAATCCAGGTATTCGTTCTCTATTCGATGCACCTTTCCGAGTATCCTCCGGTAGCAGTGGGAACAGACGAAACCGGTATCGTCCAGCTCCTTCGCATACAGGTCCATGGCTTCCTGGGCCATCTCGCTGAGCACGGGATCGAACAGCACTTGATCACTCCGTATCGAGACGTATCCAATCCTGAGCTTCCTCGTCATACCTCTCGTAGCCGTGTTCGTCGAAACGCGCCTTGCATTCTCTATTGGTGCACCGGTATATGATGCACCGCTCGCCTTCCTTCCCCATGTTCACGGGAAGAAGGGTCCCGCCATCGCAAATTCCGCATCTGGGGTACATTGAGTCCATCTGAAGCCACCTTTTCCTGCTCTGGGATACCGGTAGCTGGGGAATATCCCTTGTGTTATTTATATATTGACCATTCGTTAAGCTATTCCCTTCAAGGGTCCCGGGTAAGGGAGCACAAGCCCGCGACGCCGCTTTGTCCATCGAGGAGGGGTAATTGCGGTCCCCGGAAGATCGACCTGGAAGAATGACCATCTCTTAGAATTTTAACATTTGAATGCGAAATATTTATTAATGGATTATCATAATAACACCTGCCGTTCTGTATCGACCAGTAGGGGACAAGACGTAGAGGAGCGATAATAATGAAACTGTTGCCGATCATCCTAATTGCAGTTGGGAGCCTGCTTTTCATCATTGGTATCGTAGGGATATTCATCTTCATCGATCTCGCATGCGACTCACCGGAAGACATCGAGAACATGAAGCGGGGAGACGAACTATCGGTTCATGGGAAAATCCTATTTGCACCGACTTCCGGATTATACGATCCTCACGGATTGAAAGATGATCTGACGTGGAGCTGGAAATTGTATAACTACACATTCGAGGATGGTGAACACTTCCACTCCAGGAAACCTGCCGATGAACTTGGTATCGAGACCGGAGAGACTTATGTGATCGACCTCGAATACACCAACGTGGCACCCCAAGGAGCCCGTCTGGTGGATGATGAGGAGAGTTCGGTGGGCGGGACCTTCCTATACCGCCTGCCCGGTATCGGCCTTATAATAGTGGGAATATTCGTCATCGGCGCGGGCCTTTTCATAATTCTCCTCGACAAGAAGAAGGAGTCGAGCCAGCTTCAGGAGAGGAAGAGGAAGAAGGATGCCATCGACAAACAGATGGAACTTCTGGAGAAGGAGATCGAGATGGCGCTTCATACGGGAGGGGGTGCACCTCCGGGCCAGCTGCAATACCAGTCACCCCAGGCACATCCCGGACCCGGCCAGGCCCCCATAGGGCATATGCCACCCGGAGGAATGCCACCGGGAGGGATGCCTCCGGGCGCTGCCGGCATGCCGCCCCGCGGTCCCCCGGCCGGGCAGCCACAGCAACAAGTTAATGTCAATATAAATGTCCCGCCAGGAGGGCAACAACCACCCAATCGACCTCCGCAGTACTAATACAGAAAGAATTAATGAAAACCATGGTCGGCGGACTCCGACCATGCGGCCAACAGCCGCTAATCATTGTGTTGTTCAATTTTTATGTGGCGGCCACGTTTACGCCTACACCACCCCTTTTCCACCCCCCGGCTACCGTGTCCGCTTTCCTCGTGTCGAAGGATTTTATCGGGTTCGATATCATCATTCTGATAACATTCTAATAAGGTTAATCCCTTTGTTCTCATTTCAATGTCCTGCCGCACTGAGAGCAGAAGGTGCTGTCGCGGGGAATGGCCCGGGAACAGTACGGACATGTCATGGATGAACTATCGAGCCTGCTGTAGATGTTCCGGATCTCGTCGAGAAGGTTACCAGAAGTATCCGAACCCGGAAGGGTCTCAGCAGATGGGGTCGCGGCAGCCGGGGCCTGTTGAGATCGGGGGGTTATCTGCTGTTGGGCCATGGGATTTCCCTGCTGCTGACCCTGTGGTCTCAGCTGCCGCTGTGCCATAGGATTTCCCTGATACTGCCCCTGTTGTATTACCTGCTGCGTCATGGGATTGGCATAACCCGGACTAATGGCTCTCGCTGGGGCGTGGACAGGCGTTTGCCGATTCGAAGGCATACTCTGCTGGACCTGCGCGGGAAGGGGCATCGTTGGGGTGACATTCACCTGCTGCGTTGGAGGAACGCCCTTCTGGTACAGGTTCCTTATATCCGCCAAAAGGTCGGTAATATCCTCCTCATCACCACCATCGGAGGTCGGCTGGGGTGACGGGACAGGGGCCTCTTCCGGTACGATGAGAGGAGGCAATTCCGGCTCCGGTACGGCCTGTGACCGGACGATGGCGGTGGGGTCGGGCTGTACGGCCGGGGGGGGTGGGCCTGGCACTGGATGCCTGGAGCGGGTCTCGGAGATGAAGGATAGCTGGGTTGAAAGTGATTTCTCGACGATCATCTTGGCCTTGGATTTCGCATCGGAGTATTTTCCCGCCGTCGCGAGCTCCATCATCTCGCCGAAAAGCTCGTCCAGAGAGCTGACATCCGCACCGATGGCCCTGGTCTCGTCGATCTTCTGTTTCGATAATCTGACCAGTTCAGTGAGATCGTGGAACTCCACCACGGATCTTCGGATCATTTCCCGGGCCTTGTCGATGGAATCCTTCGCCTTGAGGAAGTTGAAATCCATGATATCGTTCTTGGAGGTTTCGGCCAGAACCTTGGCCGCGCTGACATCGATCCTTGCACTCCTGGCCTCTTCGATCTCGTTGTACAGGTGTTCCAGGATATCCAGGAACTCCTTCTGCTGATAGCACTCCTTCATGGTGGCCCTGCATTGATCGGAGTAACTCATCACTCCATCATAGTTACCCTTCTCAAGCTCGGGTCTTGCCAGCAGAAGGATCTTCTCCACCTTGGATATGTTCACACCCTGTTCCTCGAGCTCGGTGAGGTCGTGTCGTATGCTCTTGAGGGTCTCTATGGTCTCCCGATATCTGACCCGATCGACCAGGATGTTCTCGCACTCATCGAGAAGGCCCATTGCCTTCTCCAGGTGTTCCGACTGCATCTCGTTGATGGCCGTGCTCAATAGCTCGTTCAGGTCTGAGAGGTCAAGACCATCCTGTGAATGCTCTGCCATCTTGGTCTGGAGCATGATCACCCTGTCTCTGGCAATGTCCGAATAGAGACCTCGTTTGATCTCGGAGAGGTCTTCCTCGAGTTTTTCAAGGAGGACCTGCTGCTCTTCCGATCTGTTCTTTCCCTTGAGATCCACTACCTTATCGTAGAGCAAGGTGGCGAATGAGACGTCGGCTCCCTTTTCGGTCAGCTCTCGAAGGGTATCGCCGCAGCGGATGATCTGGTTCTCCAGGCGTTCCTCCAGATACTTCCCCTTCAATTCCTCGATCATTTCCCGCGCGGTGGAGACGTAATTGGTGGCGAATCCCAGGTTGGTATCCAGCACCCTCTCGGCGATGGAGAGCTCCCGGAGAGGGGCTTTGGCAGCCTCTTCGGGAAGGTCCGCCCGTGCGACCTCGTCCCTCAGGAGAATGATCTCATCGACGACCTCCGCCATCCCTCTGAGCTCATCCATCTTTGAACGTAGTTCCGTGAAGAACTCTTTCAGCTGCCTGGAGCTCGCCCCCGATCCCACCATTCCAGTGGCCTGCCCCAAAAGCTCCCCTATATGTCTCGTAGCCTTGTTGTCGCCAAGCCTCTCCCCGTATCTCTTGAAATCTGCCAGAAGCTCTCCCAGAACGATGTCGTAATTACCCTTCTCGATGGATTCGCTGACAGTGGCTTTGATGAATTTCAATTCCTCGTACAGGGTGGAGCGGTCCTGTTCGTTCCAGGCCTTGACCGCCAGCGAGAGATGTTCCTCGATCCCCGGTATGGTTAGATTGCGGGCCTGGGCCTGATCGAGAAGATCTCCGATCTTTGCCAATTCGGCTGTGTAACAGTTCAGGATGGCGCCATTTAGGGCCTGGAGCTCATCATCGGCTTTGACGTACTGCTTTTCCTTCAGGAGGTCGGTTATCCCGTCGGCCAGACCGAGCGGTATGCTGACGTCCACCTCCAGCTCGCTCATCCTGCCAATTTCCCCTGTCAGTTCGTCCAGCTGCCGGGCGAGCCTCCTTTCCCGCAATCTCTCCCCCTCCCTGCCCAGTATCCCCCTTGAATTCTCAAAATGGGCAACGAAGGCATCGCGGTCCGAGCCCAGGGCCTCCATGGCCAGTATTAACTCTCTCTGAACCTCGTCAACACTTCCTCCCGTATCCTCGACCATGGTAACCTGCTCCCGGAATCCCGGAAGTTCCTTAACAAGCTCCTCTATACCTTCGATGCTGTCAAGAATGGCGATACCCTTGTCGAGATGACCCTCCAGTTCATCGAACCTGTTTGCGACGAGTGACTCGACTGCAATCCTCATGATCTCATCCAGGCGCGGTATCGGTTCGATATCTCCCATGATATTCTTAGAGACCGACAGTCGTTCCGAGAAACCCTTGAGAAGCAGGTTGAACCTTCTCATCTTCCTGTAATTGTCGATATGGGTCCTTATGGTACCGATGCGTGCACTGAAATCCGCAAAATTCTCGTTCCCGAGGGAAGACGATGCATATTCCATTTCCCGCCGTGGCTCATCGACGGGGATCCCTTCCTCTGCCGCTTCCGATATCAGCTCCTCGACCTCCGAGAGTTCGAACGAGCATTTCTCCGCGTGGTCTCTCATCGTGCTCTTGCACCATTCCAGCGCCCGGTCCGCACTCTTCATCGCCGAACCGGTATCCGATGAGGTGAGAGTTAACTGAACATCCTGTAGGAGATTCAGTGCAGGTTCGGTGGAAATACCTGCTGGATTCAATTTTCCTATCCACAGGAAGACCTCCTGAACCCGCTGCTTTACCTGGGTGACCGTCGGCGCATCCGGGGAATGTGGAAGGGGCGGAGGTGATTCCGGTTGGCTCCCAGCACCGTATGCTGTCGGCTCCTCGGGTGGCAGGACATTACTCGAGTAAGGTCCACTTTCGAGGAGAGGTTCTTTTATCGGAAGGATTGGCCCCGGAGCTTCCCCCCCTCTGGAAGGGGGCTGCATTTCAAGGTTTCCCGTCGGAATGTCCGGCGGGGATGCAGGAAAGGGGGAATCCCCTCGTCTGGGGGGCGGGGGCGAGGGAGGCAATGGGGGTGTTCTCCTCATTGAATCCGATGGCGGCATATCGGAATGAACCGGAATCTCGGACGATCCCCTGCTATCCTTTGCCTCCCCGGGTGGACCGGGGGGAGGAGAGGACGGTCCACGCCCGGGTGGTGGAGATGGGGGTAGGGGCTTACCGGTAGGGCCGGTATCTCCGGGCATTTGCTGGATATTGAGCATCTTCGCCTTCTCCGCCCGGGCATCTCCATCCCGTCCCAATCCTTCCAGCACCCGTATCTTCTCCCGGATCGTTAAAAGGTTCGACGGCGTGATCTCCGAGGCCTTCTGGTAATTGACAAGAGCCTCCCTCTGATTTCCAATGGCCGAGAAGAAATTACCGAGAAGGTGATACATCCGTGCCGACGCCATGTTTCTCCCCGTATCCTGCTCGAAACCCTTGACCGATACAATTATATCCTGGATGGCTCCGAGATGCTGCGGCTCCAGTCGGTACTTGACGCCTTTGGCCACCATGTCCGGAATGCCGGTACCGGAAAGAACACGTGCATATTCAATAGACCTGTCACGAGCTGGCAGGCTGGATTCCCTGGCTAGGCAAATCGAGCAAAAATCCTTCTCGAGCGAGCCCGGTTGTCCGCAGAGTACGCAAAAATCCATCATTTCCCACCATAGGTAACATATAATTGGCGATCCCAAAACGGTATGTCCACCCGGGCTTACATTCCAGAGGGCGCTTTGAAGGGCAGATTCCCGTGGGGAAAAACACATAAGGCATCTCTTATAAAAATCTTTTATGGCAATTTCCGGGCAGCACCTATTTTTTCTGAAAGGTGTTTTGCGGTCGTTTATTCAATGCCGCCATGGTGGATCGAGATGGATATCCATGCAACGGATCTCTGCATTACTCCTTGGACCCGGGCTTGGAAATGGATCCCTCCATCCCGGACAATCCGTATGGAAAACCTTAAATAATGTGGCAATTCGTATCCAAACTCTTAATAAATCCCGATATCCATATTCATAATGTTACTATGAAATCGAATCGGCTCGATCCCGCGGGATTTTTGATCGTACTTCTTTTTCTATCCGCCCTGGTGGGATTCATCCCCGCCGCATCCGGCACCGTTGGCAAGGTGACCCTCTCAATGGACCAGCCAACCACGGCAGTGGCAGAGCTTTCCTATGGAAATGATGCCTCCGTCGAGTTCACTGGCAAGCTTACAGCCACATTGGCCGGAATGGAGTCCATAATCATCGTCCTCTCGACAGCTTCCGACCTGCCTCATACGGTGGAGGCCGAGTTCCGACCCAGTGAGATTGAAATGGCGGGAACGGGGACACAGAATGCGGCTTTCCGTATCATCCTTAGCGTATCATGTGAAAGCATAGCTGATGAGCCGATAGCGGTGGACATAGAGGGAAGATGGCATTCCAACGGGGGGACGGGCGTCTTCAAGACGAACACTGAGCGCGTGGAGGTCCGCCCCAGTCGTTACATCGGGTTTTCCCTATCGCCCCGCAGTTCCTTCGTTTCAGGCTCATCCGGCTCTCCCGTATCGTTTCCCGTGACGGTACATTCCCGTTCCAACGCCGAGGTAGAATTAACGTCCGCCGTAACGGGTGTTAGGACAGGCGCCCTTCGAGGATCTTCCCAGAAACTCGCCCCCGTGGAAACAGGATTCGTGGAGATCGATGGAGTTTCCGGTGGGATACCCGCTCTCTCGATGAGGGTGATCGAGGTTCGACTCCACGGGAAAGAAATGCTCCCGGAATGGGGTGCCGTGGCTGTAACGCTGAATGCCACGATCAAGGGATTCGGTATCGTCGAGGAACTGACATTCTATGCCCAGCGCGTGGGAGATAGGCTCATGGTCTTCGAATCCACCCGAGCATTCCTACTTGCGGCACCCATGATCCCCTGGAAAGTGCCCGTTATCGATGACGTGGGCATGCCGGACAGCTGGGATAAGGATGGACCGACAATAAATTTCGAGCCCTCCCGGGAGAAACTCGGGGACAGTTTTGAGCTAAGCCTTGCGGTACTCCTGGTGGGCGAGGAACGCGATGTCGCTCTTAAGACCGAGGCGCCAAAAGGTTATATGATCACATGGAGCCCCGAAGAGCTGCACCTGGATCATCTGGAGATTGGTGTATTCAACGTTTCCATCGTCCTGAATCACAGTTACAACGGTACAAATAGAATGCCCCAGACGATGATCACGATCATGCCACAGGCCCCAGGGTGCCTTTCGACCCGGGTTCACGCGTTGATCCCGCCTCTCAGGGAATCCTCCAAGGAGGGCATCACCACGATACAGTTCATTGCCTTGGGCGGGGGGATCGCTCTACTCTCCGGTCTCGGTCTGGGGAGCATGGAATTCTCCCGGTACCGTCTGCTGACCCTTTTGTTCTTTCCCCTCTATTCTCGGATCCACGAGGAGAACGCCCTTGACAACTTCGTACGCGGCAGGATATATCAGTACATCAAGGACAATCCCGGTACGCATTATACCCTCATCCGCAGGGAGCTCGATCTCAACAACGGGGTCCTATCATATCATCTCCATACCCTGGTAAGGCTTGAACTGGTCAAATCCAGGCGTCAGGGAACCAGGAAACTTTTCTATATCACGGGGATCCCGGTCCCGGACACCATCACTGCCAAGATGAACGGTACGGAGATGAGGATAAGGCAGGCCGTACGGGAGAGGCCCGGCATAACCCAGAAGGAACTGGGGGAGATGTTCCCGGACAAGAGCCGACGGACCATATCGCATTATGTGAAGACGCTGTCTAGAAAGGACCATATCCGACTTGAGAAGAGGGGTAAGAATTCCCGGTGTTTCCCGGCCGAGACATGATCCGTCCCCTATGTTTTCTCAACTTACCAAGGGGATTTGATGTTCTATCCCGCTCCGTCTCTCTCTCTGTTTCCGATAGTGAATAGATTTATTAATATATGCTCAGTAATAGAAAACTTAAATTATTGCTAGAATGTTAATGAATCTCCCAGATTGTTCCAACCCCCTGGAACCATGAGTTGGTCCTATGAAGAGAATCCTCGGCGGAAGCGCGCAAACATACTATTCTACAATATTTCTCTCTCTCCTACTTCTGGGTCTTGCGGGGATCTTTTCATTGACAATACCGCCCCATGCAAGTTCGGAGTATTCTGACAGAGGGGATACCGACCTCTCCGCAGGGTCGGGTGAATCGACCCGGTGGTGGCTCTCCACGGCCATGGACGTCAATGGCAACTTCGTCCACGATTCTCTTGAGAGGGGAAGGGATGCCGGCGACCGGGACTTCGCAATATACGTGGACCTTGCAGAGGCGCCGGACCGGAATGTCCTTGAGAAGCTTGAGAACATGGGATGCGAGATATCCTATGTATGCAAGTACATCGACACCATCTGCATGAGAAATGTAAGCTATACGATGATCGAGACCATTCTTTCCATGGAGGAGGTGGTCTTCGTTGAGGAACAGCCTTACCTGACCGTGGCACTGGATACATCGTCCAGGGCGATCAAGGCCCGCCCCAGCAATGATTATTCCCCGAAGACCGCATGGGAGTTCGGTTACACGGGAGAGGGCATAGTGGTGGCAATCCTGGATACCGGGGTGGATGACAGTCATGAAGCGCTTCGTAACAAGTTCGAGGCAGGTTACGACTGCTCGGGGAACTACGGCATTTCCATGGTGACGAATCCCGATGACAAGAACGGCCACGGGACCCACTGTGCGGGTGTTGTCATGGGCACGGGCGATCCGGACCAGGAGGAGGGTGAAAGGCAGTATGTGGGCGTGGCCCCGGGGGCCAGGCTCGTTGACGTTAAGGTTCTCACAGACCTGGGAGGCAATCTGGGGGATCATCTGATCAGGGGTATGGAATGGTGCATTGAGAATAAGGACCGGTTCTCCATCGACGTTCTATCCATAAGCGTCGGCAATCGAGCCAGCGGTGACGACGGGACCAATGCCAATGCCAGGACCGCCAACGCGGCCGTGGAAGCGGGACTGGTGGTGGTGGCGGCCGCCGGCAACGATGGACCGGACAATGACGGTTTTTCATCGGTGGCCGCAGCTGACAAGGCCATAACCGTGGGAGCCCTGAGCAACGAGGAGACGGTGGACAGGAAGGATGATGAGATCGCGGATTATTCAAACAGGGGTCCCAGGAAGAGCGATAGCGACCATGACGAAGTGGAAGAGCTGAAACCGGACGTTGTGGCTCCGGGAACGGATATCATGTCGTGCATGTACTCGGCAAGACCTGTCGGATTGCTCACGGGTTATCAGGTGATGACGGGAACGTCCATGGCATGCCCTCACGTGGCCGGATTGACCGCACTGATGCTGGAGGCCAAGCCGGAACTGAATTCATCGCAGATCAAGAACATATTGAAGGCCACCGCGGAGAAGATGGGTAAAACGTATGACGGCGAATTGAGTGAGAAATACTCCAGGGAGTACGGCTTTGGACTGGTGGATGCTTACGAGGCGTTGAAAGAAACGTTGGCGGATTACCAGACGGTGACCATCACATCCATAAAGAACGACGATTACCTGGGAGATGAGCAGACGCTAACTGGCATCACGACGAACGACGATCCCGGGGCGATACAGCTCGTGGAGGTCCGTATAGACGAGGGACCATGGATGCAGGTATCGGGCACCTATACATGGAGCCATACCTTCGATACCAGGGATCACAAGAATGGCCGTCACAGCATTTACGCCAGATGCTACAACGGCAGGAATTACTCGGACGAGGACCGGGTGAACGTGTATTTCAACAATGTCCGATTGACCGTTGAGAACCCGGATAATGATGAGATCGTCTACGGCAAGGTGATTTACATTGGCGGCAAGATAATGGGCCTTACCGTGGACCGCATCGACATCAGGATCGGTTCGGTGACCGGTTTCAAGGCCAACATCACCAGGGACGGTAATCTGTATCTCTGGGAGTTCGAGTGGAAGACGGATGGCTTTCCGGAGAAAGTCTACGAACTGAAATTCACTCCCTCGGGCGATAATGTTTACGGGGACGGGATCACTCTCAAGCTGGAATTCAAGCGGGATATGGGAGGGGAGGAGGATTCATCGACACCACTGCCAGGCATCCCCCTGGTTATCCTCCTTATAATTACGATCTCATTTCTGATGAAGACATGGGAACAGCGAAGGGCGGGGTCGATCCGTGAACAGTACCGACGGCATGGCGAGAAACGGAAAGAGGAAAAACGAAGGGAGTTGAGATAGAACATGACCATGGACAGGATCCCAATGAAGGTATCCGACCAGATCATCCTCCACCTTCATAACTTCGGAGGTTACAGCGAGAAGTACAAGGTTCCCTTCCAGGTCTCCCAGGCGGGCATCGCCAAGATACTGGGAGCGCATCGATCCCATATCTCCTACTACCTCAAGAAGCTGGAGGCACAGGGCATCCTTTCGAGCCGCCTCGGAAGGATACAGGGCCTGCCCAGGAAGAGAAAGGTCTATTTCCTGACGAAGAAGGGCGAGGCCAAGGGAGAGGATATAGTGAACGGGGTGAGGAGAAACGGCCTCACTATCGAGATATCCGGGAAGGATACCGTTATCGATGTGGACGAAGATACCTTTGCCAACCACAAATCCTCCTTTCTGGAAAAGCTCCTGGACAAGGTGGAGAGGGAGACCGCCGATGACGAAGGAGCTGAGGGAACTCCCAACTACGTACTGGTCATGCCGGGAATGGTCCCTCACGATTCATACCGGAACGTTCTTTCCAAGTGGAACCTGAAGCGAGTGGAGAAGGCCATCGACCGCTCCAATCTGGTGGTCTTCACATCCAAGGGCTCACCGGAACCCCTTTTCACCTACGTATCCTCGCTGGCACAGGAGATATCGAAGATATGCAACGTATTCGTCTATGACGTCCACGAGAACTCCTGCATGGAGGAATTCCTGCCCCGCTTCTCCCGCTTTCTGGGAAACACCGGGAACTATGCCCTGGAAGGCATCATGAACCGCGGGGCCCACGAGCAAATCTGGAATGAGCTTCCCAGGATTTTGCGGGGCCTTCCCTTCGTGGTGGTGTTCAGGGGTGAATGGCCCCCCGCCGCCAAGATGAATATGAAGGAAGTGCTGGCGCAGATGACCGGGATGGACGTTCCCCTAATCATCGGCAGCAACGACGGGGACCTTATGAACTGGTTCAAGAAGAAGACTGTTCATCTCAGCGTGAAGAACATCGCCAAGGGTGCCGCCGCCGATATATACGGGAGCATTGTAAAGGAGGGTCAGGGTCCCCTGGGCGAGAAGGAGATGAAATCCCTTTTCAGGGAAGCGGCGAAGAGCCCCCTTCTTCTGGAGGCCTTCGGAAGGCAGGAACCGGGAAGCAACCTCAACCACATGCTGTCATCGAATAAAGGCTTCTACTCCACGAGCTTTGATTCACTGGAGAACGGGCTGCGCTCGGTCCTGAAGGGTCTTGCCGGAGAGGGATATCCGCTCATCAGGGGCCAGATGGACGATGAGTTGTCCGCCGGACTGCAACACCTCGAGGAGCTGCTTCTGGTCACCAGCACGCATGAGGGATTTGACATCCCGCCCTCGCTGCGGCATTTTCTCCTGGAGCGTTTCGAAGATCGGGACGTCACGGACAGCGCCATAGAGCTATACGAGAGACTTCTCTTTCTGACCTGGGATCAGGCTTTGAATGCCATCCGGCTGTACCTCAAGGTGTCAAAACCGGACAAGGCCCTCAGCATGGCAGTGGACTGGTCCTCCCAGATGCTGGATCCGGCCAGATCGCCTCCCATACGCACGCTCTTTAAGGGGATGGATGAGAAGGCTCTATCGCGGGAATCCCGCGCCCTCCTTCGTACCATCGAGGGATACGGCGAGCTTTTGAATGGGAATAACAAGAAAGCATGGGAACTGGCGCGCGAGGCGGCAGTGGAAGGTAACAAGCTGAAGAGCGAATCGGTTCTGGCGCGCTCCTCCTACCTCAAAGGCTGCATACACCTATCGAGAGGGGAGTCCCGGAAGGCTCTGGAGTGCATGGTGACGTCCTTCAACCTCTTCAAGGCCACTGGAAACGATATGGGCAGCTCGCTCTCGGCCCTTTCCGTGGCACGCATGTTGGACGGGAAGGGCGAGCTGAACAAGGCCCTGGCATACATGGACATGGCCCTTCCGAGCGAGGGCAGGATGGGAAGCGCCCACCTCATCTACATGGTGCATGCTCAGAGAGGGAACCTGTACAATAAAAAGGATATATTCTCGAAGGCCAGCGTCAGCTACGGCGAGGCGGCAGATATGGCTGCAAAGGCGGGATTGCGGGAGAAATCGCTGAAATACGAACTCCTGAAGGGTGACGTTCTCGTGAAGGAGGATCACATCAAGGGGGCCATCGTCATCTTCGAGAAGGTCGTGGACGTGGCGGAGGAGCAAGGTCTGGGATCGACACAACTGAAGGCCTACGATCGTCTCTGTACCAGGTGTTTCCCCAAGAGCTCCTCGAAGAGGGTCCGGTACAAGGAGAAGGCAGGCCACGTGCGCGTGCTCCTGAAGGGTGCCACCAGGATGACCCGTAAGAAGTGAGCAATGACCATGATCTGGCAGAGCTGAAATCATAGATGAAAGATACGGATGGAAAAGGGTGATGACCATGGAGAAAAGATTGAGAACGGGCCTTTTACTGATAGGGATCGCCCTGCTCCTGGAAGTGATATCGGGATTTCTTGGACTAATCACATTCATACTCGGAAGATATGTTTCCGGTCTCTTTGTAATGGCTTGCTTTTATCAGTTGATCGGGGGAGCCGCCATAATCCTCATCATCATAGGTTTCATAATGATCCTCACGCGAAAGAAGCTTCTTGGGAAGGACGGTCGCTATGTGACCTTGGCCATAATAGCAATGGTCGTATTCGTGATATTATTCATTGTGATATTCATCCTGAGCGCCATATTCATGTTCTCCCTGAATCCCCGCCACTATACTTACTCGCTCATCGGTGAGGGATTGATCTCCTCCATCTTGGGTACGCTGGTCGTATTCCTCATCATATATCCCCTGCTCTCCGATTCCTTGAAACGGAAGATCAGGTACTGCTTTGTCATCATCGTGGTTCTTACCGTTCTGGTCCAACCCTTTGTGTTCATAGGATTGAAGGACCTGGAGGATGATTTCGATCGTGAGTTCGAAGGACGTGAATTCACCAATGACGAGAAGGCCAATGAAGCTCTGATCACAGAAATCCAGTCATGGCTTATGAACTCCAGCGGAACGGAAGAGGTGGAAGCCCTTACCGTGTACAACAGTATAACCCTCATACCCCTGGCCTACATCGCTTTTCAGGTGTTCATGTACGTCCGGGCGCAGAAGAAGGATCAACCTCCCAAACGTAAGCCGGGATATCCGGTAATATCAGACACGGGAGAAGGTGTGACGCCCCCGGGTGATGACAGGGACGTGTGCAAATACTGCGGCGCACCCCTCATTCCCGACATAGATTTCTGTCCCAACTGCGGGGCGTATCTCAAGGACTGACCTCCGAGGTCCGGAGAGAGAGAATGGGAATGAAAACCACATTTTCTCCGATGACACGGTGAAACGAGTTTCACCTGCACCCTCGGAATCCCGGCGGGATTCCTGCGGGAAATGCGGCGCCACCCACCCCCCGGTATTCCCTTCGGGATGAGCGACCTGCGGTCGCTAGGACGGGAAAGAGGTATATAAAAAGGAGAAAACGACAGGATGGTTAATATCTCCTATAGGATGAACAAACGAGCTCTATCTCACATTATTTTGGTGCTGACCATAGCTTCTGTCCTCCTTTTCCTCCAGGGGAACGCCGCCGCCGATATCGAGAAGTCGGTCATCTTCGTCATCGACGCCTCGGGGAGCATGAAGAATCCTAATGCCCAGGGAACGACGAATAAGATCGATGACGCAAAGGGCGCGGCCGTATCGGGTATTTCCGGGCTCAACAACAGCACCGAAGTGGCCCTTATCGTGTTCTATGACTGCGACGAGATCTTCGTTGAGCACTCCTTCTCCACGGATTTCATCTCGATAATTGCGAGTGTAGAGGCGATATATGCCGACAGGAACACGCCGTTGTCCGATTCAATCGCCCTCGCCGTGGATTACATGAGGGAGAATGCGGCGGGCAAGGAGGGGGCCATCATCCTTCTCACGGACGGAGGGGAGTCCTGCTCGGGCTCACCCGTGGCGGCCGCGGACCGGGTCAGCGAGATAAGGATCGACTGCAGGCTGCACGTCATCGATTACGGGAGCGAATCGGGCGCCCAGCTCAGGCAAATGGCGGAGGCCGGAGGGGGGCATTATCTCGCCCCGAAGGACAGGGATGAGCTGAACGATAACATGGACAAGGTCTCGAACCCCCGGTACTGGCCCGACCTGGATGCGGAGTTCGGAGTTCCGGACGATGGGATCGATTCGGACGACGTGGCCCGTTTTCTCGCGGATGTACTATGGGTAATCGCGATGATCCTTCTGGTGATCACGCTGGCCGTCGTACTCGTCTTCCTTCTGAACGGCGTATACCTGGCCGGAGCCTTTGCCCTCAACAGGAAAGAATTACCCGAAACGGGAGGGAGGTGGTGGCTGCTGGTGATAATGGGATGGCTTGGCGGCAGGTGGGGTGCCTGGAGAAAGAGGAGGCGTGAGGCAAGGGAGCGAAGAGCCTCCGAAAGGGAGCTCACGGCATTCGACAGGCAGATGGCACGTGATCTTCGCGAGGCGGAGAGGGAGCGGCTGGCAATGGAGAAGGCCCGCATCCGGGCGGAGAGAAGGAGGAGCGCGGGCGCTGGCAGCGACATATGCCCCATATCGCCCTTTCTGGATTCCATGAGGCACGATCGGGAGGACCGGGAGCTCGCCGAGAGGAGGATCGCTGAGGAGAGGCGCCGTGCGGACAAGGAAAGACTGGCGGAGGAGAGAAGGAAGAAGGCGGAGGAGGACGAGAGAAGGCTCGAGGAGGAGAGGCGCCGGGCAGAGGGGGAGCGAAAGGTGGCGGAGAACCGAAAGCGGAAGGAACTGCTTTCCCGGATCTCGAAGCTCGCCGGGAACGAGATGGGGATACTTCCCCCGGAGGACCTTGAGATGCAGATACTCATCGACCCCTTCGTTGCCGAGGAGGACGTGAAGGAATACGAGAGATCCATCAATGAGGCAAGGGAGGAGCGGCAGGTGGAGATCGATGAGAAAAAGAAGGCCGAGAGGGCCAGGAGAAGCGAGCAGAGGCGGAAGGACGGTTGGGACTCATGCCCTAAATGCGGCGGAGACATCCGTTTCGTCAGTTCATACGACCGCTGGTTCTGCGACGACTGCAGGCAGTATCTGCCCAAGAGCTTCAAGGGGAAGCGCCCCGAGAGGTCGGATTGATTTTCTGGTGTCCTTCAGGGAGGCACTCTAATGTGTTGCGTTTTGGATGTTCTGTAAGATAATCTAACCTATCTGCCCTATCTAACCTGACGTAACCGTTCGACACCACTTTTTCTTTCGGCTCCTGCCTGCGCTGGATGGTGGCCATGAAAGAAAAAGCGGCTCAAATAAGAAAATGGCCCCCACCCTGCTCGGCAGGAGAAGAGGGAATTATCGGCATCCCGACGTAACCATTCGACATTGAGTAAAGCGGGCTCGATAGCGGGGGAGGGGAAAAGGGGTGGTGCAGGCGCATGCGAGCCCGCTAAAAATAGATGCGATGCACATAAAGATATGGCCGTTCCGGCCTCATGGGTCGGCTTGCCGACCCTTATTCTACATTTTCATTCGGTAGGTCTCTAGCGATGGCGTAAGTTTCCTACGTCGCCCGTGTGCCCTCTTACAAATTCAATGTCTTTAGTCATATCGGGTTTCTTTGAAACGCAAAACAGCAGAACATTTGTTCACTGCCGTCATCGGACAAATGCCTTCAACCATCGCTCGACAAATGTTCCCTACCAGTACCCACAAATGTCCCTCGCTAGCGTCCTTTAATTTTACCTTCGCTTACCCCCCTCCCCACCATTCACATTCATATACTCTATAGGCATTTGTCCGTTTCGTCATGGGATCTCCGTTACCTGTGACCTACACAAAAAAGAACAACGGGATCGATACCATGAGCAAACATGACAGAAAACAGAAACAGAGGGAATTCAAGAGACTGGTAAAGGTCATTGAAAGAAGGCTGATCGACGAGATCGCCAGGGCCGAAGCAAAGTTACTGCTTCACGTTCTGATCCACCACTTCGACGGATTCGCACGCCAGCAGAACCTTGTGAACGAGCACATGGCCTCGGTGTTTCATTGGGGAAACAAACGTTCAGCTCGGGTACTAAAGAAACTGGCGGAGATAGGCGTTATCACCCGCTCGAAATCCGAATCCGACAACTGGACCCTGTTCTTCATCGTCAGGGGATTTGTCGAAAGGTGCCGGGAACGTGTTGACCGGGCGTTGGTCGCAATAAGGGAGAGAATGAAACGTTGTCGCGTTGCGATACTCTCGATCTCACGTATGCGTGATGTCAGGACAGGTACCCGGGATCGCATGAGCCGGGCAAGGCCAGATCCGAGATAATACGGAAACCAGATCGGACCGACCCCCCGATATCAAGATGCCGCCATGTCATCATGTGGCCCATCCGCGATAAAAATTTTAAATAAAATCGGTGACCATTACTTGCCCGCCCCGTTGGTGATGCAGATGAGAAGGTATCTCGTAGTCATGTCAGTCCTTGTGATGCTGGTGGTCCTACCGTTCGTATCTTCCATGGATTCCGCTTCTTCCAGCAGGAGATCGGATACTCCGATAACGTTTTCGAAAATATTTGGTGGAGAAAATGATGAAAGTGGATATTCGATTCTACAAACCGTTGATGGAGAATATCTCATCTCAGGACAATATTCTAACATTCAAAATTTTGAAAAAAATCATACCTGGATTATTCGGACGAATCAATGGGGAATCGAGATATGGAGCAATACTTATCGTGGACTGAGAGGAGATTTAATTCAACCAGCATTAGATAACTGCTACACAATTGGATCACCTTCTTTAATGGATCGATTTACCAGAATTGATATTGATGGGAAGGTCATTTGGGAATGGGAGTATCCCCAAAGCAAAGGTCTCTCCTTCGTTGGTTGTATACTTACTAAATCAAATGAGTTTCTGTATATGGGTACTCGAGACGTACTCGACGGTTCGTGGAAAACAGAAACGTACATTGGTTGTATTGGATATGATGGAAATGAAAAATGGAACATGACATTGAATGGTCCACAGCTATATATTGCAAACTCAATTATCGAATCGAAGGATGGATATTTTCTAATAACCGGATGGAGAACATCCGAAGACAGATACAACAATGAAATATATTTAGTTAAAATTGATAAAAATGGAAAGGAAATCTGGAATCGTGCTATTCCCCGCTTCAATTCTGATGCAGGATTTGACATTAAAGAAACAGAAGACAATGGATATTTAATCGTAGGTAATACTAATTATTATGATGATCGTTATACAGATATATATCTTGTAAAAACTGATTCTGAGGGGAAAATAAAATGGAAACGCGCGTTTGGAATCAAAGATCAAAACGATTGGAGTAAATCGGTTGTGATTACAAATAATGGTGATTATATAATATTGGGTCAGTGGGGTGATTTCCGTGCATCTCATGATTCCGATATCTGTTTGATTAAGTTGGATTCAAATGGAAATAAGAAGTGGTGTAGAATTTATGGATCAGAAGGTGAAGATGAAGCCTCGTCTCTAATATTAACAGATGATGGCGGATTTGCGATTATCGGAACAACCGAGCAAAATGGAAATGATGATATCTGGTTTATCAAAACAGACTCCGAAGGTAATGTAGAAGGGTTGGAAAGCAGGGAGGACATAATAGGTTCAGGTGTAATGGATAAATCCGGGGTTGGAGATAATGGAAACGATGGACAATCCTCCTTTCCCTGGTTGTGGATCGCCATTGGAGCCGGAGTTCTCATCGTAATAATCGTCGTCGTACTGATCATCCGTCGCCGTGCGTCTGACGATTACGAGGACGACGACGAAGATGAAGACGACGAGGATGACGACGAGGAAGAGGAAAAGGCTCGAACAAAAGTCCCGCCGTCGCCTCCTACATCCGAGAAAAAGTGCATCAAATGCGGTGCTCCGCTGGCCGCGGTGGACGCCGCCTTCTGTGCGCTCTGCGGTGCGGGCCAATCCATACCGATCCCGCATCAGGCCCCCCAGTTCACCCAACCGCAGCAGCTCGTCAACTGCTCTCGTTGCAATGCCGTCAACCGGACAAATGCCGATTTCTGCATCATGTGCGGGAACAACCTGAAGCTCCCACCACCGCTGGTGGGGGTCCCACCCATGGGCCAGGATCTACCACCATCTCCGCCGGTACCCCCGGGCTTCGGAGGGCTTCAGTAGTTGCGCGTTGGTGAAAAAACAGCTGTAATGGTTAAGCGGGCCTTCGATACAAGAGATACGAATTTGGTATCACTATCACGAACAAATGTGTGGAGGCGGATGCACTGTCGTCGCATCCGCCCCCATACTGCTTGGACTGAGAAATAAAACAAATGACCATTTATTTATGGTATCGGACCCGTGTGCGCCTACACCACCCCTCCTCCCCGCCCCGGCTATCGGGTCCTCCTGCAGAAGAGAGCAAGTCAACGCTCATATCGCACTCATTACGCATTATCAGATAAAAAGTACCCGATCCCTCATCGATCACCACAGGTCCTCGTTGCACACCCCTTCGTCCTCGTCGAAACATTCACCGCATACCCACCTCCCGCATTCCGGGCAGTGTTTCAGCTCACCGAGTATGCCCTGCCCCCGCAGCCGGGCCACCATGGCGTCCCTCTCCTCCGTTGTGAGAAAGAGCCTCTCCCTGGGAAGGTCGTCCAGCGGTTTACCGGATAGGTCCTCGTACAATCTTTTTACCCCTTTCATACCCATCTCGGGACGCAGGGTGGCCACCCCGGCCCCCACCATGGCCCCCGCCACCGCCATGTGCATCCATCTGGTCCATCTCCTGTCCTTCACCTCTCCGATCGACCTGTCGCAGCTCCCGCAGCGGTATTCCATGAGCACCATGCCCCGCTCCTTCCGTATTTCTGCCGGATAGGGCATCTCGCGCAGTAGCCTTTGAAGGTCCCTCGCCAGCTGTCTCTTGAGCGAGCGCAGGTCCTCCCTGATAGCCTTCTGGCCTTTCTCGATCCTGGCCGCTCTCGCCTCTTCCTTCTCGTCCAGCCCGTCCACGGCCTTCCGGAACTCCCCCTCGTCAAGTCCTTTCTTTACGGTAATGTCCTTTCCGATGTTGGACCGCTGTATCACACTGTCCCTGACATCCACCTTGGACGCGCCCTCTGCCAGATAGTCGCCCGTAACGTTGTATATGGTGGTAGGGGGCGGCCTGCTCTCCTCGGGATCGGCCACATCGAGGTTTGCCATCTCCCTGATCCCGTACTTCCTTCCCCTGGCATCCAGATACGCTGCCGTGAGCCTGGCCTTGGGCCTGCCCGCCTTCACGGGGACCACGGAAAGCCCCACGTCCGTACTGATCCCCGGGGCAATGCTGCCCGCATCCGCGCGCTTCTCGCCCTGGAGGAACGGGGATTGTATCTCGATGCTCACACTTCTGGCCTCGCCGTCTCCCGCGTTGGTCAGGACGACCGATATGGTGGAAACGAGGTTCTGGACCAATCCCTCCACGGTCCGGACCTCCACGTTGAGCTTTGGGGTTCCCGCCAAGGCCGCGGCCTCCAGGCGCTTCCGGGCCAGCTCGGCATCCTTCGAGATTCTGGCAATATCCTTCTTTAGCGTCTTCGCCATGGCCCTGTCCTGCTTCAGGTTGTCCTTCACGCTGCGGTCCGATCGGATCTTCAACGAGCGTTTCAACATCTCCATTGCGGTCTTCCGCTCCCGGAGGGCCTGTTCGAATTCATTTAGCGCCGAGAGGGCATCGTCCATTTCCCGCTCTGCGCTCCCGCGGTAGTAATGATATCCCGAGCGGTCCCTGTGGTATATGCCCAGCCTGTTGTAATAGCCCTCCATGCGTCCATCCCCCTTCGAAAGCTCGGCAGCGAGCCTCATGGTCTGCGCGCCGCTGAGCCTGAACTCGGCCGCCCGGCGGAGGTGCTCGGCCTTCTTTCTCCCCGACCTTTTATTTGCCCGTTCCACCTCGGCGTTGGCCAGGGCCGTGTACCTGTCCCCTTCCGTGAACCGCATGTTACCCTCTGTAACGGAATGACCGGTTTCTTCATCCGAGATGTGCTGAAGAGCTCCGTTGTCCGCCCGTATGGAGTTGTCGTAATATTCAGCACACTTGAGGAAATCCTCCGCCCCCTCCCCGGACAGCGATTTGGCCCTGGTTGACCACCCCCAGCTCTCGGAGTACTTCTGCCAGTACAACTCACCTTCATCGCCGTAGAGTTCAGCAGCGCGGAAGTAGAGCTCGGAAGCTCTTTCATGGTCGTTCCTGTCTGCGGCATCCTGCGCCTTCTTCCTCATATCATCTGCCCTTCGAAGGGGATGGTCTTTTGTCTTTCCGGGTTTATCGAACAATCCCATGATCATTCACCACGTAATGCCATATCGTTCATCGTCCGAAGAGGTCACGGAGCATTCCCGCCGGACCCTCGGCATAATCCAATGTGCATATTAATACATACCGATTCTGTGAAGACCCGGTGGATGCGAATGGAAGCAACATCCAATATGGGGAATGGGTGTCAAATGGTCCTGATAGTGGAGTTTGAACACAATGTGAACAGAAAAGGTTAATGATTAGGAGCACAATTAGGAGTAATCACCTTTCTCATAATCGGGGAAAAGGGGAAATGAGCAACATCACGCCTACGGGGTAGGCGCCATCGCGCGCGGGACGGTAATCGTAACATGGGAGACGATTTGTACAGAAACCTGTTCTCAAGGCTGACCGAACCTATAATCGTCGTGTCATCCGACGGCACCATAGTGGATGCCAACGAAAGCTTCGACGTATTCCTGGGATACGAGGACAAGGGAGTGGTGGGAATGAGCGTGACCTCTCTTTTTACAGGTGAATCGGTGGACCTGCTCAGGAAGATACTTCGGGACGGTGCTGTTTCGTGGGAGAGGACCGAGGAACTGACCTTGAGGCGCCACGACGAGACCTCCATATCGAGAAGCGTCAAGGTGCTGGCGGTGGAGAACTCGAAAAAGGAGAAAGTGTTCTGTTTCCTCATACCCATCGGCATAGACAAGTGTCCGTGGCTGGGGGATATTTTCGACATATCGGGCCTCGAGGAGAACATGCCGGAGGAGCTCTTCAACGAGGTGCTGCTGGCCCTGAAGCCGGGGCCGATCCCCAGGCCCGGGAGGAAGGCCGGGGCTTCGGGCGCTCTGGTCCATGCCCCCCTCCCCTCCGATTTCATCAAGCCCTCGGTACCCGGCGTTGGTGAGGATGGCAGGTATATCGACGGCCTGAGAGGACAGTCCCCGCTTACATACAGCTCCGAGGGCATCATATCCACCGATCCCCAGGGAATCATCACCGAGGTGAACAACGCATTCCTCTTCATGATCGGATATGATGATGCGCCAAACGCTTTCAAGGAACCGGCGCCCCCCGTCACTTCATCAACACCTCTGCCTGCACTGGAGCCCGCACGCGTGCCCGTGGGAAGGGAAATGCCGGAAGGAGATCCCGGGTCGGGCGCTCTGGATGACGGGCTTGCTGCCAAGGTGGATGCGCTTGCTGCCATAGTGGATGAGCTAGCGGCCAAGAAGGACGGAATGCCGATGGGGGGAGAGATAACCTCCCCCGGTGAGCAGCCTCCCTCCACGGGACCGGATTCAAAAGATACGGCCTCGGGAGCGGATGCGGGGGCGAGCGGGGATTCGGCCATAAAGGGCAGACCCCTTAGAGATTTTTTCTCGCCCGGCCACAAGGAGGACCTCGAAAGGATAATCTCGGGATTGAAGGGGCCGCATTCCGTGGTCAGCATCAGGACTGAGCTGGTCCATCGGGACAATAGCGTCATTCCCGTCAAGCTGGATGCCTCCACCATGGGTGAGGAGCGTGACAGTCTGGACGGTTTTCTCATGGTGGTCCAGAAGGTGGAGACGAGGGACCTGGGTGCCCCTCCGCCCGTCATGGCCCAGCTTCCCCCCATGGCGCCTCACCCGGTGATACTCGAGGTGGCCAATCTCGTCAAGGAGGGCGTCGTGATAACGGATATCGAGGGCAGGATAACCGGCATAAACACGGCAATGGAGGAGATCATAGGCAAGGTATCCGAAAACCTGCAGGACCAGAGCATCCTTGCGGTTTTCTCCGAAGACGATAAACAGAGGGTGGAATCCGTAATAAATGGGATACGGACCTCCGGAGGGGCGGAAGGCCAGAGGTTCCATCTTCTGCACGAGAGCGGAAGCAGCCTGGAGGCAGTTCTGAAAGGTTCCCTGATAGAGGACCCGGACGGCAGTCAGGTCGGGATGATGCTGTGGATCGTTGTGGAGCCCCCCGAGTCTGCGACCTGAGGGGATGGCAAGTAGAAACTGACCTATTTAGGGATAAATCCATCCAGTATTGATGGTCGCTTTTAGAATTGGCAGACCGGGTTTCAAACCGCTAATCGCGATTGTTTTCTTCTAGTACCGCGTGGTCCTGAGCATCTCCATCATTTCCGGCTCGCGGATGTGAAGTGCTCTCTTCCGGTTCGTTCCCGTTCTTCCTTCGTTCCCTTATGACCAGAAACCAGGCTCCCACTGACATAACTCCCAGGAGTATAAAGAGGAATATGTGCCACGGAAAACCTGAACCAAGGTCCATCATTCCCCCTGCATCTTCCTCATCGGCGGGTCCTTTTTTCCCGATGTCTTCCGATACCGTTAGCGAATGTTCGTTCGAGAATGAGACCCCCTCGTACTCCACCCGTGCCTCTATCACGTACTCTCCCGGCATCTCAGCGGCGAACAGCCAGCTTGCACCGGTTCCGGATGCAAGAGACATATTCTCTCCCGAGATCCTCAACGTCCAGTCGATGGTGAGCCCCCCTTCCGCGAAATCGGGAATGGCCATGGTGCAGAACACGGTCTGCCCTCTCTTGATATTCCCCGACGGAACTAGGCTCACGCTCCAGGCCGCATCCCATTCTTCCCTGGACATTACGGTCACGTTACGACGGAGAACGATCCTGTCCCCGTTCGCAAGGAGGATGCTCAGGGTCAGGTCATAATCCCCCGGGAGCGAGAATCGATAGGACAGGTCACCGGTATGAAAGTATCGCTCCGTTCCGCCCAGCCTTATACACCAGGAGACGTTGGAGGTAGAAACGTTCTCATCGAATATGAGGTAGCTAAAGGTGGTATCCACGCCCTGGGCGGAGATCCCCGGGCCGAATATCTCACCCCTCGGCTGCGAATCGACATCGCGGTCCACAACGTGAATGATGCATCTGCCCGTTGCAGCTACGGGAGGATCGAGATAGGCTCCCCGGTCCGTTACGTTGAGCTGCACCAGATATATTCCCGTTTCATATAAGGTAGGTGTGAAATCGGTCGTTTCCGAACGTGAAAGGAAGCAATGGAGATGAAGTGTAGAGAAGCTATCGTTCCAGGGATCCGCGGTTCCCGTTACGTTGAAGAGCCACCACGCGACATCCAGCTCTCCGCACTCGGGGTCTGTGGAATTCGCGGCCGAGAGAGATATGGTATCTCCCTTTTCCACCGTAAGGTTGGACAGGGACGGGACCAGGGGCGGCAGGTTCTTCGGTGCGGTTTCCAATCCCAGGGAGCAAACGGCGGATTCGGCCGTGGTGCAGTTCTCGTCCACTGCCGATACCCTCCAGAACAGCCACTGGCCCGGTGACGGCAGCGAGGCGCCCGCCTTCAAGGCGACGGTGAAATCTCCTCCTTTCACACCCACATCCCGGTAAACCTCCGTCCAGTTTCCCGGACCGCCGTCAGGGTCACCCGTGACGTGTACCGTTATCAACAGTTCATCGTGGTCCCCGTCCAGGACGCTAAAGCCAAGGTTAACGCTTTCCGTATCCCAGGGAAGAACGCTTCCGGAACTCGGGTCCATACCAAGTATCTCCGGGGGATAGTTCACATCCGGGAAGAAGGTGCGCACCTCGGTCGCAGAGCCGCCGCCTTCCTTACCGTCGGTCAGTTGTAGCCACCATTCATACCAGGAGGCATCCAGAAGCGGCTCTCGGAAAATGTAACAGCTCGAGTTATCCAACGGCGAGGAGATGATACTTCCGGGGGTCCCCATCTCCCGCAGGAATACCTCCCCCGTAACCTCGTCGCCATCGGGGTCCAGAAGATTGAAACGAAGGGCGGGTGTGAGATTGTTCATCACGCTGCCGTCCTCCGTCATCAGCCTGCCCGAGGGCGGGCGGTTGCCCGCATCAGTGACATTGTTTGTAATATATGTTCTCGGGGCCCCTCCCGTTCCGTTCTGACTGGAAAAGGAGCACCAAAGCCTGCCGTCGCTGCAGGCAAGGGTGGCGAGATGATGGTCGTCATCCGTATTCGGAGTTAGAAGCTTCTCCCAGCCCCACGAGATCCCGTCATCGCTCGTCCTGTAGAAAATATCTCCGTTCATCTCTTCGTCCGCCGTCCGGTCGCTGGTGTAAAAGAGAGCCAGGTCCCCGTTCAGCTCTCCCAGGGCGGGCTCGCGCAGGTCGAAATGACTTTCATTTCCCAGCGGAGCCGCTGCGGGCCATCCGGTCCATCCCGGTGAGCTCGTCGCATAGATACACCATTTTCCCGTTTCATTCTCCCTTTGCGCCCATACCGTCCACAGCATTCCGTCCGTGTCCTGGTAATTGTATACCCTTCCCGCGCAACAGCCGGCGTCGGAAAGGCGTGTCGGATCGTTCCAGCTATCCCCGTTATCCACCGAGTAACAGAAGAAAACACCTCCGTCGGGGCCGTCGGCCGCGAAGGAGCACCACAGCGTTCCGTAGGCGGTTCTGTAAACGGTGGGAGAGCTGACATTGCATCCCGGCATGGTCGGCAGTTCTGTCTCGCCTGTCCAGGTATCTCCACCATTGAAGGAGCGTATGTAACATAATCGGCCCAGGCCGCCCATATCTCTTTCGAACGCCAGGAAGAAGGTTCCGTTCTTTGTCTCGGCGAAGGATGGTGCACCCAACGTACCGGGAGAGCCCGTTACGGTAATGATATCATCTTCCCAGGTAAGGCCCCTGTCCCCGGTAATTGACAGGACGATCTCCCAGCGGTCCGTCTTTCTTCTCTCCCGCACGACAGCGACCTGGCCGGAGTCCAGCTCCGCGATATGCGGATTGACCTCCTCGACATCCGCATCACCGTCAGTTGCCATTTCGGTGAGCTCGTGGACGATGTCGGGAAGGTCCGGGTCCGGCCTTGGCAGAGAGTAGTAGTCGAATATGCCGTAGAACATTCCCTGACCGGCCGCTTCCTTGAACCAATCCTGCTGAAGCAACTGGTTATCGTCGTAATTGTCGTGAAATGCCACCTCCACGAGGCAGCCTGGCATATCTGTCTCCCGAAGGACGGCCAGCGAGAATCCCGACATGTCCTCGTCCTTCCAGACGCCCCTGTCATTGGTGCCGCATTCCAATACCACCGGTGGATGGATATCATCCGCAAGGGCCTTGTCGCTGCCGGGCGATCCGCCACCGCTACCGGCGTCCTGTCCTCCCCATAGCGTCATGGTCCCACGGGCCGAGCCGCCCCCTGCATTGGTGTGTATGGAGATGAAAATGTCGCCTCCCACAGAGTTCGCATAATCGGGACGTATGTTGAGGTCCTGGTTAAGAGAGCCCAGGCCTGAATAACCCATTGTATCCCGCAGATGGCACCATGCTCCCTCCTGCCATTTCGGGTGTCCGGAAATACCCGTGCCGGCCCCCTTGTCGAGCTCCCGCGTCACGAAGACCTCGGCCCCCGTGCGCTCCTCGAGATATATGCAGAGGTATGCGGCTATCTCCACAGTAAGTTCGTCCTCCACGACCCCCCAGCAGTACGGACGCTGATAATGCCATCCTCCGTCCTTGTAATACAGTCCGTGTCCCGGGTCAATGACTATCTTCTTTCCCATCAGGGGCAATGTCCTTTCAGCTCCTTCTTCCGGCGGCCCTCCGCCGACGTGACAGGTTATGAATGACTGAAGTGACAGGATGAGGATCAATGCAATTACGAGGGTTCCGTGACCGCTTCGTTTTGAATTCATGCATGCCATATGCCCACTCCGGGTCCTTTCCGGAAATCAGTCATTTCCGTGTTCTTATTCCACCTGTCGCCATCAGTCTTTTGGTTGATAGACCCAATTTCATTCAGTCCGATGCCCTCGGTGGGTGCCAGGCATCCTGACCGAGATGATGTCCGCGGCCGAGGCCCGGTTGACCATGAAGTACTCCACCTGCCCGGTGCCGGCCCCGAATCTGTTCCTGATGGCCTGATACGGTATTTTCCGCCCCTCCGATATTCCGTTCACCGCCATCTCGTATCCCGCTCCGAAGGCCTCCTTTCTCCTTCCCCCGAGGTTCTCCATGCCGTGGCGGAGAAGGGGAATTCCCAGTGAGGCCCGGTACAGCGTCCTTACTGCCGGATCGACGGGTCCGGAATCCTCCGGAGCCATGTGCATGTAGGTTCGAAAGAGTATGTCCAGTTCGGTGAACATGTCCGGTCTGGTTATGAATGCATTGTCGGTACCCAGAAGTATCTCCAGTCCGGCCTCGACCATGTGATGGACATTGGGCATGAGGGAGAACATGAGATTGCTGCGGGGGCAGAGCGCCACCGGTAGTCCCGATGCTCCGACGGCGTCGATATCCCCGGGCGTCGCGCAGCTCATGTGTACCAGGGGCCAAACGCGGGACTCGATGGGAAAATCGATCTTTTCACGCCTGCCCTCGCTGTGATGTGCCGAGAAGATCTTCCCCCTGTCCCTGGTCCTTCGCACCATGCATTCGATGGTTTCCGGCTCGAAGTCCGAAAGAGAGCTCAATCCGATACCGTCGGAACGATCCATTATGGCTTCGATCTCCGTCATCGGTTCACCAGCGGGTCTTCCGAGAACAAGAGCCTCGGGCACGGATGCTCCCACTTCCTCCGCTCTTTTTCGTGCCGTGCTCATTGCCCCGAGACCCGAGAGCCCCCCTTCCCTGTATTCGCAGAAGAACCCTGTGCCTGAGCGGGCCATTCCCTTCATCTCCTGCAGTATCCCTTCCGCAATACGCTCGACGGATGCATCCCGGAGACGTTGATGCTTTATGCCGTGCGGCGGTATCACCATCCCTTCCAGGCCGCCCGATATGGTATCGGTTATGAACGAATCACCGAGATGTGTGTGGGCGTTGAAGAACAGGGGTGCGATTATGACGTTGCGTTCGACCTTGTTACCGTCAAGGGTCCTGAAGGAATGTGAGGGGCCTTCCTCGACCACATATCCGTCCTCCATGGCCACGGCCCCCTCCACGAATCCGGCCTCGAATCCCCGGTACACATGACCCGTATAGTAACTTGTTTTCTGCTTGGACAACCGCATTCCTCCGGGATGATTCACACCCTCGGCTCCCTCTACCCGGCTAGTGATATTTCTATATTGCGCCGTGGCTCCACACGGGAAAGATACATGTGAAGACGGGAACAGAGTGACCGTCTTCGTATTCAGCGGTATCGGTCCCCTACGGGGCTCCCGTTACACTCTGGCGCATCAAAGATACGCCTGAGCCCTCGGGAAGTATCCCTACGGGCTCCCGCTTTACTCCGTTGACCCCCGTGGGCTCAACTGAGCCTTCGATTTCGCAAGCGAAATCTACAGGCTCCCATTCCATTCCAGGGCATCAAGATGCCCTTGAGCCCTCAGCAAGTGTGCCTGCGGGCTGCAAGATACCGCGAACATTGTCAAGCTGCGAAACAAGTTCGCACCGTTGATAAGATGTAAAGACGTGCCAGAATGGGACGGATTTACACGAAAAGGATTGCTATGAGGACTTGTCCGCAAGTGAGTATATGCCAGGGATCCGGACAGCCATATCGATGGAACATCTCGACTATTTGATGACCTCGTATCTGAGCCACAAAATGTCGTTGCGCAGCTTCTCGAAATGGACCAGCTTGAGCGGTAGGACCCCCTCGGGCGATGAGAGGTCCTTTGCCCTGAAGAAGGATCTCGGAGACAGACCTCCCACGAGGTTGGGGTGAATGAGAAGGCTGACCTCGTCAACCAGGCCCTGGCGAAGCAGAATGCCGTTGAGGGTTCCGCCGCTATCCACCCTGACGGTCTCGACGCCGTAATGCAATTTGAGCACCCCGAGGGCAGAGCGCATGTCGACTCTATCCTCCCCGGCGATCACGCACTGTATATTCCTCATCTCGAGGTAGTCTATGTATTCCGCAGACGTGCTCTCCGAGCAGAGAACCACCACATCCCGCCAGTAGAGCTGCCTCTGCCAGTAATGCCAGCATCCGATTCTACCTCTACTGTCCGGAACCACCAGAATGGGTCTTGCGTCACCCGGCACCTTCCTGGGCGGTTTCCCATGGCATTCTTCCTCGGCCGGTATCTCATCCTCGGCTTCGAGTAACGTATCGGTCCCCACAAGCGTCGCATCCTCCCCCCAGTTCATCGCCAGCTCGTAGTAGAGTCCCACGTCCGCCTTGAAATGATCGATGCGGCCGTCGAGGCTGACAGCGTTATGGATTATCACCCTTGGAAGCATTTTAATACCTCATCATGTCATACCCGACTGTGAGATCGCATTCACAACATCAGTACTTGTACCCCGAAACCTCGTCCGGCGTGAACTCGACGCCCAGGCCAAGGGCCAGGCGATTCACGAAGTTGAAGTAACCGGCGATGAGGTTCACAGAGAGTATCTCTTCGTCCGTTAGGCCGGCGCGACGCAGATTTTCAACGTCCCCCTCGTTCATATCCTCCGGGTTTGCGGTAAGCTTCCTCGAGTATTCCACCATGCCGAGCTGTCTGTTGCTCAAATGCGCATCGCCATCCTCTTCGATAACCTTTCGGATACGATCGTGGGACTTCCAGTAATGATGAAGTGCCTCGCTGTGATGGCACAGGCAGTAATCACATCCATTCTCGGCCGATACTGCAACTGCGATGAGCTCTCTCTCGTCGCGGGTAAGTCCGGAACGATCGAACATCAGGGTCATGTAGAGATCCATATGCCGTCGAATGGACGGGGGCAGCAGGCTTTGCACCCGGAGGACGTTGGCCACCTTGCCCCGGCTTTTCACCAGTTCATCGTATATCTCTCGCAGTTCATCGGCCGCCTCATCGTATTCTATCTCATGTATCCAGGACATGTTCATTACCTCTATCCAGTATGGGCAGGGCCAGGTTACTTGTGCGGGGATAACGATTTTATTCTTATTTACGATATGTTATCAGAAATCCGTCCGGCAGGGAGTGGCGGCACATTTCGGTGAGCAGGATTTTCGCTCGTTCATCTCAATTGAACTCAATGGCAACGTCCTGTCGGTCGCTGTCGGCGACCTGATAGAGCTCCCTCTCATCGTAATGGAGCATCCTGGCGACGATCACATGCGGTATCTGGGCGATCCTGATGTTGTAGGTGTTCACGGAATCGTTGTAGAATTCCCTGCGGTCCGCGATCTGGTTCTCCAGCTCGGATATCCTGCTCTGGAACTGCAGGAAGCTCTGGTTGGATTTAAGGTCAGGGTAGTTCTCGGCCACGGCGAAGAGGGATTTCAGGGCTGATGTGATGACCGAGTCGGCCCGGGCCTTCTCGGAGACCGAATTCGCGCTGAGGAAACCGGTCCGCGCCTCTGTGACCTCCGTAAGGACGTTCTTTTCGAACTTCATG
The DNA here is from genome assembly GCA_964423515.1 of uncultured archaeon. Classification (GTDB taxonomy): domain Archaea; phylum Thermoplasmatota; class Penumbrarchaeia; order JASLWR01; family JASLWR01; genus CAYRFL01. The sequence goes on from CAYRFL010000008.1 coordinate 61,248, forward strand.
AACTCTCCCACGGTCTTCATGAGCTTTCCGAGCTCGTCCACCCTCTGCTTGAGGAGCACGTCGATGTTGCTCCATGCCTTGTCTATATTCTTCTTCAGCCTGACCAGGGCATTGTATATAGATACGAAATATCCCAGAAGGATCAACAGTACGAGTGCACATATCACTATTATGATTATTCCGATCAGCTCCAAGCTTAAACCTCCGTCTACTTCATTGGATAATTGTGAATACTATAAATGTCAACACGGCTGCGCCCACTACCAGGAGACTTCCCCCCACGAACTGTCCCAGTATCTTCCATTTCAGTCCAGAGAGAAGTTCCTTCTCGCTCTTGTATGAGATAATGAAGGTCGGTTCGTTCTCCCCCTTGCCTATCACGACGCCGTTCGGGGCGTCAGAGCGGTTTGAGGCGGTTCCCATCAGGTAGATGGACTCGCCGGGTTCGAGAAAATGTTCGAAATACTTCCGATCGCCGACCCTTGCGTGAAAATGCCTGTTCCCCATCTCGGTCAATCCCCACCCGGAAACGTCCGCGTTGTTTTTCTCATCCCCGGTGAAAGAATCCAGGAAGCCCAGAATGGTCGAGAAGGAGCCGTAGTGGGACTGCTGATAGAAGACCTTCTTGCACCTTGCGTCGATGTCGGCTCCGGTGGGATTCACCATGGCCTCTCCCGTATCGTCCCTGGTTATGAACTCAATGGCCCTAGCTCCTCCGCCCACGGTGTCCCAGCTGTAGTATGTATGGGTGCGCCCCTTGGAATCGGTTCTCGTATGCTTTCGATATTCCTTGATGACATATCTGTAATAGACGCATTCGGAGTTCGAGAAGGGCGAGCGAAGGAACTGCGTGCCCGTGACCTGCCCGTATATCTCCACGAGGCCCATGGCCATGGAGCGGAGCTTGGATGTCGGCGTGTCGTTGATTATCTGGAACCTGTGGTAGCTCTTGAATCCGAACACTACCAGTACTGCTCCACCCGCGCCTGCCAGAAAGCTCACGAAAAGCAGTATCCAGGAATGGATGTACATCGAGAATGGAGTAGAATCACGGTGTATTTAAAACTTGCCCGGGAAATGATGCTCGATCCAATGAAAGCGACGGGTTCACAGCTATGTTATCCCGAATTAATTTAACCCCCCAATATTTCTGTCAAATCATGGTCGGCGAGAAATAGGATTTAACCGACAGCTTGACACTATCGTTAGGTGAGTTCTCTTCAATTGAAGGGCCGCCGAGCGACAGCAAACGCCCGTAGGCTAACGTGCCGAGGGCGCAGTTGCATCTTGATGCAACGGAACGCAGTGGGCGGCGGCCCGATACCAAAATAACAATATGAATAAGATGGGCCCGTGCCGGGCCTGAGGTCGATGGGACATCGACCCTCAATATTATGATTAATGGAGGTCTCTAGCGAGGGCGTGCAATCACTTCGCTCGCACGCCCTCGTTGTATATGTCTGAAGGGGTGAAAGTATCCTGGGATACCTCAGCGACGGGTTCACGCCTTCTTCTTGGCCATTGCTAAGATCCACAGCAACACAAGTGCCCCGAAGGTCAGAAGCGATACATAGCAGAGTGGCAGTCCGAACCACTTCGGGCACTGCTTCAGGTCGAGGAGCTGGTTTGCGGAGAACCAAACGGCTATGAGGAAACCGGATATGGCACCGGTGGCATAGAACACCCGGCGAATCCTTCGGCCCCGCAGCAGCAAGCCCGGAAGGACCAGGAGGAACGAGACGAGAACGACGTAACACGCAGGAATGCCGAAGAGCTTCGGGCAGTAATCGCCCTCCATGATGTCCCTTAACACAAGGTAGAGTGTGACGAGGAGACCCGCCAATGCCAGGATAGCCTGTGCCTGTACTAATGGGCTCCGATCAGCTCTCATATGAACCAAAATAAACCACCAGAGCAAAAGTCACGGCAATTAGACATATTTATAATGTTC